>BHES01000005.1 GCA_003864575.1 Enterobacterales bacterium
AATCATCGCTGCAGAACGATGTGGCAATTACTGAACAATGTCAGACAATTTATGAAAGCCGCTTCACCTTTCCCTGGCAACAAACATGGGTTAACAAAAGTGGAGCGGTATTAAGCGCAGTTATTTAGATAGCGGTCGGTCAGGAACAGGATCACAATGCCCAGACCAAATGCGATTAACAGGATGATTTTGCTCATCTGGGTCAGGCGGTTCGACTCTTGTTCCGATTTCAGTAGCGCACTGGCGATCAAGCCGTTGACCTTCTCAACTGAGGCACCAAATTTGACGCTCAGAGGCACCACCGACACATTGGAAATCTGCTTATAAGCCTCAAAATTTTTACTGCTGGCGGCATTAAACAACGGCGTAGCGCCCTGCTCTGCCAGTGCGGACCAGTCAGTGATCAGCTCCTGCACCACGGAATCATCCAGCCCCGGGTGGGCCGCATTTTTAAACGCCGCCAGCGCCTGAGTCATATTATTCAGCGCCAGCTTCGCGCCGTCGAAAATTTCAGGGCCTTTGTCTGGCTCATTTTGCAGAACGGCAATCGCCCGGGCCAAACGCGTTTGTGAACGGAAATACTGGTCGCTGCCTTTATGCACCAGCGTAAGGTCATTGACTAAGGCGACGTTAACTTCAGCATTTTTGGTCAGTGAATTAAGTGAAGAAATGGTATAGATCGCGACGCAGGCCCACATGACGCAAAAAACGCCAAGGATCCCTAACATTGCTGCCCTGATAGTAATATTTTTCAAAAATTGCACAGTGTGCCTCTCGTGAAACGTTAACGTTTCTTTTTATGAGATTAACGGGGATGCAGAGAATCAAACACATCACCGTCTGGCATTAGCCCGGGACATGGTTGAACACCTCTCCGGGCATCGATTTCTTTATTATGTTGAGATTCCTCTCTCATCTTCTATCGGCGCTGCATGAGTAAAATTTAGGACCGATGTGAAATTATTTCACTTTTGTAAATAACCGGATTTCCAGCAGGGACAAGGCTTATATCCCTACAAAGGGCATAAAACACACGAAGGCGATAACGCTTCGCATTAATGCCCGATAGACTTATTGTCCGATCCGTACCGGTATGCGCAGGCATGTTCTCCGGACGGCGAGTTTGCTATTATCTGCAGCATTACTGCCTGCTTTGCAGAGCACTTCATTGAGAACAAGAGGTTAGAAATCTTATGGCCGTAGTAGGAATCTTCTTTGGATCCGATACAGGTAACACCGAAAACATCGCTAAAATGATCCAAAAGCAGCTGGGTAAGGACGTTGCCGAGATACATGACATCGCCAAAAGCAGCAAAGAGGATCTGGAAAAATTCGATATTTTGCTGATCGGTATTCCTACCTGGTATTACGGTGAAGCACAGTGTGACTGGGACGACTTTTTCCCAACGCTGGAAGAGATAGATTTCGAAGGTAAGCTGGTTGCCCTGTTTGGCTGTGGCGACCAGGAAGATTATGCCGAGTATTTCTGTGACGCGATGGGCACCGTGCGTGACATCATCGAGCCACGCGGCGCGGTGATTGTAGGTCACTGGCCAACGGCCGGTTACCACTTCGAAGCTTCTAAAGGTTTGGCTGATGACAAACACTTCATCGGTCTGGCTATTGACGAAGATCGTCAACCGGAATTAACCAACGAACGTGTGGATGGTTGGGTTAAACAGATTTCAGAAGAGTTAAGTCTGGCCGAGATTATTGGCTAAGCCAGAATTGGCCCTGACGGACTGGCGAAATGATTGCTCGACAGGATCCGTTCCTGAGTGATTGATTCGTCATTGAAAGGGCCAAACTATTACTGAAATTAACAATTTAACCGCTACAAAATTGTAACTTTCTGCGGTATCAAGGTACACTGAGTTCAGGTGTTTTTTCTATTGATCAAGCCGTTGCGATCTTTTCGCTATAGCAATGAAAGATGCGATCTTTGTTAACAGACTACCGTTTCATCATGAACCGCCATCACAGGCTTCATGCCTCAACGTGATTACCATAGTAACAGGACTGAATCCGCATGACTGACAACAATACCGCACTGAAGAAAGCTGGCTTAAAAGTCACGCTTCCGCGACTTAAGATCCTGGAAGTGCTGCAAGCGCCGGAAGGTCATCACGTCAGTGCGGAAGATTTATACAAGCAACTGATTGATATGGGTGAAGAAATTGGTTTGGCGACGGTTTACCGCGTACTGAACCAGTTTGATGATGCGGGGATCGTGACCCGTCACAACTTCGAAGGTGGTAAATCTGTTTTCGAACTGACTCAACAACATCACCATGATCACCTGATCTGCCTGGATTGTGGCCGTGTGATCGAATTCCGTGATGAGTACATCGAAGGACGTCAGCGCGAAATTGCCAAGAGACATGGCATTAAGCTGACCAACCACAGTCTTTATCTTTACGGCCACTGCGAACTGGGTGACTGCCGCGAAGACGAAAACCTGCATAACGATAAACCTGCTGCGCTGTAAGCCAGAGGCTTCGCCGTCATGCGTTCTGTCATACAGAACATCCATTAACCGCTGAAAAGCGGTTTTTTTATGCCTGTACACTTCTGCCCCGGTTCCGCCAGACATAAAAAACCCCGGCAAGCCGGGGTCTGATATCACAGAAATTGACTCATCTACCGTCTCATTCTTAGTTTGTTGCACCTGGCGAATTATTGGCTCTGATTTCCTGCCAAATTTTACCGCAGTCTTCAGCATAAGCCTGGCCGTCACCGGTTTTACGTGCGGTCAGGCAGCGTTGATAATCCACAACGCGAACCGTTTCTTTCTCGGCAAAAGCCTGTTGCTCTTTAATGGTTTTCAGCTGTTCGAGTATCGTCTGACAGGTAGCAAGTTTGTCTGGTACGCCGTTGGCGGTGTTAATACAGGTGCTGTAGGACTCGCGTAATTTTGCCTTTTCCGCTTTTTCAGCCGAAGCTGACGGATCGGCGCAAGCACTCAGTACCGCGACCGCTGCCAGCATGAGCAAGCCATTCTTAATTGAGTTCATTTTCATAGTATTTTTCATCACGACAGCGGGCCTCAGAAGATAGTAAACGGAGCGATGACGATAAACTTCACGTCTTTCTCATCCTGGAAGATATTGCCGTAACCGCCGCCCCAGCTAGGGATGTCGGAGTGGTTGTCGTACTGGGTGTAGTGCAGTTTGAATAGGGTGCCTTTGGCTCGACCTTCCTGAATGGTGTACAGAGCATCAAGGCTCCAGGCGCTCTCTTTCAGGCGCTGGCTCTGGTCATAGGCAGGGTTGCTGCTGGGTTTGGCATCCCACGCATAGACGTAGGAACCGCCGACGGCCACGCCAGGGAGATCCCATTTCGCCAGATCATAGAGCACACCCGCGTAAACGGCTTTTTCGCCGTTGGCGTTGAAGTCGGAGCGGTTATCCCACCACACGTCGAGACGTCCGTTGGAGGAGGAATACGTTGGCGTCATACGTTGCAGGAAGTAGCCCTGATTACCTTCGGCCTTCACCATGGTCCCTTCCAGGCGCCAGTTAAACTGACCGGTGGTATAGCCAAATGTCAGTGCCTGCAACCACGCCAGACCGTCATACAGACTGTTCGGATCGTTCTGGTTGCTGATGCGGTCTTCTGCGCCGTAGAACTGGTAGCTGGTGGTCAGCGGATTGCCCATCAGGTCGATTTTGTAGGAAGCTTTAGCGAAGTATTGATCAACATAGCTTTCGGCCTGGCCGAATGCGCCTTCCAATACGAAATCATTTTTGAAATCGTATTTTGCGCCGAGGGAGTGGATGTAAGAAACGCCGGTTGTCCGATCGTTCTGGCGGAAATCATCCATCTCCAAATGCCATGGTGACTTGTACTCATCCGCCCACATGTAGGAGAAACTCAGTTCGCCTGGTTCACCGAAATCGTGTTTGTAACCGGCTTCAGCACCGCGGTAGGTGCCTGGCATAAAGCTCCAGTGTGGTGCAATCAATGTCTGCCCGGTTGGCTGAATATAACCAGCATGGCCCCAGAAACCGCCATATTTGAATTTACCGGCCGCTTTATACAGGCTGACACCGCCTTTATCGCCGGAATAATCTTCGTCATAGGCGTGATTGCTGGAGGAAAATGCAATTTCGTTTGGATGGCCGCTATCGCTGGCTTCGGCTAATTCAACCGCGGTAAACGCTGCAATGTCGAGCCCGAACATGTCCCAGGCATAGCCGGAGGAGAAGTCCAGATTCAGGTTTGCCGTGGAGTGTGAAAGGTTGGTGGCGTACTTATCGTAATCGGGGTTGTTCACCGTCACTTTGCTGCCGTCGGGACGGGTTTCTTCTTTGGTTTTATTCAGGTCTTTACGGTCGCGCTCGCGCTGCCAGTAATAAACACCGCCGGTTAGCGTTGAATCATCAATAAACCCCGCAGCCTGTGCGTCAGGCGTGGCCATCATTCCACCACCGAGCAACGTACCGGCAAGTGCTAAG
Organism: Enterobacterales bacterium; assembly: GCA_003864575.1. GTDB lineage: Bacteria > Pseudomonadota > Gammaproteobacteria > Enterobacterales > Enterobacteriaceae > Ewingella. The sequence goes on from BHES01000005.1 coordinate 4,458, forward strand.
GCGACAGGTTTTATTCTGGCTGGAGGGTTCAGGCCAGCCGCGGCCCTGCCCCCGTTAAGGTGCTTAGACATAGTAAATCCTCTTTGACATATAAAGTTAACGCAAACCCAAACGGGTAACAGACCGGACGCCAATCAGCGAAACCGGTACAAGGAACAGGCTTAAGACTATTTTTCGCGACGCGAATTATCAATCGGTAATTTAAGATAATTCCCGAAAACATGACAAAGTGCACATAAATGTGTATTTGTGTTACATAATGAGAATGGTAATAAAACAGAATCAAAACTCTCACTAAATTAAATATAATCAATGAGATGATTGATAATCGATGCTATTTCACCAGCTGTGATAGGAATAGTTCGGCAGTGGGTGTGTTTCTGCAGAAGAGGCTTAACGGTATTAATTCGCGGGAAGAAATATAATTATATTCCGTTATCACCCGATAATTTGCGAAAAGGCAGACAGCACAGGCAGAATTCGGATGTAAAAAAACGCAGCCGAAGCTGCGTTTTTATTATCGGTCGCGGATCACAAGAAGTGGTCAGACAGCAGGTTTACTTTCCCAGGTATCACGCAGCCCCACAGTGCGGTTAAACACCAGGTGGTCAGCGCTGGAATAGCGGTTGTCAGCACAGAAGTAACCTTCACGTTCGAACTGGAAGCTCACTTCAGCCTGCGCGTCACCCAAACCAGGCTCAACAAAGCCCTGAGCAATAACCAGAGATTCCGGGTTGACTGTCGTCAGGAAATCGTCGGCCTGTGCCGGGTTAGCCACGCTGAACAGACGGTCATACAGACGGAATTCCGCCGGCTTACCTTCAGTGGCAGAAACCCAATGGATCACGCCTTTCACCTTGCGGCCATCGGCAGGATCTTTACTCAACGTATCAACATCATAGCTACAGAAAATGGTGGTGATATTGCCTTCGGCGTCTTTCTCAACGCGCTCAGCTTTAATCACAAATGCATTACGCAGACGCACCTCTTTACCCAGCACCAGACGCTTGTACTGCTTGTTCGCTTCTTCGCGGAAGTCAGCCTTATCGATATAAATCTCGCGGGTAAAGGGTACGTCGCGGGTGCCCATTTCCGGTTTACTCGGATGGTTAGGCATTTTGACCATTTGCACTGCATCGCCGGTGAAGTTCTCAATCACGACTTTGACCGGATTGATCACCGCCATCGCGCGCGGCGCATTTTCATTGAGGTCATCGCGAATACAGGATTCCAGCGCCATCATTTCGACGTTGTTGTCCTGCTTGGTCACACCGATACGACGGCAGAATTCGCGAATAGACGCGGCGCTGTAGCCACGACGGCGCAAACCTGACACCGTTGGCATACGCGGGTCATCCCAGCCCTCTACGACGTTCTCAGACACCAGTTGCTGCAGCTTACGCTTGGACATGATGGCGTATTCGAGATTCAGACGAGAGAACTCGTACTGGCGCGGATGACAAGGAATGGTGATGTTGTCCAGCACCCAGTCATAGAGACGACGGTTGTCCTGGAACTCCAGCGTACAGAGCGAATGGGTGATCCCTTCCAGCGCATCGGAAATGCAGTGGGTGAAATCGTACATCGGGTAGATGCACCACTTATCTGCGGTCTGGTGATGATGAGCAAATTTAATGCGATAGATAACCGGGTCACGCATGACGAAGAAAGGTGACGCCATGTCGATTTTTGCACGCAGGCAAGCAGCGCCTTCGGCAAATTCACCGTTACGCATTTTGGCAAACAGCGCAATATTTTCTTCCACGCTGCGATCGCGATACGGGCTGTTTTTGCCAGGCGCCGTCAGCGAACCGCGGTACTCACGGATTTGCTCCGGTGAAAGTTCGTCGACGTAAGCCAGACCTTTGTTAATCAGCTCCAGCGCGTAGTTGTGTAACTGGTCAAAGTAGTTGGAAGAGTATTGAATCTCTCCGCTCCACTGGAAGCCTAGCCATTGCACATCATGCTTAATGGACTCAACGAATTCGATATCTTCTTTGGCCGGGTTAGTATCGTCAAAACGCAGGTTACATTGCCCTTGATAGTCTTGTGCAATGCCGAAATTCAGGCAAATAGACTTCGCATGACCGATATGCAAATAGCCATTTGGCTCAGGCGGGAAACGGGTATGAACGGTGTTATGTTTCCCGGACGCCAGATCTTCATCGATAATCTGACGGATAAAATTTGTTGGGCGGGCTTCAGCCTCACTCATTGTGCAATTCCTCTACGCGACATTGGCTCTACGGATAACCGCTTATGTTCCAACAAGCCACGTCCGGAAACAACCGTTAGTTACAGAAAATAGGGGTTAACCGGATTTGAAACAAAAAAACGGGAAGAGATTGCTCTCTTCCCGTTCAGATTTACTCTGAAAACAGGGGGATTATTTGTCCTGCTTATTTACCGTTGATGTCAAACAGCTTGGTCTGACCTGCCACCACGGAACCGCTTGCCAGTGATGTCACACCTGAGTAGTCATCGATATTGCTGACGACAACCGGGCTAATCATTGAACGTGCGTTAGCGTTCAGGAAGTCCAGGTCCAGTTCAAGTACCGGTTGACCGGCTTTCACCGTTGCACCTTCCTCAACCAGACGAGTAAAGCCTTTACCTTCCAGTGTTACGGTATCAATCCCCATATGCACCACGATCTCAGCGCCTGTCTCTGTTTCCAGACAGAATGCATGATTGGTGTTGAAGATTTTCACCACGGTACCGTTAGCCGGGGAAACAACGATTTTGTCGGTTGGGCGAATCGCCACACCGTCACCAACCGCTTTGCTGGCAAAGGCTTCATCAGGAACCTGTTCCAGCGCCACAATATCACCGGTGACAGGTGAAACCAGCGTTTCAACCACGGCTTTAACACTGTTTGGCACAGCTTGAGCTTTCACAGGAGCGGGTGTCGCAACACTTGCTGCACTGGCCGGAACTGGGCCTCGTGCTACGATTTTTTTCATTGCGTCGCCCAAAGATTCCGCTTTAGCACCGACAATGACCTGAATACTTTGTTTATTCAGCTTAACAATACCGGATGCACCTAAACGCTTACAGGCTGCATCGTTAATGTTAGCCGCATCTTTAACCGTCAGACGCAGACGCGTAATACACGCATCGATCGCTTTAAGGTTATCAGACCCACCCAACGCACCAATATAGCTCAGTGCCAGTTGGTCTAAACCTTCCTCGGTGTTGCTGTTAGCTTCAGGCTCGCCTTCATGTTCAATATCATCTTCACGCCCAGGTGTTTTCAGGTTGAACATGCGGATAATCACACTGAACAGAACGAAGTAGATGATGAAGAAGATCACACCCATCACCAGCAACATCCAGACGTTTTTACTGGCCGCAGGCAAGTTGTACATTAACGTATAGTCAATCGCGCCCGCAGAGAATGAGAAGCCTGCATGGATGCCCAGAGCCGTCGCCACGTACAGGCTGATACCGGTCAGAATGGCATGGATTAAATACAGTAGCGGAGCAAGGAACATGAACAGGAATTCAAGAGGTTCTGTTACACCCGTCAGGAACGCCGTGATAGCAACCGAGAGCAACATACCGCCAACCAATGGACGACGTTCTTTTGGCGCAGCAAAGTACATGGCAAAAGCCGCACCTGGCAGACCAAACATCATGATTGGGAAGAAGCCGGACATGAACATACCCGCAGTGGTATCACCCGCGTAGAAGCGGTTGATGTCACCGTGGAATACAGTCCCTGCTGCGTTGGTGAAGTCACCAATCTGGAACCAGGCAATCGTGTTCAGAACCTGATGCAAACCGGTTGGGATCAACAGACGGTTTACGAAACCGAAGATACCCGCACCAAATGCGCCAGCGCCCACAATCCATTCACCACCCGCGCGGATAGCATCCTGCACCGGAGGCCAGACATAACCGAACACTGCCGCCAGGATTAAACAGAAGAAACCTGTCGCGATAGGAACGAAACGTTTCCCACCAAAGAAGCTCAGGAAATCTGGCAATTTAATGTTAGACCAACGGTTGTACACCATACCGCCGACCAGGCCGGTGATGATCCCTGCCAACACACCCATATTTACCGCTGGGTTGATGGTGATCATGGCTTTAGTCAGGATGAAATAACCTATCCCGCCCGCCAGAGCTGCAGCGCCCGCACTGTCTTTAGACCAGCTGGAAGCTACACCGATGGCGAAAATCAACGCCAGGTTATCGAAAATCCCTCCGCCCGCTTGCGCGATGAAAGGCATATTAAGAAGATCGGGTTGACCGAAGCGCAGCAATAATGCCGCGACCGGTAGTACGGCTATCGGCAGCTGCAAAGCTCTGCCTAAACGCTGAAAGAATCCAAGAATGTTCACATTTCCCCCTAATCCGCCGCCAGGCGAATCACCTTAAGTAGTTTAATTAGTATGGTTACTACCTTTAAATCTTATTGAAACAAGTACGCTGTCGAGTGTAAAAAAATTATTTCGTATCGCAAATTAAAACCTCCTTTTTTGTGATATTTGTCACCAAAAAACAGTCTTAACAGGCCACAACCCTAGTCAACTTGCAAAACTTATTTTATCATTAAAAAAATCTAGACGGTTTTGTGCCGCTCCGCAAACCTGAACTCTGGTTTACGCTTACAGTGATAACTTTTTGAACCACAGCTTTAGAATCCCATACAGTATATTCAAGTTCTGAAAACTAAGAGGTGTGTAATGAGACTAATTCCTTTAAATAACACGACCGAAGTTGGCAAATGGGCAGCACGTCATATTGTTGAGCGCATCGCAGCTTTCAAACCGACCGCAGAGCGTCCTTTTGTTTTAGGCCTGCCTACCGGCGGTACACCACTTGAAGCTTACAAACACCTTGTTGCCATGCACAAAGCGGGCCAGGTTAGCTTCAAAAACGTGGTAACCTTTAACATGGATGAATATGTTGGTCTGCCGCAGGAACACCCAGAAAGCTACCATACCTTCATGTACAACAATTTCTTCAATCACGTTGATATTCCACGCGAAAATATCAACTTGCTCAACGGTAATGCACCAGACGTGAATGAAGAGTGCCGTAAATACGAAGAAAAAATTAAGTCATACGGCAAAATTCACCTGTTCATGGGTGGCGTAGGCGTTGATGGCCATATCGCTTTCAACGAACCAGCCTCTTCCCTGGCTTCACGCACCCGTATCAAAACGCTGACTCACGATACTCGTATCGCTAACTCACGTTTCTTCGATAACGATGTCTCTCAGGTACCAAAATTTGCCCTGACCGTGGGTGTGGGTACACTGCTGGACGCTGAAGAAGTGATGATTCTGGTTACCGGTCATGCTAAAGCGCAAGCGCTGGCAGCGGCTGTAGAAGGCAACATCAACCACATGTGGACCATCAGCTGCCTGCAGTTGCACGCGAAAGCGGTTGTCGTTTGTGATGAGCCTTCCACCATGGAACTGAAAGTCAAAACTGTTAAGTACTTCCATGAGTTAGAAGCAGAAAGCATGAAAAGTCTTTAATTAAAAATCATGCCTAAACCATTCGGATTACAGCAATGTTGGCTGTAGCCCGAATGGCAAAGGGCAAACGTACGAGGGGGCATGATGTACGCATTGATTAACGGCCGTATCTACACCGGCCACGACGTTCTGGATAACCACGCGGTGGTTATTGCAGACGGCAAAATCGAACGTGTTTGTCCGGTAGCAGATTTGCCGGCCAATATGGAAACCCGCGATCTGGACGGCGCACGTCTTGCTCCCGGATTCATCGACCTGCAGCTTAACGGCTGTGGCGGCGTGCAGTTCAACGATTCACTGGAAGCTATTTCCGTTGAAACGTTAGAAATCATGCAAAAAGCGAACGAAAAATCAGGCTGTACCAGCTATTTACCTACGCTTATTACCTGTAGCGATGAGTACATGAAGCACGGTATCAGCGTGATGCGCACCTATTTGAAAAAACACCCAAATCAGGCGCTGGGTCTGCACTTAGAAGGGCCGTACCTCAGCCCGCTGAAAAAAGGCACCCATAACCCGATTTTCATCCGCAAGCCCGACAGCGCGATGATCGACTATCTCTGTGCCAACGCTGATGTCATCAGCAAGGTGACGCTGGCGCCAGAGCAAGTTGAAGACAAATTTATCCATCAGTTGCACGCGGCTGGCATCATTGTTTCCGCCGGGCATTCCAACTCGACTTACGAAGAAGCGCGTAAAGGCTTTGCCGCCGGGATCACTTTCTCCACGCACCTGTTTAACGCCATGCCGGCCATCACCGGCCGCGAACCGGGCCTGGTCAGTGCCATCTTTGATACGCCTGAAGTCTATACCGGCATCATTGTTGACGGGCACCACGTTGCCTGGGCAAACGTTCGCAATGCTAAAAAGCTCAAAGGCGACAAACTGGTTCTGGTAACCGACGCCACGGCACCGGCCGGTGCTGACATTCAAGAGTTCATTTTTGCAGGCAAAACAATATACTATCGTGATGGACTCTGTGTAGATGAGCATGGCACCCTCAGCGGATCGGCGCTGACCATGATCGAAGCGGTACAGAACAGTGTTGAACACGTAGGTATTGCACTGGATGAAGCGCTGCGTATGGCTACGCTGTATGCGGCACGCGCGATGGGTGTAGACGAGCAACTCGGCACAATTGAAGCCGGAAAAGTCGCTAACCTCACCGCGTTTACGCATGATTTCAACATCACGAAAACTATCGTTAATGGTGACGAAGTTTAATTGAGCGGATAAGGCATTGATGACGACTGGCGGACAGGCACAAATCGGCAACGTTGATCTGGTTAAGCAGTTAAACGGCGCGGCGGTTTACCGCCTGATTGATCAGCAGGGGCCTATTTCACGCATACAAATTGCGGATCACAGCCAGTTGGCGCCGGCCAGCGTCACCAAAATCACACGCCAGTTATTAGAGCGCGGGCTGATCAAAGAGGTCGATCAGCAGGCTTCCACCGGAGGCCGCCGCGCCATTTCGATTATTACCGAAACCCGCCCTTTCCATACCGTTGCCATTCGTCTTGGCCGCCTTGATGCGACCATCACTCTGTATGACCTCAGCGCCAAAGCCCTGGCGGAACAGCATTATGCCCTGCCGGAACGCACCCAGGAGACGCTGGAGAACGCCCTGATCTCCGCCATCGCCCAGTTTATTGAGTTAAACCAGCGCAAAATCCGTGAGCTGATTGCCATCTCGGTGATCCTCCCCGGCCTGGTTGACCCGAACAAAGGTATCGTGCGTTACATGCCACATATCAGCGTCGGTAACTGGAAATTAGTCGATGCGCTGGAAGCAAAATTCAAAGTCACCAGTTTTGTCGGTCACGATATCCGCAGTCTGGCGTTAGCCGAGCACTATTTCGGTGCAACTCGCGACTGTCAGGACTCCATTTTGGTTCGTTTACATCGTGGTACCGGTGCCGGGATCATCGTTAACGGGCAAATTTTCCTCGGCAGCAACGGTAACGTCGGCGAGATTGGTCACATTCAGGTTGACCCTTTAGGTGAACGCTGCCACTGCGGCAACTTTGGTTGTCTGGAAACGGTAGCCGCTAACTCCGCTATTGAAAACCGTGTTCGTCATCTGCTCACCCAAGGCTATCCCAGCAAACTGACGCTGGATGATTGCTCTATCGGCACTATATGTAAGGCCGCCAACCGCAGTGACGGATTGGCCTGCGAGGTTATTGAATATGTCGGCCGCCATTTGGGCAAAGGCGTGGCGATTGCCATCAACCTGTTCAACCCGCAAAAAGTGGTCATAGCCGGAGAAATAACCGAGGCAGAAAAAGTGCTGCTGCCGGCCATCCAGAGTTGTATTAATACTCAGGTTTTAAAGGATTTCCGCCGTAATCTGCCGATTGTGAAATCTGAACTGAATCACCAGTCTGCGATTGGCGCTTTTGCGCTGGTCAAGCGGGCTATGCTCAATGGCGTGCTGCTGCAACGTCTGATGGAAAGTTAAGGCGTGTTATATTGGCGCATTGCAAAGGATGGATGAGTTTACATGACGATTAAAAACGTAATTTGTGACATTGACGGCGTGTTGCTGCACGACAATACCCCGGTACCGGGCGCCGATCTGTTTCTCGCCCGTATTCAGGAACAGGGAATGCCGTTGGTGGTGCTGACCAACTACCCTTCGCAGACCGCACAGGACTTAGCCAATCGCTTCTCTGCCGCAGGTCTTGATGTACCCGAAAGTGCGTTTTATACCTCAGCCATGGCAACCGCTGATTTCCTTAAGCGTCAGGAAGGCAAAAAAGCCTATGTCGTTGGCGAAGGCGCGTTAATCCACGAACTGTATAAAGCCGGTTTCACTATCACCGATATCAATCCTGACTTCGTGATCGTCGGTGAAACACGCTCTTATAATTGGGACATGATTCATAAAGCGGCCTTCTTTATTGCCAATGGTGCACGCTTTATTGCCACCAATCCGGATAGCCACGGTCACGGTTTCTCGCCGGCTTGTGGTGCGCTTTGTGCTCCGATTGAAAAAATAACCGGCCGCAAACCTTTCTATGTCGGTAAGCCAAGCCCGTGGATCATCCGCTCAGCGCTGAATAAAATGCAGGCCCATTCAGAAGAGACGGTGATCGTTGGCGATAACCTGCGAACGGATATTCTCGCCGGTTTCCAGGCCGGTCTTGACACCATTCTGGTGCTGTCAGGGGTTTCTACGCTGAATGATGTCGAAGAGATGCCTTTCCGTCCCAGCTGGATCTACCCTTCCGTTGCCGATATCGACATTATCTGACGTTTTGCCATCGGTCTGGCCGCCCGGCCAGACTCCATTTATCCCTGCCTGATATTTTCCCCTCTCTGAACTATGTCACAGGCCAGAATTCCCGATAAAATTGCATATTCAATAATTAAACTGACCTTAAACTGACAATCCGTCAAAGATCGAGCCCCACTGGCAAACTATTTTTCACAAGAACGCTAAACCACTTGCACACTATGGTGGTTTTAACGCATTTTCTTAATCAACAACGCAGCGAAGTCGAACCTTTATTGAGAAATCGACAAAACGCTTAGCCAACACAACAAAATGACCGTCTAAGAAAAGTCGTTAGGAGAAGAGAGATATGTGTTCAATTTTCGGTGTGCTCGATATCAAGACAGACTCCATTGAACTGCGTAAGAAAGCGCTGGAGTTGTCCCGCCTGATGCGCCACCGTGGCCCGGACTGGTCCGGCGTTTATGCCAGCGATAAAGCCATTCTGTGCCACGAACGTCTGTCGATTGTTGACGTCAACAACGGCGCGCAGCCGTTGTACAACGCCGCGCACACTCACGTATTGGCCGTCAACGGTGAAATCTACAACCATCAGGCACTGCGCGCTGAATTAGGCGACCGCTACGAATTCCAGACCGAATCTGACTGTGAAGTGATCCTCGCGCTTTATCAGGAAAAAGGCCCTGACTTCCTCGATGAGCTGCAAGGTATGTTTGCCTTCATTCTGTATGACACAGAAAAAGACGCCTACATGATCGGCCGTGATCACCTCGGCATCATCCCTCTTTATTATGGTCACGATGAGCATGGCAACATGTACGTGGCATCAGAGATGAAATCACTGGTACCGGTTTGCCGCACCATCAAAGAGTTCCCGGCGGGCAGTTACCTGTGGAGTCAGGACGGTGAGATTCGTGAATACTACCGCCGTGACTGGTTTGAATACGACAACGTTAAAGACAACGTGACCGACGCCGCAGCCCTGCGTGAGGCACTGGAAGAATCAGTGAAAAGCCACCTGATGTCTGATGTGCCTTACGGCGTGTTGCTGTCAGGCGGGCTAGATTCTTCTGTGATTTCTGCCATCACCAAGAAATTCGCCGGTCGCCGCATTGAAGATAAAGACCAGAGCGAAGCCTGGTGGCCACAGCTGCACTCCTTTGCCGTCGGCCTGATTGGTTCGCCGGACCTGAAAGCAGCACAAGAAGTCGCCACGCATTTGGGTACCGTACATCATGAAATTCACTTCACCGTTCAGGAAGGTTTGGACGCTATTCGTGACGTGATTTACCACATCGAAACTTATGATGTCACGACCATTCGCGCCTCCACGCCAATGTACTTAATGTCACGTAAAATCAAAGCGATGGGTATTAAGATGGTGCTATCTGGCGAGGGAGCAGACGAAGTGTTGGGCGGTTACCTCTACTTCCATAAAGCGCCTAATGCTAAAGAGTTCCACGAAGAAACCGTGCGTAAATTATTGGCGCTGCACATGTATGACTGCGCACGCGCTAACAAAGCGATGTCAGCCTGGGGCGTGGAAGCCCGCGTTCCTTTCCTGGATAAAAAATTCCTCGACGTGGCAATGCGTCTCAACCCGAAAGACAAGATGTGTGGCAACGGCAAAATGGAAAAACATATCCTGCGTGAATGTTTTGAATCCTATCTGCCGCACAGCGTCGCGTGGCGTCAAAAAGAACAGTTCTCTGATGGCGTAGGTTACAGCTGGATTGACACCTTAAAAGAGGTCGCCGGACAGCAAATCACCGACCAACAGCTCGAAACGGCACATTTCCGCTTCCCGTATAACACGCCGGGTTCGAAAGAAGCGTACTTGTACCGCACTATTTTCGAAGAACTGTTCCCGATTCCCAGCGCCGCAGAATGCGTGCCTGGCGGTCCTTCCGTGGCCTGTTCTTCTGCCAAGGCTATCGAATGGGATGAGTCATTCAAGAACATGAATGATCCGTCAGGCCGTGCTGTTGGTGTGCATCAGTCAGCTTATTAAGGCGTAATACGTCATAGGATTTGCAATCATTAACGGGCCTTTTCAGGCCCGTTTTTTCGTGACTAAAGACCCTTAAAACACTGTGCTTTGCTGAATTTATCGCCACACTGGTTATAAGCCAGACAAATGAAAGCTCTCAGGGCTTTTTCGTCAAAAAAGAGGTTGACGCAAAACGGTCAACTCCGCATAATGCGCCCCGCAACGCCGATGAAGGTAGCGCGAAAAAAAGATGGCTACGTAGCTCAGTTGGTTAGAGCACATCACTCATAATGATGGGGTCACAGGTTCGAATCCCGTCGTAGCCACCATCTTTTTTGCGGGAGTGGCGAAATTGGTAGACGCACTAGATTTAGGTTCTAGCGCCGCAAGGTGTGCGAGTTCAAGTCTCGCCTCCCGCACCATTTCCAGACATCGGTAAGCGTAGTTGGGGTATCGCCAAGCGGTAAGGCACTGGTTTTTGATACCAGCATTCCCAGGTTCGAATCCTGGTACCCCAGCCATTTTCTACATTCTTCTGTCTCTGGCAGGATGATAAAGAAAATACAATGTGAAGTAGTTGTACTGTTGGGGTATCGCCAAGCGGTAAGGCACTGGTTTTTGATACCAGCATACCCTGGTTCGAATCCAGGTACCCCAGCCATACTTCTCATTGATAAGCGCTTGAAATTAATTATTAAATTAGTTATTTTCTGCTTGTGATTTTGCAGTAAGTCAGTAAAATTTGGCTACGTAGCTCAGCTGGTTAGAGCACATCACTCATAATGATGGGGTCACAGGTTCAAATCCCGTCGTAGCCACCATTTTATTGTCTGATGAGTGTTTAGATTTACCTTGTACTTTTGGGGTGTCGCCAAGCGGTAAGGCTCTGGTTTCTGATACCAGCATACCCAGGTTCGAATCCTGGCACCCCAGCCACATTAGAAAGGCCCGCAATTTACGTTGCGGGCCTTTTGCTTTTCTGAGTTTCACTCACTATTTCCAGGCAGGCTAACCGATGCTTCTTCGGCCAGCCTTCTCGCCGTTAAATCCCTAAAGCATATTTCAGCGCTTTGGTCTTCAGTGCTCCAGCCCTTTGTGCAGTCATCAGTGCCAGATTGCGCAGTACCTTCACCGGTGCTAAATCATTGCTGAATGCAGTGTAGAACAGGTCCATACCGCTTTGCATCAGCAGGTTATCCAGACGACGCTGGCGCTGATAGCGTAACAGCACGCGTTCATCACTCCAGGATTCATCGCGATCGCGGGCTTTCCCCAGCACATCCAGCAGAGCCTCAACATCACGGTACCCCAGATTCACGCCCTGCCCGGCCAGCGGATTGATGGTGTGCGCGGCGTCTCCCACCAGTGCCAACCCAGGCAGGACATACTTTTGCGCATGCCTTCGCACCAGAGGGAAAGCCCCGGCAGATAACGCCTTCACATCGCCAAGACGCCGTGGAAATGCTTTCATCACTTCGACGCTCAACTGCTGCATATTCAGCGATTGCAGATAACGAATGCGCTGCGGGCTGTCATACCACACCAACGATGCATGATTACCAGTCAGCGGCAAGAAGGCGCGCGGTCCTGACGGGAAGAACTGTTGCCAGGTGGTATCCTGATCCGGCGACGAAGTTTCAACATTAATGAGCATACAGTTCTGACGGTATTGCCAACCGTCAACGCCAATCCCCGCCAACTGGCGCACGGACGAGTTTGCTCCGTCTGCCGCAACCACCAGCTGCGCGTTGATAATTTCGCCGGTCGTTAGCTGCAATGACCAGCTTTTATCTTCATGCGAAAGTAGATGGCGCAACTTCGACGGACAAAAACGGGTGAGATTTGGTAAACCGTCAAATTGTTGCCACAGCGCCAGCTGCAGAACGTGATTTTCCACCATGAAACCCAATTCCGGCAGGCCTAATGAAGCCGCATCGAAAATCACCTCAGAGCCTTCATTCTCCCAGGTTTCCAGCCGCCGGTAAGGCGTTAAACGCATCTGTTCAACGGCGGGCCAAACGCCGAGCTTTTGCAGAAAACGTACCGACGCGCAGCCGATAGCTGAGATACGCAAATCAATTGGTGCTGAGGCATCAAAGTCCGCCGGGCTTTCGTTTTCAATCAGGGCAACGCTAAATCCACGCTGTGCCAGACCTAGCGCCGCTGCGGCGCCAACCATGCCGCCGCCAACGACGACCGCATCAAAGGATTTTTCAGAGTTGTTCATTTTCATCCGACTTGATAATGGAATCACTGCGCAAAGTGTACCGGATTTTTGCAGCGGCATCAGGGCCTAAGCTGCTACTGGTCACCACCTTTGTGAGGGTTTACACTATGCTTCCTTAACGTCGCCTCCGCCCTGCCCCTGATGTTTCCCTGCAGAACGGACTCAAAATTCACGTTTCTGACCCGCATTGAGTAATGACAAGCCGATGATTAAAAAACTGCACATCAAAACCTGGGGCTGCCAGATGAATGAGTATGACTCATCGAAAATGGCCGACCTGCTCGAAAGTACACACGGTTATCAGCTGACCGACATCGCGGAAGAAGCCGATATCCTGCTGTTGAATACCTGTTCTATTCGCGAAAAAGCTCAGGAAAAAGTGTTCAGTTTGCTCGGCCAATGGAAATTACTTAAAAAGAAAAACCCGGATGTGATCATTGGTGTCGGTGGCTGCGTGGCCTCGCAGGAAGGTGAAATGCTGCGCCAGCGCGCCCCCTGCGTCGATGTGGTTTTCGGTCCGCAAACGCTGCACCGTCTGCCAGAGATGATCAACCACGTACGCGGCACCAAAAGCCCTATCGTGGATATCAGCTTCCCGGAAATTGAGAAATTTGATCGTCTGCCGGAACCCCGCGCCGACGGACCGACCGCGTTTGTATCGATCATGGAAGGCTGTAACAAATATTGCAGCTTCTGCGTCGTACCTTACACCCGCGGGGAAGAAGTCAGCCGCCCGAGCGATGACGTGCTGTTTGAAATAGCCCAGTTGGCCGCACAGGGCGTGCGTGAAGTGAACCTGCTGGGGCAGAACGTCAACGCTTACCGTGGGGCGACTTATGATGGCGGTATTTGCCGTTTTTCCGAACTGTTACGCCTGGTGGCTGCCATCGACGGTATCGACCGCATCCGTTTTACCACCAGCCATCCGGTGGAGTTCACGGATGATATCATCGAGGTCTATAAAGACACGCCTGAGCTGGTGAGCTTCCTGCATCTGCCGATCCAGAGCGGTTCTGACCGCATTCTGACTATGATGAAACGCCCGCATACAGTGCTGGAATATAAAGCGATTATCCGCAAACTGCGCGCGGTACGTCCTGACATTCACATGAGTTCTGATTTCATCATTGGCTTCCCCGGTGAGACCAACGATGACTTCGAAAAAACCATGAAGCTGATCGCCGAGATTAATTACGATGTGAGCTTCAGTTTCATCTACTCTTCCCGCCCAGGCACACCGGCGGCCGATATGCCAGATGACGTCAGTCTTGCAGAGAAAAAGCAGCGCTTACAGATTTTGCAGGACCGTATTACACAGCAGGTCGTACGATTCAGCCGCGCCACGCTCGGTACTGTGCAGCGTATTCTGGTGGAAGGGACATCGCGTAAAAGCGTGATGGAGCTGACCGGGCGCACCGAATGTAACCGTGTAGTGAATTTCGAAGGCACACCGGACATGATCGGCAAATTCGTGGATGTCGAAATTGTTGATGTCTACACTAACTCCCTTCGCGGTGTCATGATACGTACCGAAGAGCAGATGGCGATGCGCCTGCATGAATCCCCGGAATCCGTGATTGCCCGCACGCGCAAAGAAAATGACATTGGCGTCGGCATTTATCAGCCCTGACATCGTCGTTTTACGTATTCAATTCATCCACAGGGCACCTTGGTGCCCTGCTTCTTTTTACCGTTCAGCGGAAAAGTCACCGACCTGACCATCAACACCGTTTAATTTTTCGAGACAGGCCGCATATTGTAACTAACACGCACCCGGTTCAACGGGTAACAAGGCATATTTTGCCAACGGCATGTATTATTAACCAAGGTATGGTGAACCTGGCGCTAGGTTTTCACGACGCGCCCACGCAAAAATGTCTGGCACATGAACCGGTCCCGAGTGGCCCAGAGGACGAGTTTGAACGTTGTAACACAAGAGATTTTGCTGGAACCCGAAGACAATCAGCGTTTGCTGAGCCTGTGCGGGCCGTTTGATGAAAACATTAAACAACTCGAACGCCGGTTAGGTGTCGAAATCAACCGTCGTGATAACGCCTTTAAGCTGGTCGGTAAGAGTCTGCCGGTAAACGCTGCGATAAATATTCTGCGCAACTTATACGTGGATACTGCGCCAGTACGCGGTGAAACACAGGACATCGATCCCGAAGCCATTCATTTGGCCATTAAAGAAAGCCGTGTCCTTGAGCAGACCGCCGAAAGCGTGCCGGACTACGGCAAATCAGTGATCATTAAAACCAAACGCGGCATGGTTAAGCCGCGAACGCCGAATCAGGCGCAGTACATTGCCAATATTTTCGACCACGATATTACCTTTGGTATCGGCCCTGCCGGTACGGGTAAGACCTATCTGGCGGTGGCGGCAGCCGTCGATGCGCTGGAACGTCAGGAAGTTCGCCGTATCCTGCTGACCCGCCCTGCCGTCGAAGCCGGTGAAAAGCTGGGCTTCCTGCCGGGTGATCTAAGCCAGAAGGTCGACCCGTATTTGCGTCCGCTGTATGATGCGCTGTTCGAAATGTTAGGTTTTGAGAAGGTCGAAAAGCTGATTGAACGCAATGTGATTGAAGTTGCGCCGCTGGCCTACATGCGTGGACGTACACTCAACGATGCCTTTATTATTTTGGACGAAAGCCAGAACACCTCGATTGAACAGATGAAAATGTTCCTGACCCGTATCGGCTTTAATTCAAAAGCGGTGATAACCGGCGACGTGACCCAAATCGATCTGCCACGCCATCAGAAATCAGGCCTGCGCCATGCTATCGAAGTGCTCTCTTCCGTTGAGGAGCTCAGTTTCAACTTCTTCCACAGTGAAGACGTGGTCCGCCATCCGGTGGTAGCGCGCATTGTTGTTGCTTATGAAGCCTGGGAAGAAGAGGACCAAAAACGCCGCGATGCTATTACAGAGCAGCGCCGCCATGAATCCCATCAACCGTCGTCCCAACAGGTTAGTCAATGAGTCAGGTTATTCTCGATTTACAAATTGCATGTGAAAACAGTGATGGTTTACCGGCTGAAAGTGATTTTCAGAAATGGCTGGATGTTGTCCTGCCACAGTTTCAGGAAGAGTCAGAAGTGACCATCCGTATTGTTGATGATGCTGAAAGCCACGAACTGAATATGACCTATCGTGGTAAAGACAAATCCACCAACGTGTTATCCTTCCCGTTCGAAGCGCCTCCGGGTATGGAGTTGCCGCTGCTGGGTGATCTGGTCATCTGCCGTCAGGTGGTTGAAAAAGAAGCTCAGGAGCAACAGAAGACCCTGCTGGCACATTGGGCGCATATGGTTGTTCACGGCAGTCTGCATCTGCTAGGGTATGACCACATCGTCGATGAAGAAGCTGATGAAATGGAGTCTATCGAGATCGAAATTATGCAAAGTCTGGGCTACCCGGATCCGTATATTTTCATCGAAGATGACGAGAAAGACGACATTCGAGATTAGTCATAACGCCCCACCTTCCTCGCGGCAGGTGGCCCGTTTTACTGATTATTATTTCCCTTACTATGAGTAAACTTAACCAAACGCCATGAGCGATGACCATTCACAAAATAGTGACAGCCCCAGTCCCAAGAAGGGCTTCTTTTCCCTTATTCTTAGCCAATTGTTTCACGGTGAACCAAAAAACCGTGGCGACCTGGTTGAGCTGATCCGTGATTCCGAGCAGAACGACCTGATCGATCCCGATACCCGTGACATGCTTGAAGGCGTGATGGATATCGCCGAGCAGCGTGTTCGCGACATCATGATCCCGCGTTCACAAATGATCACGCTCAAACGTAATCAGCCGCTGGAAGAGTGCCTCGATGTCATCATCGAATCCGCACACTCCCGCTTCCCGGTGATCAGCGAGGATAAGGACCATATTGAAGGCATCCTGATGGCCAAGGATCTGCTGCCATTTATGCGCACAGCTTCCGAGCCATTCAGCATTGATAAAGTGCTGAGAACTGCCGTAGTGGTCCCTGAAAGCAAGCGTGTTGACCGCATGCTGAAGGAGTTCCGCTCACAGCGTTACCATATGGCTATCGTCGTCGACGAGTTCGGCGGGGTTTCCGGTTTGGTGACTATCGAAGATATCCTTGAACTGATCGTGGGCGAAATTGATGACGAATATGATGAAGCGGAAGATCTTGATATCCGCCAGCTCAGTCGTCACACCTACACCGTCCGCGCTTTGGCACCGATAGAAGACTTTAACGAAATCTTCCAGACTAACTACAGTGACGACGAAGTCGATACCATTGGTGGTCTGGTAATGCAGTCGTTCGGCCATTTACCGGCCCGCGGCGAAACCATTGAAATCGACGGTTACCTGTTCAAAGTTGCGATGGCCGACAGCCGACGTATTATTCAGGTTCACGTAAAAATACCGGACGACGCGCCGCAACCGAAATTGGAAGAATAATTACTCCATGGCAATTGCCTCTTTATACCAACGCCAGCGGGTTCGCGCCCTGCTGGCGCTCTTATTCGGTGCCTGTGGCACACTCTCCTTTTCACCTTACGATTTCTGGCCAGCCGCCCTTGTCTCACTGTGCGGGTTACTGGCGTTAACTCTCGACCGCCGTCCTGGTCAATCCGCATGGATTGGCTTTTGCTGGGGCCTCGGGTTATTCGGCAGCGGTGTCAATTGGGTCTATGTCAGTATCGCCACTTTTGGCGGTATGCCGGAAGCGATCAATCTGTTTTTAGTGGTACTGCTGGCGTGTTATCTCTCCCTTTACACTATGGTGTTTGCCGGTTTACTCAGTCGCCTGTGGCCAAAAACCACCTGGTGGAAACTGGCGCTGGCCGCTCCGGCCCTGTGGCAGGTTACTGAATTCCTGCGTGGCTGGGTCCTAACCGGTTTCCCATGGTTACAGTTTGGCTACAGCCAGATTGACGGCCCCCTCAAAGGTCTTGCGCCGATTGCAGGTGTAGACAGCATCACGCTGCTTATGACCGCCATCAGTGGCCTGCTGGTCTATGCCATACATCAGCGTCGCAAAATGCCTGCGGTGATTGCGCTGGCCATGTTGCTGTTGCCCTGGTCACTGCGTTACGTGCACTGGTATCAGCCGCAGGAAGATAAAAAGGTGGATGTCGCACTGGTGCAGGGCAACATTGAACAGTCAATGAAATGGGACCCGAAATTGCTGGCGGGCGCGCTGCAAACCTACATGGATCTCAGCCGTCCTTATCTCGGTAAGGCCAAGATGATTATCTGGCCAGAATCTGCCATTTCAGATATCGAATCTGAACAGCAGCAGTTCCTGACCATGATGGATGATCTGTACCGGTCCAAAGGTTCCCAGTTAGTGACCGGCATTATTGACGCGCGTCGCACCAGTGAAAATATGCACGTTTACAACAGCGCCATTGTGCTGGGTGGTGAAAAACAATACCGCTATCCGGACAGCAACCGCTTTGATAAATACCATCTGGTGCCGTTCGGTGAATTCGTTCCGCTGGAAGCAATTCTTCGCCCATTGGCCCCGTTCTTTGATTTACCGATGTCAGGGCTGAGCCGTGGTGATTATATTCAGAAGCCGTTACAGGTCGATGGTATGAACCTGACCACCGCGATTTGCTATGAAATTGTCTTCGGTGAGCAGGTGCGGGATAACGTACGCCCTGATACTGATTTCCTGCTGACTATCTCCAACGACGCCTGGTTTGGGCACTCCATCGGGCCGTGGCAGCACTTCCAGATGGCGCGGATGCGCGCGCTGGAGCTCGGTCGACCGCTATTGCGCAGCACTAACAATGGCGTAACCGCCGCTGTGGATGCCAATGGCGATGTGATTGCCCAAATCCCGCAATTCACCCGTCAGGTGTTGAATGTGGAAGTCACCCCGACCACTGGTGTTACGCCTTATGCCCGCTTCGGCTGGTGGCCGACCTGGTTTATCACTCTGGTGATAGCCGTTATCGCACTAATCCTTAACCGGCGACGTGTAGTGAAATAACCCGGATACTACTGGTAAATCCCTGACAACGGGCGCTTAACGGCGCCCGTTTTTTTGTGCCAAAAATCCGGCCAGTGGCACGCATCTTGCTACATCTAATTGAAAGTTATCTGTTTACTTATTTTTGCTGACCAGATGCATCATTTTGGAACACATCGTTTAAAAAATAGCCCCCAATGTGGTGCAACGATGTTTTACTGCTTTGAATTGGTGCGCGTCCTGTCTCAAAAAAGAAACATTGTGGTTTCATTATCTTCACATTCAGCTATTTTCGAATCAGGTAAATTGAGTAGCTAAATACTTTACGACCTATAAGTGCTTCCTGATCCATCCGTTTGGATCCTTAATGACAGCAAAGGAGTTGGACCATGCAAATGCGCAAATTGGCGTTATCGGTACTGCTGGCAAGTTTGGCAGCAAGTAGCGTAGCCCATGCAGAAGACCTGACCGGTACACTGAAAAAAATCAAAGATAACGGCGTTATCGTCGTGGGTCACCGTGAATCTTCTGTGCCATTTTCTTACTACAACAACGAACAAAAAGTGGTGGGCTACTCTCAGGACTACTCCAACGCCATCGTTGATGCGGTGAAGAAAAAGCTGAATATGCCTAATCTGCAAGTGAAAATGATGCCAATCACTTCGCAAAACCGTATTCCTTTACTGCAAAACGGGACTTACGATTTCGAGTGCGGTTCCACCACCAATAACCTGGAACGCCAGCAACAAGCAGCTTTCTCTGACACTATTTTCGTCATCGGTACCCGCCTGCTGGTGAAGAAAGGCTCAGACATTAAAGATTTCGATAATCTGAAAGGCAAGACCGTGGTTGTCACCTCAGGCACCACTTCTGAAGTTCTGCTGAACAAATTAAACGAAGAGAAGAAACTGGATCTGCGCATCATCAGCGCTAAAGACCATGGCGACTCGTTCCGTACTCTTGAAACCGGCCGTGCTGTTGCTTTTATGATGGATGATGCCCTGCTGGCGGGTGAACGTGCTAAAGCTAAAAAACCTGATGACTGGGTTATTGTCGGCACACCGCAATCTAAAGAAGCTTATGGCTGCATGATGCGTAAAGACGACGCTGGCTTCAAAACGCTGGTTGATGACACCATCGTGAAAGAGCAAACCTCCGGTGAAGCCACTAAGTGGTTTGAAACCTGGTTCAAACAGCCTATTCCTCCGAAAAACCTGAACATGAACTTTGAACTGTCAGATGACATGAAAGCCCTGTTCAAAGCGCCGAACGACAAAGCGCTGTAAGAAATACCCGACAGACAGGTATAACCAAGAGAAGTATCAAGTATAAGAGCTGGCCCACCAGCTCGTGATGATGGTCCGAAAGGGCAGACAGACCGGATGCGGGGTGGTCGTTCCCCACCTCGCATTTTTCCGTCACTTACCCGTGTGTTGGTTACCTCATCACTCAAGGGGTAGTTTATTACCCGCGTCATGGAGTTTTTATGTCAATAGATTGGAACTGGGGCATCTTTCTGCAACAAGCCCCCTTTGGTAATACCACCTATTTGGGCTGGATTTGGAATGGATTTCAGGTCACCGTCGCACTGTCGATTTGTGCCTGGATCATCGCCTTCTTCGTCGGCTCCCTGTTCGGTATTCTGCGTACCGTCCCCAACCGTTTTCTCTCTGGCATCGGTACTTGTTACGTTGAATTGTTCCGTAACGTACCGCTGATTGTTCAATTCTTTATCTGGTATCTGGTGGTGCCTGAACTGCTGCCGGAAAACATCGGCATGTGGTTTAAGTCAGAGCTGGCACCAAACATACAATTTTTCTCCTCATCCGTTATCTGCCTGGGCCTGTTTACCGCCGCCCGCGTCTGTGAGCAGGTGCGTGCCGCAATACAGTCACTGCCAAGTGGGCAGCGCAACGCCGGACTGGCAATGGGTCTAACATTGCCACAGACCTACCGCTATGTGCTGCTGCCGAACGCTTACCGCGTGATCGTGCCGCCAATGACCTCTGAGATGGTTAACCTGGTAAAAAACTCGGCTATTGCCTCGACCATTGGTCTGGTCGACATGGCCGCGCAAGCCGGGAAATTGCTGGATTATTCTGCTCACGCCTATGAATCATTTACTGCCATTACCGTCGCCTACGTCATCATCAATGCGGTCATCATGCTACTGATGCATTTTGTAGAACGTAAAGTCCGCCTGCCGGGCAACATGGGAGGTAAATAATCATGCATGATTTTGACTGGAGTTCGATTGGTCCCGGCCTGCCCTATTTATGGCAGGGGATGTTAATTACGCTGCAAATCACCGGCATCGCGATTGTGTTCGGTATTTTGTGGGGAACCCTGCTGGCCGTAATGCGCCTGTCAACATTCAAGCCCATCAGCTGGTTTGCGGCCGCGTATGTGAATTTGTTCCGCGCTGTTCCGCTGGTCATGGTGCTGCTGTGGTTTTACCTGATTGTGCCAAGTTTTCTGCAAAAGGTACTGGGACTGTCACCCAAAACTGATATCCGTCTGATTTCCGCCATGGTGGCCTTTGCGCTGTTTGAAGCGGCTTACTATTCCGAAATCATTCGTGCCGGGATCATCAGCATCGCGCGGGGACAATCTTCTGCTGCGCTGGCACTCGGAATGACGCAATGGCAATCGATGCAGTTGGTGATTTTACCGCAGGCGTTCCGTGCCATGGTGCCATTGTTGCTGACTCAGGCCATTGTCTTGTTCCAGGATACTTCACTGGTTTTCGTTCTCGGCCTCGCTGACTTCTTCCGCAGCGCTTCTAACATTGGCGACCGTGACGGTACGCTGGTTGAGATGGTGCTGTTTGCTGGACTTATCTATTTTGTTATCAGCCTTTCCGCTTCCTTGCTGGTGCGTTATTTGAAGAAAAGGACCGTTTCATGATTTCACTGAAAAATGTTTCTAAGTGGTATGGGCACTTCCAGGTGCTGACCGATTGCAGCACCGAAGTTAAAAAAGGTGAAGTTGTGGTGGTTTGCGGCCCGTCAGGGTCAGGTAAGTCAACGCTGATTAAAACCGTTAATGGTCTTGAGCCGATTCAGAAAGGAGAAATTCTGGTTAACGGCACGCCGGTCAACAATAAGAAAACTAACCTGGCACAGCTGCGTGCGAAAGTCGGTATGGTGTTCCAGCATTTCGAGCTGTTCCCGCATCTGTCGATCATTGAGAACCTGACGCTGGCGCAGGTCAAAGTACTGAAGCGCGACAAAGCCGCCGCCAAAGATAAAGGGCTGAAGTTGCTCGAGCGCGTCGGTTTATCCGCTCATGCCAATAAATTCCCCGGCCAGCTGTCAGGCGGACAGCAGCAGCGTGTCGCAATCGCCCGTGCGCTGTGCATGGATCCGATCGCAATGCTGTTTGATGAGCCGACCTCAGCGCTTGACCCGGAAATGATCAACGAAGTTCTGGATGTCATGGTAGAACTGGCCAACGAAGGCATGACCATGATGGTGGTGACCCACGAAATGGGCTTCGCGCGCAAAGTGGCTAACCGAGTGATTTTCATGGATGAAGGTAAAATCGTCGAAGACCGCAATAAAGACGACTTCTTTAATAACCCAGAATCTGACCGCGCCCGCGACTTCCTGGCGAAGATTTTGCACTAAGACTACTTTTAGAAAAAGGATTTACAGCGTCAGGCGTCATCGGCGCAGCCAGTTTGCGTTCGGCCAGCGCGCAGTGCCCGGAGCGTACACAAAGTACGTGAGGAGCACGAGCACTGCCCGAACACAAACTGGCGAGTAAGATAGCCTGAAAATCAATCAAGGTTCGAACGCTTTGCGGCTGAACTCTGTTCCCCCACATTCAGGGCATTTTGAGAGTATCTCCGGCGTGTAAACGGCGAGCGTAAAGTGGCATTTTTCGCAGACCAGATTCCCAAGGCCCACCACTTCCCCACTATGGTAAATACCGTGGTGGTTGACGTCTTTAAAGACCTCTTTCCACTCCAGTTGGGTTTTATCGGTCATGTCAGCCAACTCTTTCCACAAACTCTCTTTGATGATACGCATAAATACGCTGTCATCTTCACTATCTTCAACCGGCGCCGCCTGCTGGTTGGCCACATATTGACGAGAAAACTCGTGGAGATCACGACGGACAGAATAGGTTAACTGTTCAATTTGCAGGTCGGTTAGCTTCCCTTCCCTTTCCAGCGTGGCGCGGGCATCCTGAACCAGGACATCGATATCACGTTCGCCATTTTGCAAACGCTCAGTTAATGATGTCACTAACTGACGATAGTACTGCGCAACATTGTTCATAAATCCCCCTTAGCAATACAACATTTAACCGACTTAACGCTTTCTGCTTCTTACTCTACTTTAGTCGTAAATCACTGATCCAGTACGGACAATATCCCGAGGTGCCTCGCACTTTAAGAATAATCACGCCCCATGAAGCAGAAAACCCCCTTCACAGCGCGCTTGGTGTTGTTGCCTCAGGCGCTTATCAGCTATGCTATGCGGATCTTTTGATTAAAACTATTTGAGCTACAGGCGTAGCTGTTTTTCACTCACAGGACCACCGGCCGCCATGCAAGAGCAATACCGCCCAGAAGACATAGAGACACAGGTTCAACTTCACTGGCAAGAGAAGCAAACCTTCAAAGTTACCGAGCAACCTGGAAAAGAGAAGTATTACTGCCTCTCCATGCTGCCCTATCCGTCAGGCCGCCTGCATATGGGCCACGTGCGTAACTACACCATTGGCGATGTGATCTCCCGCTACCAGCGTATGCTCGGCAAAAACGTTCTACAGCCGATTGGCTGGGACGCATTTGGTTTGCCGGCGGAAGGTGCCGCAGTGAAAAACAACACGGCTCCTGCGCCGTGGACTTACGAAAATATCGAATATATGAAGAACCAGCTGAAATTGCTGGGCTTCGGCTACGACTGGGATCGCGAACTGGCGACCTGCCAGCCTGATTACTATCGCTGGGAACAGTGGTTCTTCACCAAGCTGTACGAAAAAGGCATGGTTTATAAGAAGACCTCTGCAGTGAACTGGTGTCCACATGACCTCACAGTTCTGGCGAACGAACAGGTCATCGACGGCTGCTGCTGGCGTTGTGATACCAAGGTTGAGCGCAAAGAGATCCCACAGTGGTTCATTAAAATCACTGCCTATGCTGATCAATTGCTTAATGATCTTGATACGCTGGAAAGCTGGCCTGAGCAGGTCAAAACCATGCAGCGTAACTGGATTGGCCGTTCCGAAGGCGTAGAAATCACCTTTAACATCGACAACAGCGAAGAGAAAGTGACCGTGTACACCACGCGTCCTGACACTTTCCTGGGTGCCACTTACGTTGCCGTTGCTGCCGGACATCCGCTGTCCCTGCAAGCGGCCGCCTCACAGCCCGCGCTGGCTGACTTCATCGATGAATGCCGTAATACCAAAGTCGCCGAAGCTGAAATGGCGACGATGGAGAAAAAAGGCATGCCTACCGGCCTGTTTGCCATTCACCCGCTCACCGGCGAGAAAATGGCAATTTGGGTCGCGAATTTTGTGTTGATGGAATACGGCACCGGCGCAGTGATGGCCGTTCCAGGCCATGACCAGCGTGACTGGGAGTTTGCCACTAAATACCATCTGCCGATTAAAGCCGTCATTCTCAATGGTGACGGCACAGAGCCTGATGTTTCAGCAGCAGCCTTGCTGGAAAAAGGCACGCTGTGTAACTCAGGTGAATTCGACGGTCTGTCTTACGAGCAGGGCTTTAATGCTATCGCGGATAAACTGGTCAGCCTCGGTGTTGGCCAGCGCAAAGTAAACTACCGCCTGCGCGACTGGGGTGTTTCCCGTCAGCGTTACTGGGGCGCGCCAATTCCTATGATCACCTTGGAAGATGGCACCGTTATCCCAACACCAGAAGATCAACTGCCGGTTATCCTGCCGGAAGATGTGGTGATGGACGGTATTACCAGCCCAATCAAAGCCGATCCTGAGTGGGCAAAAACCACTGTGAACGGTATGCCTGGTCTGCGTGAAACAGATACCTTCGACACCTTTATGGAGTCTTCCTGGTACTACGCGCGCTACACCTGCCCGCAATACGACGAAGGGATGCTGGACCCGGCGGCGGCAAACTACTGGCTGCCGGTTGACCAATATGTTGGCGGCATCGAACACGCTATCATGCACCTGATGTATTTCCGCTTCTTCCACAAACTGATGCGCGACGCTGGCCTGGTGAATTCCGATGAACCCGCCAAACGCCTGCTGTGTCAGGGCATGGTCCTGGCTGATGCCTTCTATTACACCGGTAACAGTGGTGAACGCATTTGGGTTTCCCCGGTCGATGCTACCGTCGAGCGTGATGAGAAAGGCCGTATCGTGAAAGCCAGCGACCCGCAAGGTCGTGAGCTGGTTTACGCCGGTATGAGCAAGATGTCCAAGTCGAAAAACAACGGCATCGACCCACAAATTATGGTTGAAAAATACGGTGCGGATACCGTGCGTCTGTTCATGATGTTTGCATCACCGGCGGAAATGACGCTGGAATGGCAGGAATCTGGCGTTGAAGGAGCTAACCGCTTCCTGAAGCGTGTCTGGAAACTGGCATTTGAACATTCAGAAAAAGGCGCCACCGTTGCTCTGTACGTGGCTTCTCTGAGCGAAGCACAGAAAGATCTTCGTCGTGACCTGCACAAAACCATCGCTAAAGTGACCGATGACATCGGCCGCCGTCAGACCTTCAACACTGCCATCGCAGCCGTGATGGCAGTGTTGAATAAACTGGGCCGTGCACCGCAGGAGAGCGAGCAAGACCGCGCCCTGTTGCAGGAAGCCCTGTTGGCCGTGGTTCGTATGCTTTATCCATTCACTCCACATATCTGTTTTAATTTGTGGCAGACTCTGGGTGGCGAAGGCGACGTTGATACCGCACCATGGCCGCAGGCTGATGAACAAGCCATGGTCGAAGACTCCAAACTGGTCGTGGTTCAGGTCAATGGTAAAGTACGCGGCAAAATCACCGTGCCCGCAGATTCTACCGAAGAATTCGTGCGTGAACGCGCAGCGCAGGAACACCTGGTCGCTAAATATCTGGATGGAGTTACTGTACGTAAAGTAATCTACGTTCCGGGCAAACTGCTCAACCTGGTTGTAGGTTGAGTCAAGGAGGAGTTGTGCGACATCGTATAGTGATGCTGTTACTGGGTGTGGCGGTTCTCATAACGTCTGGCTGTGGGTTCCACCTGCGAGGTGTCACCAATGTACCTGACCAGATGAAAACCATCGTCCTCGACAGTTCCGACCCTTACGGGCCGTTAACACGCAATATCCGCACGCAGCTGCGTCTCAACGGTGTCACCATCGTTGATGATCCGAAGCGCAAAGATATTCCGTCACTGCGTATTCTGGGTGAAACCTCAGGGCAAAGTACGGCGTCAATCTTCCAGGACGGTAAAACCGCCGAATACCAGATGGGTTTAGTCGTGTCAGCTCAGGTACTGTTGCCGGGTAAAGATCTTTATCCTCTGCAGGTAAAAGTGTTCCGTTCATTCTTCGACAACCCGTTAACGGCGCTGGCGAAAGATAACGAACAGGACATTATTCGTGAAGAGATGCGTCAGCAAGCCGCTCAGCAACTGATTCGTAAACTGCTGACCGTGCGTGCTGCTGAAGAAGAGAAGTTGGAAGCCACTGCCGTTGATGCTACACCCGAGGTGATTACCACCCAATCTTCAGCCAGTAAAATGGCTGAAGAGAACGCGACAAGCCTGTCAGACAGCAAAACGGTGACCTCTAAACCGGCTAACCCGTTCGCTCAATGATTCGACTTTATCCTGAACAACTTGCCGCGCAGCTCCGTGAGGGGCTGCGCGCCTGTTATCTGTTATGCGGAAACGATCCGCTGCTGCTCCAGGAAAGTCAGGACAGCATTCGTAAAGCAGCTCAGGCTGCCGCCTTTGAAGAACATTACACCTTTACCCTTGATGCCCATACCGAATGGGATGCAATTTTCAGCATCTGTCAGGCATTAAGTTTGTTCGCCACCCGTCAAACTCTGCTGTTGATCCTGCCTGAAAACGGCCCGCCAGCCCCAATGGGCGAGCAATTGGTTAAACTCACCGCCTTGTTACACGACGACATATTGTTGGTTCTGCGTGGCACAAAACTGACCAAAGCGCAGGAGAACAGTGGCTGGTTTAAAGCACTGAGCGATCGCGGCGTGTTTGTCAGTTGCCAAACGCCGGAACAGGCACAACTTCCCCGCTGGGTGGCCAAGCGAGCCAAAGAATTATCACTCGAACTGGATGAACCCGCGAACCAACTGTTGTGTTACTGCTACGAAGGTAATTTATTGGCGCTGGCCCAGTCGCTGGAGCGCCTTTCGTTGCTCTATCCTGACGGCAAACTGACCCTTCCGCGGGTTGAAGAAGCGGTTAACGATGCCGCCCACTTCACGCCTTTCCACTGGCTGGATGCGTTGTTAGCAGGAAAGAGCAAACGCGCATGGCATATCTTGCGTCAGTTGCAGCAGGAAGACAGCGAACCGGTGATCTTGTTACGCACCCTGCAACGCGAGTTGCTGATGCTGCTCAATCTCAAACGCAAGATCGACAGCACCCCGCTACGCATCCTGTTTGATCAATATAAAGTGTGGCAGAACCGACGCACCATGGTCACGCAGGCACTGCAACGGCTTTCGTTGCGCCAGTTACAGCAGGCAGTCCATTTACTGACAAAGATGGAAATCACGCTAAAACAGGACTACGGTCAATCCATCTGGCCTGAGCTTGAAAGCCTTTCCATGCTGCTGTGTGGAAAACCTCTGCCTGAAAGCTTTATTGATACCCGCCACTTTTGAAAGCGAAAATTCGCTACCGATACGAACTGACTCTGGGACGCACTGATGGCAATAAATACCGCTTCGGATCAATCGTTGATTGCCCTATTTGGCGGCACTTTTGACCCTATCCATTTTGGTCATCTGCGTCCGGTGGAACAGTTAGCGAAAGAAACGTTGCTGGATCAGGTCATCTTACTGCCAAACAACGTGCCACCGCATCGGCCTCAGCCGCAAGCATCGGCACAGCAGCGGCTGAAAATGGCGGAACTGGCCGTAGAGGGCAACCCCTTGTTTTCAGTCGATCCTCGGGAACTCGCCGTGGATAATCCGTCCTATACCCTGGTAACACTTGAAACGTTACGTAAAGAACATGGCGCACAACGCCCGCTGGCGTTTATCATCGGTCAGGATTCTTTGCTTTCGTTGCACACATGGCACCGCTGGGAAGAGTTACTGGATTTTTGTCATTTGCTGGTCATGGCGCGCCCGGGTTATTCAGAGCGCCTCGACACTCCGGAATTACAGCGCTGGTATGATAAACATCGGGTTTCCACCCCGGCAGCACTGAAACAGCGGCCCTGCGGTGTAATTTATCAGGCGAATACGCCTCTGCTGGATATCTCGGCAACGCAAATTCGTCAGCGCCTGCGGGAAGGAAAAAGCTGCGCAACGCTTCTGCCCACAGCGGTTGAGCGCTATATCGAATCACAGGGTCTGTACCTTGTATAGCTAACGCGTGGTATACTGCGCCGCTTAATTTCGGCTTGCGGCAAAGCTGTGACAATAACGAATGTAATTCATTGATTACCCGTGATTTTCAGCATTAATCCCGTATTTCGACCTACACTCTTTTTTGAAGGCCCTCTTCTGCACGCAGCGTTTGCGCGCCTGCAGCAGAAGGTTTTCATCAAGCAAACCCGTTTCAACATCCCCAGGGGGAACCTTTGCAAGGTAAAGCGCTCCAAGAATTTGTTATCGATAAAATCGATGACCTGAAAGCACAAGACATCATTGCCATCGATGTTATCGGTAAATCCAGCATTACTGACTGCATGATCATCTGCACCGGTACCTCCAGCCGCCACGTAATGTCAATCGCAGGGCATCTGGTTGAAGAAGTGAAAGCTGTTGGCCTCGACGCTATGGGCGTTAAAGGTATTAATGAAGCTGATTGGGTTGTTGTCGATCTGGGTGAAGTGATTGTTCACGTCATGCAGGAAGAGAGCCGCCAGTTGTATGAGCTTGAGAAACTCTGGGCCTAAGACGTGAAATTGCAACTCGTCGCTGTCGGCACGAAAATGCCCGACTGGGTTCAGACCGGATTTAACGATTATTTAAACCGTTTTCCGAAAGATATGCCTCTTGAACTGGTCGAAATTACGGCTGGCAAGCGGGGTAAAAACGCGGATATCAAACGCATTCTTGAAAAAGAGGGCGAACAGATGTTGGCGGCTGTCGGAAAAGGCAATCGTATTGTGACCCTGGATATTCCGGGGACACCGTGGGAAACCCCACAGCTTGCCCAACAGCTGGAACGCTGGAAACAGGATGGTCGCAATGTCAGCCTGTTGATCGGCGGCCCTGAAGGGTTAGCACCGGCGTGTAAAGCCGCAGCAGAGCAGAGCTGGTCGCTCTCTGTGCTGACCTTGCCGCACCCTTTGGTTCGGGTGCTGGTTGCGGAAAGCCTTTACCGCGCCTGGAGTATTACCACCAATCATCCATACCACCGGGAATAACCGGCTGGTGAATGTCAGCAACATGAATTAAGTAGTGGGATGAAAATAGATCGTAACCCCTTTCGCGACTATACGGCTGAATCAGCCCTCTTTGTGCGCCGTGCACTGGTGGCGTTCGTCGGTATTCTGCTACTCAGCGGTGTTCTGGCATTCAATCTGTATAACTTACAGATTGTCCGCTTTCAGGATTACCAAACCCGTTCCAATGATAACCGCATCAAGCTGGTGCCGATTGCTCCCAGCCGCGGCATTATTTATGACCGCAACGGCACCCCACTGGCGCTGAACCGCACCATTTATCAGCTCGAGCTGATGCCGGAAAAAGTCGACAATCTTCAGGCAACCCTTGAAGGGCTCAAACCGATTGTCGATTTAACCCCGGACGATATCGATAATTTCCAGAAAGAGCGCAAACGCTCGCGCCGCTTCACCTCTATTGCCGTCAAAACTGCACTGACTGAAGTTCAGGTTGCCCGCTTTGCCGTCAATCAGTTCAATTTTCCCGGCGTTGAAGTCAAAGGCTATCAGCGTCGTTACTACCCGTACGGTTCTGCCCTCACGCACGTGATCGGCTATGTGTCGAAAATCAACGACCGCGACGTCGAGCGCCTGGATAAAAACGGCATACTGGCTAACTACGCGGCGACACATGACATCGGCAAACTGGGTATTGAACGTTATTACGAAGATACCCTGCACGGCAAAACCGGTTATGAAGAAGTTGAGGTCAACAACCGTGGCCGCGTTATCCGCCAACTTCACGAAGAAGCGCCTCAGGCGGGTAAAGACATCTACCTGACCATCGATTTGCCACTGCAAACATATATCGAAGAGTTACTGACGGGCAGCCGTTCTGCTGTGGTGGTTTCTGACCCGCGCGACGGCAGCATCCGCGCACTGGTCTCCAACCCGAGCTATGACCCGAATCTGTTCGTTGACGGCATTTCGAGTAAAGATTACAGCACGCTGCTCGAAGACCCTAACAAGCCGCTGATCAACCGTGCAACACAGGGTGTCTATCCCCCGGCTTCCACGGTAAAACCTTACATCGCCGTATCCGCATTAACGGCAGGCGTTATCACGAAAAGTACGTCGCTGTTTGACCCAGGCTGGTGGCAATTGCCTGGCTCAGAAAAACGTTTCCGTGACTGGAAGCACTGGGGCCATGGACGTCTGAATGTTACCAAAGCACTGGAAGAGTCTGCTGACACCTTCTTCTACCAGGTCTCGTATGATCTGGGTATTGACCGTCTGTCAGAGTGGATGGAGAAATTTGGCTACGGGCATTATTCCGGTATCGACCTCTCTGAAGAGCGCAGCGGTAATATGCCGAACCGCGACTGGAAATTCAAACGCTTCAAGAAGCCCTGGTATCAGGGTGACACTATTCCGGTGGGTATCGGCCAGGGCTATTGGACCGCGACACCGATTCAAATCATGAAAGCCATGACTACGCTTATCAACGACGGTGATGTCAAAACGCCGCATCTGCTGCTCAGCACCAGGGTTGAAGGCAAGCTGGTGCCCTACGAGCAGCAAGAAAAGACTCAAATCGGAGATATCCATTCCGGTTATTGGGAGATAGCCAAGGACGGGATGTACGGCGTAGCCAACCGACCAAACGGCACAGCCCGCAAGAGCTTCGCGGATGCGCCTTATAAAGCCGCAGCTAAATCCGGTACCGCACAAGTTTACGGTTTGAAAGCCAATGAAATCTATAATGCGCATAAGATAGCCGAACATCTGCGCGACCATAAATTGATGACTGCCTTTGCGCCATTCGATAAGCCGACGGTTGCCGTCGCCGTTATTCTTGAAAATGGTGGGGCTGGTCCTGCTGTGGGTACCATTACCCGCCAGATACTCGACCATATTTTGTTGGGCGATAACACGACACAATTACCGGCTGATGCACCACCGCCGGGAACCGAAGGTGATTAACCAATCATGACTGAAAGCCAACAAAAAGGGTCGCTGTGGTCGAAAATGCACATCGACATTACCCTGCTGCTGATTGTGCTGGCGCTACTTGCCTACAGCGCCTTCGTTATGTGGAGCGCCAGCGGTCAGGATATCGGCATGATGGAGCGCAAAATCGGCCAGATCGTGATGGGATTGATCATCATGCTGGTGATGGCACAAATTCCGCCACGCGTTTATGAAAGCTGGGCACCCTATTTGTATCTGTTCTGCGTATTGCTGCTGGTGCTGGTCGATGCCTTCGGCACCATCAGTAAAGGGGCACAGCGCTGGCTGGATTTAGGCATTATCAAATTTCAGCCCTCAGAACTGGCTAAAATCGCCGTACCGCTGATGGTCGCACGCTTCATCAACCGCGACGTCTGCCCGCCTTCGCTGAAAAACACCGCCATTGCGCTGGCCCTGATCTTTATTCCTACGCTTCTGGTCGCCGCTCAGCCCGATCTCGGTACCTCTATTCTGATTGCCGCCTCCGGTTTGTTTGTACTCTTCCTCTCAGGGATGAGCTGGAAACTGATTGCCGTCGCCGCTCTGCTGGTGGCCGCATTTATCCCGATCCTGTGGTTCTTCCTGATGCACGACTACCAGCGCGACCGCGTCATGATGTTGCTCGACCCGGAGAGCGATCCTCTCGGCGCCGGATACCATATTATTCAGTCCAAAATTGCCATCGGTTCTGGCGGGTTATTTGGAAAAGGCTGGCTACACGGTACTCAGTCTCAGCTTGAATTCCTGCCCGAACGGCACACTGACTTTATCTTTGCCGTACTGGCCGAAGAGCTCGGTTTGGTTGGCGTTCTGGTACTGATCGGGCTTTACCTATGCCTCATTATGCGCGGTCTGGTGATCGCCTCCCATGCACAAACCACCTTTGGCCGCGTTATGGCCGGAGGTCTAATGTTAATTTTATTCGTTTATGTGTTTGTTAACATCGGCATGGTCAGTGGTATTGTCCCAGTGGTTGGGGTACCTTTGCCACTGGTCAGCTATGGGGGTTCCGCGCTCATTGTGCTAATGGCAGGGTTTGGTATCGTCATGTCGATACATACTCATCGAAAAATGTTGTCAAAAAATTTATAGGGGTGAGCAATGCGTAAGGAGTGGCTTGGAGCTGTCATTATTGGGTTGCTGTTGAGTGGCTGTGTGAGTGACGATACGCAACCCCAGCAAGCTGCACCGCAACAAGCCTATAACGGCCCTGTGGTGGAAATTGGTGGGGCTGACCCGCGTTACGAACCTTATAATCCGGGAACCAGCCAGGATTACACCGTTAACGGTAAAACCTATAAAATTATTAAAGACCCGTCTAACTTCTCGCAGGTAGGACAGGCAGCCTGGTACGGACAGGAAAACGGCGGCAACACCACGGCAATTGGTGAAGAATTTGACCCTAATGCCATGACCGCTGCCCATCCGACACTGCCAATCCCAAGTTACGTGCGCGTCACCAACATGGCGACGGGACGTATGCTGGTCGTTCGCGTTAACGACCGTGGCCCGTATGTTCCAGGCAAAATTATCGACCTGTCACAGGCGGCTGCCGATCGTCTGAATCTGACCAATAGCACAAAAGTAAGAATCGACTTTATCAATGTTGCACCGGACGGTTCACTTTCGGGTCCTGGCACCATTGGTACCACCGTCGCCAAACAGTCTTATGCCCTGCCTGGTCGTCCGGATTTAGGCGCCAGCGGCATGGGAACGCCGGTGCAAAACACGCCACCGGATACCAGCGTAAACGCACATCCCATTGATAACAGTACGCTGAGCAACGGCGACGGTGCCTCAGCACCTGTGGCGTCGGCTAGCGTTGGCGCTGCCGCTGGCGGCGGTTTTCTGAAAGCACCTTCGGCTGTACCACAGGGCATTCTGGAAAAAGATGAGCCTGCCGCACCTGCGTTTACCGCTGCGGCCCCGGTTGCTGTCGCGGCACCAATGGCACATGTAGCTTCCACCCCCTCGTCAACTGCCGGTGGCAATTACATGGTACAGGTCGGTGCACTGAGCAATCCGCAAAACGCCGCACTTTGGCAGAAAAGCCTGAGCCAGAAATTCTCGGTACCGGGTAAAGTTCAACCGAACGGCGGGATGTACCGCGTTCAGCTCGGGCCATTGACCCGTCAGCAGGCTGACCAGCTAAAACAGCGTCTGGCCAGCGAAGCGCAACAGCAATCTTTTGTTGTTTCAGCGATGTAATTTCGGCGAACATTATTTTCTGAGCGGGGCTGTGGCCCCGTTTCCGTAAGCCGCCTTAAAAAGTAAAAAAGGGTAAACACCTTCAAGCCACGGTAATGGCAGATGTCTGAATATGTCGATTCTGCTATAGTGTGGCACGTTTTTAACTTACTTCTACGGATGTTGCTGTCCCCTCATGAAACTTGTAACTACCCCACTTTTAGTCAAAAGCCTCGCTTTTGGCACAGCCCTGAGCCTCTGCGCAGCGTCCGCCTATGCCGACGATGTTAACTTAAAGACGATGATCCCCGGTGTTCCGCAAATTGATGCTGAAGCCTACGTCCTGATTGACTACAACTCAGGGAAAGTGCTGGCAGAAATGAACGCTGACGCACGCCGCGATCCTGCCAGCCTGACCAAAATGATGACCAGCTACGTCATCGGTCAGTCAATCAAAGCCGGTAAAATCACGCCAACCGATATGGTGACCGTGGGTCAGGATGCATGGGCTACCGGCAATCCGGTGTTCAAAGGCTCCTCTCTGATGTTCCTCAAGCCTGGCGACCGCGTGGCGGTTTCCGAGCTTAACCGCGGTATTATTTTACAGTCAGGGAACGATGCCTGTGTGGCGATGGCGGATTATGTCGCTGGCAGCCAGGATGCTTTCGTTGGCCTGATGAACAACTACGTTAACGCGCTGGGCCTGAAAAATACCCACTTCGGGACCGTACACGGCCTGGATGCCGCAGGGCAGTTCAGCTCTGCGCGCGATATGGCGCTGATTGGTCAGGCACTTATCCGTGACGTACCGGATGAATATGCGACCTACAAAGAGAAAGAGTTCACCTTCAACAACATCCGTCAGATGAACCGTAACGGTCTGTTGTGGGACTCCAGCCTGAACGTTGATGGCATCAAAACCGGCCACACCGAATCCGCCGGTTATAACCTGGTGGCTTCGGCAACCGAAGGTCAGATGCGTCTGATCTCAGCCGTGATGGGTGGTCGTACTTATAAAGGCCGTGAAACAGAAAGTAAAAAACTGCTGACCTGGGGCTTCCGTTTCTTCGAAACCGTTTCTCCATTGAAAGCGGGTAAAGAATTCGCCTCGGAGCCCGTCTGGTTTGGCGATACCGACCGCGTGGCGCTGGGCGTAGATAAAGACGCTTACCTGACCATCCCGCGTGGCCGTATGAAAGATCTCAAAGCCAGCTATGTGCTCAACAGCCCTGAGCTGCACGCACCTTTGCAGAAAAATCAGGTAGTGGGTTCAATCAACTTCCAGCTGGATGGCAAAACTATTGACGAGCGCCCATTGGTGGTGCTGAATGAAGTCAAAGAAGGCGGTTTCTTTGGCCGTATCGTCGATTACATCAAACTGATGTTCCATCATTGGTTTGGCTAAGCCGGGCTTGAAATCACCGGTTATGCCCCCATTTGATAGGTAAGAACGTTGATACAAAGAATATTGCCATCAAATTTTATAACTCCCGCTCTGGCGGGAGTTATAATTTTATCAATACGCTGTTAAACACGCTGGAGTGCACATGAAAACCAAACTTAACGAACTGCTCGAATTCCCATGCACCTTTACTTATAAAGTAATGGGCCTGGCACAACCCGAGTTAGTTGATCAGGTTGTGGAAGTCGTGCAACGCCATGCACCTGGCGACTACAATCCTCAGGTAAAACCGAGCAGTAAAGGGAATTACCACTCCGTTTCAATTACGATCACGGCTACCCATATCGATCAGGTCGAAACCCTGTACGACGAATTAGGTAACATCGAAATTGTCCGCATGGTGCTGTAAACCTTTGCTCGAGATCTAAATAGCGCAGTGCCGGTTTGGCGCTGCGTTACTATTTCTGCCCCTCCCTCTTCCTAAATGGCGATGGCTGCTGTGCAACAAGATAAACTGCAACAACGTATTGTGTTACGTCAGCTGGGCCTCCAGCCTTACGAACCGGTATCCCGCGCGATGCATCTGTTCACCGACACCCGGACCCCTGAGACACAGGACGAAATCTGGCTGGTGGAACATCAGAAAGTGTTCACTCAGGGTCAGGCGGGCAAAGCAGAACACGTTCTGCTTCCCGGCGATATTCCGGTGATCCAAAGCGATCGCGGCGGTCAGGTGACCTATCACGGTCCCGGCCAACAGGTGATGTACGTGATGGTTGATCTGAAACGTAAAAAAATGGGTGTTCGCCAGTTAGTCACGGCGATTGAACAGACCGTTGTCGATACGCTGGCCCATTTTTCTATCGAGGCCTATCCGCGTGCTGATGCGCCCGGTGTCTACGTTGACCACAAAAAAATCTGCTCTCTGGGCCTGCGCATCCGTAAAGGCTGCTCGTTGCATGGCCTCGCGCTCAACATCAATATGGATCTCGAACCTTTCCTGCGTATTAATCCCTGCGGCTACGCCGGTCTACAAATGACTCAGGTCAGCCAGGAAAAACCGGGGATTTCTGTCGATGACGTGATGCCCGTGCTGGTAAAATCCTTCAATAACTTATTGAATTATCAGCAGGTAGATTATCTGCCGTGGCAAGCCGACGCATATTGATGTTAAAAAAATGTACACTTTGTTGCTTATGAGCACTTCAGGGGGCTGAATAGTGAGCGGCATCAGTGTTATAATTCCTGCAATATTTTTCATTTTTTTGATAAATCAGCCCGTTCATTGAATGTCCTGAAAACTCGAATTACGAGAGACGAACCTGGAACCTGCAAGCTTATGAGTAAACCGATTCAGATGGAACGCGGCGTTAAGTACCGCGATGCAGATAAGATGGCGTTAATCCCGGTGAAAACCGTGGTCACTGACCGGCAGGAAATGTTACGTAAGCCGGCATGGATGAAAATTAAGCTTCCGGCCGATTCGACCCGAATTCAGGGCATCAAAGCCGCGCTGCGCAAAAATGGTCTGCACTCCGTTTGTGAAGAAGCCGCCTGCCCTAACCTGTCCGAATGCTTCAACCACGGCACAGCAACCTTTATGATCCTCGGCGCGATTTGTACCCGCCGTTGCCCGTTCTGCGACGTTGCCCACGGACGCCCGACCGCACCTGACGTCAACGAGCCACAAAAACTGGCACAAACCATTGCCGATATGGGCCTGCGCTATGTAGTTATCACCTCTGTCGACCGCGATGACCTGCGCGACGGCGGTGCCCAACACTTTGCTGACTGTATAGCGGCTATCCGCGAAAAGAATCCGACCATTAAAATTGAGACGCTGGTGCCTGATTTCCGTGGCCGTATGGATCGTGCGCTAGATATCCTCACCGCGACGCCGCCGGATGTCTTCAACCATAATCTGGAGAACGTTCCGCGCGTTTACCGTCAGGTTCGTCCAGGGGCAAACTATGAGTGGTCACTGACTCTCCTGCAACGCTTCAAAGAAGCGCACCCGGACATCCCGACGAAGTCTGGTCTGATGGTCGGTCTGGGCGAAACCAATGCAGAAATTGTGGAAGTGATGCGCGACCTACGCCGCCACGGGGTGACGATGTTGACCCTCGGCCAGTATTTACAGCCAAGCCGTCACCACTTGCCGGTTCAGCGCTATGTCAGTCCGGAAGAGTTTGATGAGATGAAAGCAGAAGCGATGGCGATGGGCTTCACCCATGCTGCCTGCGGACCTTTCGTGCGTTCTTCATACCACGCCGATCTGCAAGCCAAAGGACTGGAAGTCAAATAAGGGTTACACCTTGTTACCTTTCAAGTGCCAGAAATGACAAAAACGGTTGCTCGCAAGAGCAGCCGTTTTTTATTGTTTCTATTGAGCCAATACGTAACGAAGTAACACAAACGGACCGAAGCCCGCCGGTAAATCAGTCTTTGTGTTCTACGCGTGTTTCGACAGGCGTGGCATCAGTCTTCGCCGCTGGAGTAGGCTCATCGCTCATGGCTTTTTTGAAGCCACGCAGCGCAGCGCCCAGATCACCGCCCAGTGAGCGCAGCTTGCTGGTACCGAACAGCAGCACAATCAAAACACCCACGACCAACAATTTAGTAATGCTTAAACCTTCCATACACACCTTCTTTTCACGGATTGCGAAACAGTCACCGGCACGAATGACCGGTACTTTTTACAAACAAATTGATAAAAATAAATAACCAAAACTAATAGGGTTATTTAGAAATATTACTGGAGGGAATACAACCAAAATATGTAACAGAATTGATCGCGCCTCAATCTAATCTGTGCGCATTATGACCAGACTGGGCTATTATGTGCCTCGATGTGAGACTCATAAAGCATTTACTGGAAAATCAGTTTACCGCCGAATCAGCTAGCCGTCGGCGGCCCCGAACAATAATGAGATCCGATGCCAAAAACGCTTCAAACCACGCTGGTCAGTGATGCTCACCATTCCGGCCTGAGATTTGCGAAACGCACCTATTTTCCCCGCATTATCGGGTTGGGTATGGGGACCATATGCGTAGCATCCGTCATTATTACCCACCAGACTCACCCCATCGTGTGGTTGCTGCTGTTTTTTAACGGTTTTATCTGGCCGCATATCGCCTACATCATGGCGACCCGCGCCGGACATCCGTTTAGGACCGAAATCCGCAACCTGCAGATCGATGCCATTTTCGGCGGCGTCTGGCTCGCGTTGATGGGGTTTAATGCGCTGCCGTCGGCCGTTATTATCTCCATGATGGGCATGAATAATATTGCTGCCGGTGGTAAGGCACTGTTCTTCAAATGCATTATTGCTCAGGCCGTGGTCGCGCTCACAGTGTTCCTGCTGGCTGACATCACTTTCCAGCCAGAAACCACTCCACTACAGCTCTACCTTTGTCTGCCGATGATCGTGATTTACCCGATCTTTCTGGGTAATGTCACGTTTCGAACCTCCAGAAAACTGGCTGAGCACAAACAGGCCATTATGCAAATCAGCGTTCGCGACGGACTGACCGGTTTATATAATCGCCGCCACTGGGAATCGCTGTTGGAAAATGAAATTGAGAGCCATCGCCGTTATCACCATAAGACCACGCTGGTGCTCATCGATATCGATCACTTCAAAGAGATCAACGATAACTACGGACACAACGTCGGTGATCAGGCGATTATACTCCTGGCTCAGGAACTACAGCAGACCATGCGTGCTGCCGACATTATTGGTCGCTACGGCGGTGATGAATTTGCTGCCATTTTACCTCACAGCACGGCAGAGCAAGCGCAGAAGGCGCTGGAGCGTTTGCAAAGCAGGTTGGATAACGATCTCTTTCCGTACCACCCAGAATTGCGGGTACAAATCAGTGCCGGTATTGCAGAATGCCGTAAAGATCAGGAGAGCGCTGCGCAGTGGCTGAATGCTGCCGATACCGCGCTGTATAAAGCGAAAAACGGCGGGCGAAACCGGATAGAAGCGCGGGTCTGACTATCCTCCCATCTGCTTGCCCGCGACGTTCAAATAAACCGACTGAGAAATGCCTGCGTTCGCGGATGCTGCGGATTAACCAGCACGTCATCCGCTGCGCCCTGCTCCACCACGTAACCACGGTCCATGAAGATCACCCTGTCCGCCGCTTCTTTAGCAAAACCGATCTCATGGGTGACAACAATCATCGTCAGCCCCTGTTGTGCCAGATCCCGCATCGTTGCCAGCACTTCACCCACCAGTTCAGGATCCAATGCTGACGTTGGCTCATCAAACAGCATCAGCTTAGGCTTAACCGCCAGCGCGCGTGCAATCGCTACCCGCCAGCGCGCGTGCAATCGCTACCCGCTGCTGCTGCCCCCCGGAAAGGTGGCGCGGATACGCATCGGCTTTATCGCTCAGTCCTACTTTCTCCAACAGCTCACGCGCGTACTTCTCTGCCGCCTGACGACTCTCTTTGTGTACGCCAATCGGCGCTTCAACAATATTCTGCAAAACCGTCATATGCGGATAGAGGTTGAACTGCTGGAACACCATGCCAATATCACGACGTTGGCGGGCAATCGCCCTTTCCGGCAGTTTATGCAAACGGCTACCGCGCAGCTCATAACCTATCTGCTCGCCACCGACCATGATCGAACCCCGGTCGATATCTTCCAGATGGTTAATACAGCGTAAAAATGTGGATTTTCCGGAACCTGACGGCCCGAGGATCACCACGACTTCGCTCGGTCTGACGTCCAGATCAATCCCCTTGAGGACCTCATTATCGCCATAACTCTTATGCACATTGCGCGCTACAACCAGAGGTAGCGCCTCGCCGCTCTCTTGCTGACTCATAGATCCTCCTTATGGGCAGCGCCCGGCTGGCTGACAATCGGGATCGTTTTCTCCTCACCAGACACCTGACGGCGCTTAGTGGCTGAACCTGAACGGCGTGTGCCACGGGAGTAATAACGTTCGATAGCCGACTGACCGACGTTCAATACAGAGGTGATCAGCAAATACCAGATCACCGCCACCATTAGCATCGGTACCACTTCGAACGTGCGGTTATAAATGGTTTGTACCGAGTAAAGCAGATCACCCATGGCGATCACACTGACCAGCGACGTGGCTTTGATCATGCTGATCAACTGATTGCCGGTCGGAGGGATGATCGCCCGCATCGCCTGCGGGATAATGATCCGTCGCAGCGCACGGCCACGGCTCATACCGAATGCCTGTGCGGTTTCCGCCTGACCGTTATCCACTGAGAGCAATCCGGCGCGGATAATCTCCGCCATATATGCCGCTTCGTTCAGCGCCAGACCCGCGATAGCCGCCGTCAGCGGCGTGATCAGATCATTGGTGTTCCAGCTCATATACTCTGGGCCGAACGGAATGCCGATGACCACGTGCGGGAACAGCGTCGACATGTTGTACCAAAACAACAGTTGCACCAGCAGCGGCGTACCGCGAAAGAACCAGATGAACATCCCCGACAGGCGGCGCAGCAGCATACTTTGCGACAGCCGGGCAATCGCCAGCATCAACCCAAGAAACACCCCAAGCAGCATCGACACAACGGTAAGGCCGAGCGTAACACCCAGCCCTTTAATCACCGAAGCTTCGGTAAACCACTGCGCCACTACATGCCATTCAAAGTTAGGATTACGAGCGACATTCCAGATGACATCGAAAGCAATCAGCAACACGACTATCCAGGCAACCCACCGCCCGTAGTTGCGGGGCGCATGGGAGAACTCCACGTTACGGCGTGGGTCCGGCGTATAGTCGTCCTTGATCACCGGCCGTGAACTATACGTTTTATCCGTCATTGAGGCTGAGCCTTCGCAAGATTGATCCCTGGCGCGGCGATCATATTCTCTTCCAGACCCCATTTTTTCATGATGATGGCGTAGGTGCCGTTATCAAACAGCTTCTGATATCCCGCCAGAATCGCATCACGCACGGCAGAATCTTTTGGCACCACGGTGCCCTGGAAAATATCGCCAAACCCATTGGCTTTGCCGGTGCCTGTCAGTTCCAGCTGGCCGTTAGCTTTCTCGACGAAATAGGTCAGCGGAGCCTGCGAAGAGAAAAAGGCATCAGAGCGGTTAGAACGTACGGCCAGAATTGACGTCGGCTGGTCGGCATAAGATTGTACGGTGACCACCGGTTTGCCGTCTTTCACACAAACCTCTGACTGCTTACGGATCACCTGCTCTGCCGAGCCACCGGCCATCACCGCGATGCGTTTACCGCAGGCGTCGCCCAGTGAATTGATCTTTTGCGGGTTGCCTTTCTGCACGGCAAACACCACGAACTCTTTGACGAAATCGACGAAATCATTTTTTGCCTGACGGTCCGGATAATCCCCAATCGGGCCGATCCCCATCTGATAGCGCCCTGCGGCCATGCCGCTTAAAATTCCGGACAAACCGCTGACGGAAGCATGTTCAATTTTTACGCCCAGCACCCCCGCCAGCGCATTGGAGAGATCGGCGCTGGCTCCATCAAGGGAATTACTGCCGGTGACAATTTCATAGGGAGGAAACGAGCCGTTATTCACCGACGTCATCACGCCGGCTTTTTGGATTTCAGCCGGTAATTTTGCGTGCAGCGCCGGGTCCATCGTCTGGGCCGGGATCGCCACGCTATCAGCGGCAAAAGCCTGGGTTGAGAGTATTGAAAGTATTGCAGCCGTCAGTACCGCAGCCTGACGTAATTGTTTTGCCATCATCTCTATTTCCTCTGTCTGAAAGTGGGTCTGGATGTTGTGAAAAAAAACATGGGAATCATTTTTTGTTAACACCTTCCCTGGTGTTGATTATGTCTTAGAGTTTTATTACGCCTGATCGTCGTGGCACCGTCGGTTCAGGCGCTGAATCGGGGTGTTTACTGCCGCGCTCCCTGGTGTTGTTCGCGCGTTCTTTCTACTGCATTGCAGGCCGTTGAGGACCGGTCTGCGGGTAAATCAAAATTTGTCGCGGCGCAATTGCGGCGTATCAAAACAGCGGTTTTCCAGTACCGGCAGCACGTGGCGCGCATGGACCAGACGGTCTTTATCCAGTTGGGCAAACACCAACGCAGGGGCTTCGGCGGCGCGGGCAATAGCCACGCCAAGCGGGTCGACCACCATGCTGTTACCGATATTGCGCTCGCCGCACTCGCCAACGGCCACCATATATGCGGTGTTTTCCAGGGCACGCGCCGTCACCAGGACTTCCCAGTGCATCTCTTTGAGTGGCCCTTTTACCCAGGCCGCTGGCAGCACCAGCACTTCGGCACCGTCGAGTGCCAACCGGCGCGCCAGTTCAGGGAAGCGCACGTCATAACAGGTCATCAGGCCGACCTTAAATCCCGCCACCTCGACCAGTGGCGGAACCTCTTTTCCTGCCGTGACGTTTCTTGATTCCTGCATCGAGAATGCGTCATATAAATGCAGCTTGCGGTATTCGGAAATGATCTCGCCGTTGCGAATCGAAATCAGCACATTCCACGCGCGGCCTTCAGGCGCAGGCGTATGGACACTCATCATGGTGGTCATCTGGCTGCCGACACTCGCCGCCAGTAACTGGCTGACAAACGGGCCATCCAGCGGCTGGGCGGCTTTGAGCACCAGATCAGGGTCGGTGATATCACGCGCCAAAATACCTTCTGGCAATACCAGCAGATCAACGCCAGCCTGCTGCGATGCCGCCATCAGCGACAAACACGTTTCGGCATTGGCCTGCCACTCTTTGGCAACGGCGAACTGCCCTAATGCAACTTTCATGTTCACTCCTCAGATTCAGTGACTGGCAGGCTCAGCGGCAAATTGCGGGAAAAGTTCCGCCGCGCTCAGCCGCTGGGCTGTCAGGTTTTGCCGGTATAACTCTTCGGCAAAATCTTCAATCATTTTCCTGTTGGCGACGTAACCGTTTGCATTCCAGTCCGCTGGTAAATCAACCACCGTGCGACGCAGATCATCGAGCAGCCATGGCGTGGTATCGGCATATTTCGCGCGTTTATCCATCCAGACATGGTAGGAACGTTCAATCACGTCGCTCAGTGCCTGCGGTAGCCAGGGGTGCGCTTCGGCCAGCGCCGGTTTGATAGCCAGCAGATGAATGCCCGGTACGTAACCCACCTTATTAAAGTAGGCCAACTCAGCCTGACGGAAATCCGGCTGGAACTGACGAAAACCGGAATCAGGCTTGAAGAAACCCTCTGGCATAAACGGCGTAAACACGGCATCCAGCCAGCCTTCCTGCAACAGTTCCATCATCGGGCGCTCTTGCGGCACCGCTTCAATACGTCCGGCACGGCCAAAACCGGCCAGGCGGTCAACAATCGGATGTTCAGCCGTCAGGCGACCCACGTACCAGTTGGCATCTTCAATACCCACACCTTCCAGCGCCAGCAGCGTGCGGGTCCAGGTGTTGCCGGAATCCTGCCAGCCGGTCAGCCCGATACGTTTACCGGCCAGCTGTGACAGCTCAGTCAGCGGGCTGTCATCGCGAGTAATAATGCAGCGCTGACGAAAACCGCGCATCAGGAAGTGCGGGATTGCCAGCAGATCATCTTCACCTCTGGCGCGCCCCTGTGCATAACGGCTGAA
Organism: Enterobacterales bacterium; assembly: GCA_003864575.1. GTDB lineage: Bacteria > Pseudomonadota > Gammaproteobacteria > Enterobacterales > Enterobacteriaceae > Ewingella. Next base: position 48,059 of record BHES01000005.1, read on the forward strand.
GGAGACTTCACCCGCATCGTAGCGATCGCTGGTGGCAAGATCGCCAACCAGTGTACCGACGCGGTCAATTTCAAGCGTAAACCCCTCTGGTTTTACATCGCCCAGGGCCAGCGGCGTAAAATAATCCCAGTCCCGGACAGCCAATCTGATGGTGATTGCCACAGCGTTCCCCTTGTGAATCCGCACAATAAAAATATCAAAAAAACAACATATCATTGACTACCGGCGATCACATTGCCGTCAATGTGATGATTTTATCGCCTCAATTGACTAAGTTTGATACTAATAGCATAAATTAATATGTACAATAGAATCTTTGTTACTGAACAAAAGGCGAAAAATGGGTGAAACTCTGCTGGTAAAAACGCTGGACGCTGACTGGTTTGCTGGCCATCTACAGGACCGTTCGATGCGCGGTATTGCGCTTGAAACCGCGGCGATGATCCGCTCAGGCACGATTGAGATTGGCGCCCATTTACCGGCGGTCCGTGAACTCGCGCTGGCATTGGGCGTGAGCCCGGCGACGGTTTCCGCTGCATGGGGCCAGTTGCGCCGCCAGAAAGTGATTGCAGGGCGCGGACGCAACGGCGTCTGGGTGTGCGGCGATACGCTCTCCCCCCGCCCGGCACGGTTTGAAAAAATCGGTAACTTCGGCGATCACATCATTGCCGATCTGGCGTTGTCATCCCCGGATCCTGCCCTATTGCCCGATCTGCGCGCTGCGCTACAGGCTGGCGTGACTGCCGATAACCTCAACAGCTATCAACGGGAAGCCATCGCTCCGGCGTTGCTCGACGCCGTCAAACCCAGCTGGCCTTACGAAGCAGGCGCTTTTATGTCGGCAGATGGCGGCTTTGATGGAATGAACCTGACGTTGCAAACCCTGCTGATGCAGGGCTCAGTTGTGGCTATTGAAGACCCGACCGCCACCCGCCTGCTGGATATGCTCGACAATCTGGGCGCGCAGGTGCTGGCGGTAGAATGTGATGAGTTCGGGCCGATACCCGAATCGTTGCAGATGGCGCTGGCGAAAAAACCCTCCGCCTTCATCTATCAACCGCGTACCCATTCGCACTGCGGTCATGCGCTGAATGCAGAACGTTATGCCGCGCTGGCGGAGATCCTCAGCCACAGCAATACGTTGATCATCGAAGACGATGGCATCGGCCAGCTCTCTTGCGAGAAGCCGATCAGCATGGGCAGCGTACTGCCGCTGCGCACCATTCATGTCCGTTCTTATTCCAAAGCCTACGGGCCGGATCTGCGCCTGGGCGTGATCTCGAGCTCAGAGGATTTGATCAAACAGATCACATCCTTCCGCAATTTCGGTGCAGGCTGGTCGAGCCGTATTTTGCAGCAGGCGTTGGCGTATCTGATTAACGATGAAAAAACGCAGGAAGGGATCGAGCTCGCCAAACGGGTATATGCACAACGTCGCAAGGCGCTGTCGGATGCATTGAAAATTCGCGGTGTGAACATTCCTCACCGTGACGGACTGGCAATGCTGATCCCTGTGCCGTCCGAGCAATTTGCTCTGGTCACTCTGGCAGCAAGGGGCATTGCCGTCCTGCCCGGCGAACGTAGCCGTGTCGGACCGGGTCAATTTATCCGCGTCAGTACGTCGCAACTTAAGGCTGAGCAGGTCGATATTATCGCCGACGCCATTGTGCTGGCCCTCGGCTAAGGTTAGTGGCTCCGTTTGAGCTTCTTAATCAGGTATTTCGGGGAATCTTCATAACCGGCGCGGTCATAAAATTGATGCGCCCTGACCCGGCGAGTATGGCTGTGGACCTCCATTCGGTCGCAGCCACGTACCATTGATAGACGTTCGGCTTCGTCCACCAGTTGCTGACCGATGCCACCACCGCGGCTGTTGCTGCTGACACACAGATAGCTGATGCGGCAGAACTCACCCGCCAGCGCAATCTGCGGGATAAAATGCAGAGAAATAAACCCGAGGACTTCCCCCTGCTCCTCGGCCACCAGCAAGCGACTATCAAGATTGGCCGCCATGGCAACGATGCGTTCTGCCACTTCAGACTCAGCAGTCGGATAGTCCAGATCCTCCAACAACTGGCTAACCCTCGCCGCATCCCCGACTATCGCATCACGTATTAACATCTGGTTTCCTTAATAATTTCTGACGTCTGTCCGGGACGCTACAAATTATTGCCCCGGCCGTGTAACATTCATCGGCACGCGATGGAGATGACATTCCTCCGAAACCGCCTTTACCGGCTAATGATGTCTACGCAATCTCATTGAGAGGTTCGTAGCATGACACCGGGACCTTTCTGAATACCCTTCAAACTTACGAAAGGCTTTTATGTTTAGCACACTACTTGCAGTATTTATTGGCGGCGGTCTGGGCAGCGTTGCCCGTTGGTATGTCAGCATTAAAATGAACGGGATGACGCCGGTTCTGCCCGTCGGTACGTTGACCGTTAACCTGGTCGGCGCCTTTATCATCGGGCTGGGTATTGCCATTTTCAATCGTCTGAACCACCTTGATCCGGTGTGGAAGCTGTTGCTGACCACCGGTTTCTGCGGCGGACTGACCACCTTCTCCACCTTCTCGCTGGAAGTGGTGTATATGTTGCAGGACGGCCGTTTTGCCGCTGCCCTGCTAAACCTGTTCCTGAACCTGGCAGGATCGCTGGCCATGACATTGCTGGCCTTTATGCTGGTGAGCTGGTTTACCGCGCACTAATGTTAAAGAGAGACGATGCCTTTTTTATGACAAAGGCATCGTTTAATTAAATTTTGTGAGATAAATCCGTCGTTTCCCGCGAATTCTCCCATCGTCTTAATGTTTCCTTCATTTTTAAACTTCATACTGCCTGGCATATATCGTGAATTCGCCGGAGCCTATTATGTTCTCAATGCCCAAAACCCCTATCGAAATGCTGCTTGTGTCGCTGTGCATTCTTACGGCAGCCGCTTTCCTGCACGCCTATTTCGCGGGCTGATCTTCCCTCTTTGACTGCCGCGCTTTCACAGCGTAAGCCCTACGGCTCTGCGCTGCGTTTTCAGATTTACCTCTTGCATCCCACGCCCTATACTTGAGAATGAACGTTCACACCCAACGTGTAACGCATAACCTCAGGTCATCAAACGCTGATGCTTCATCCTCAGGACAGTAAAGAACAGCGCATCTGCGCCAGACGCGATCAGATTATCGCCGCTTCGCGTCTTTGCTTTCGTAAACATGGGTTTCACGGTGCAGGCATGGCTGAAATAGCCAAAATGTCGCAACTCAGCGTCGGGCAAATTTACCGTTACTTCGCCAATAAAGACGCGATCATCGAAGAGATCGTACGACGTATCGTGTTTAAGAAAATCCGTATGATGACGGGCAGCGCCCATAACCTGCAACACATGGCCGAAAACCTCGCCCACCGGCGCTTTGGCGGCCCTACCATTGAACCGCCAGACGCCGCCTGCCCTGAACTGAGCGAGGAGCAGATGGACATCGACCATGCCCTGAGGCTGGAAGTGGCAGCTGAAGCCACCCGCAATCCCGTGGTGGAGCAGATCTGGCGTGATGCTGAAAGCCAGTTGTTTAATGAAGCCAAAGCCATGTTGGCAAGAAGCTATCCTCATCTGTCAGACAGCGAACTCACCGCCCGGGTTGAAATGATGGCGGTGATTTGCGAAGGCACTGCGTTTCGTCGCCTGACGACCCTGCATGCCGACCCCAACAAGCTAGATGCCCTTTATGACCAACTGTTCAGTCAGCTGTTTCACCCTGTAACGCCGTCATCAACATCCTAAACATCGCTATGACATGGCGCTGAAGCGTAAATACTCAGTTGCTGAATAATTGCACTGCATGTTGTACAGCACAAAAAAAACCCGCATCAGCGGGTTTTTCAAAATTTGGCGAGAGTTAAATAGGTTTAACGTCAGCAGCCGATGGACCTTTAGCGCCCTGTGTGATTTCGAACTCAACACGTTGGCCTTCAGCGAGGGTTTTGAAACCGCTGCTGGCAATAGCAGAGAAATGAACAAAAACATCTTTGCTACCATCTTCAGGGGTAATGAAACCAAAACCTTTAGATTCATTGAACCACTTAACGCTACCTGTAATCTTAGACATCTAACTTACCTTTACGTGAATGAACGGCACAGAACGTGTGTCCATTACAGTACAGCAACAGATTCAGCTTTTGTCCAGAATTCCAATTGCAATAAGCGATAAACCTCTCACTCTTCCGGCTTGTACGATAATTCCTACTGTAAAAACGCACTCAAAGACCATAAAGAATCAGAAAAATGAGTCGTCATCATTGCTGAAATCATCGGAACTGTCGTCGTTATCGCCGAAACCAAAACCTGCATTGTCGTTGTTATCGCGCAAAGAAGCGTCCTGCCAGTCCGGCTGACCGCTGTCAAAATTTTGCTGCTGGAAATCATTATTGCCGAGGAAGCCGGTGTCGTTCGGATCCAAATTCTGCACCGGCGGCTCTTCGATAATGTTCACAATTTCCTGCGGCTGGCTCTGATGGAACATGCCGGTCAGCATATCGGCCAGTACCACACCTCCCGCAACACCCGCGGCGGTGCGTAATGCGCTGCCAAGGAAGCCCGGCTGTTGCGGCGCTGCCTGCTGTGGCGCGGCTTGTTGCTGATAGGGCTGCTGCTGATACTGTTGTTGCGGCTGAGCATTCCGGTTATCCCATCCGCCGGTGCCCGGAATCGGCTGGCTGCCCGCATTGCCCTGTGGGGCGGCATGTGACGTGTTCTGCGCTGATGTTCCGCCACCAAACAGCCCGGCCAGGAACCCGCTGCTCGACGGTCGCGCGTTTTTGGCCTGCTCCTGCAACTGCTCAATTTGCTGTTGCTGCGCCTGCACCTGCTGATTCAGCTTGGTCAGCGCGGCTTCCTGAATAATCATCGCCTGCGCCATATAATACGGGGCCGACGGCTGCTTAGTGATACAAGCCTGAATGACACGTTCTGCCTCAGCGTCACGCGGTGCCGTTACCGACTCCGCTTGTTGCAGACGGCTAAAAAGACCTTCGATTAAACGCTGTTCTTCGGATTGCATAAATTCACCTTGTCGATGTATGTTGCTCCGCCATCAGGGCTTTCGCGTACAAAAAACATCACAAAAGCGCGCACCATGCGGGAATCTACCGATCACACTAAACCAAATAGTTACCAGGATGAATTAACCGAGTGTCAACAAATGTGATCGCTGTAAATAACCTGGCTGGAACAATACGGGCGGGACAGACATGTGAGGATAACTCTGCCTGCCGGGGAGGCAGACAGAGGGTATCAGCGTGGTGGTTACTTCGCTTCTGACCAGCCGAAAATAAATGCGGTGTCCGGCAGGTCAGTATAATTACGCACCAGATCATGGTAGGTTTTAGCCGGATCCAAGTCTTTAAACTGCTGCGGATAGATAAATTTCGCCAGATATTCCATACCGACAATATTGTACGGATGGTTATAGAACTGGTGATAAACACCGTAGGCGCGTTTGTTCGTCACGGCGGAGATTTGCGCGATGCCATTACGCGCCAGCAGCGCCTGACCTTCGCGATCTACGCTTGCCTGATCGGCACCGTAACCCAGCGGCAGAATATGTGACACGCTGCCGTTAGACGGGCGGGCAGAGCCAGTCATGATGTAGGCATCAGGCTTCATGCTGATGACTTTTTCCAGCGACACATCACCGGAAGCCCCCGGCAGCAGGTCAGTCCCGATATTATCGGCACCGACGGCTTTCACCAGTTTGCCCCAGCCGGAATCACCGTGCGTGAAGCAGCAGGAGTCAGAACGCCCGGCAATCGCTTCGATAAACACCTTAGGCTTCGGGTTCACCGACGCCACAACCTGCTGAATATGCTGATAGTGCTCGTTATAGAATTTACTGTAAGCCTGCGCATTTTTTTCCTGATTCAGCACTTTACCCAATAGCTCAATGCTGGGGGCGGTGTTTTTCGCCGGGTCACGTTCGTAATCCACAAACAGCACCGGAATGTTTAGCGCGCTGAGTTTGTCCAGTACGCCCGCCTCTTTCAGTGAATCTTTTGCCCGCAGCTGCGCCACCATCAGATCCGGCTTTTGCGCGATCACGGTTTCGAGATCAACCTGTCCTTTGTCGTTAAATCCCATATCCAGAATTTTGGCAGAATCAGGCCATTTGCTTTTCAGCATGTCCCACGTACCGCTGTCGGTTTTTTTCAGCAGGTTGTTCCACGCCACGACGTGCTGGAACGGGTTGGCCTTATCCAGTACCGCCAGCGAAAGGATATCGCGGCCATCTTGCAAAATAATGCGCTGTGGCGCTTTGGCGAACGTCAGTTTCTGGCCATCAAGGTCAGTGACGTTCAGCGGATACGTGGTGGCGAAACTGGCAAAAGTGGTCGCCATCAGGCCAGCCACGGAGAGCACACGAGCGGTATTCTTCAGCATTTTTTTACCCGGCAATGAGAATTAAACAGAAATGATTTTGAGAACCATTATCAAATAATAATGGGATCATAAACAAGGAGGGATTCGCAGAGCAATATTTTTTGGACATAAAATGTTGATAAAGCATGTCCGAATATAAATTCGGTGTGGCGTGGCTCAGCCCGGTTGGCAATTTGAGAGCGTCAATATTGGCTCCTTTCGCGTTAACCGGACTGAGTTTTCCTGAGTTGTTCGACGCAGCAGAACGGCGATTTATCCCGCCTTGATTTCAGTACGTATCGCCTTTCGGGTGGCATTTCCGCCCCACACTTCCTGATACTCATACCCGGTCAACTCTTTGATCACCTTCTGGCATTCCGGCGTGCAGTCTTGCAAATTGCCACCGAGTTTCAGACGGGCGACTTCCTGAATCAGCATTTTGTGGGTTTCACGCGTCAGTTTGAATTTGAATGTCATGTAAAAACTGACGGCCAGCAGTGCGGCGGTGGCGAAGACCAGCAGACCGATAATCGCATCCAGCGCGCTATCTGGCTGTACGCCCTGCCCTTTAACGAAACCGCTCTCCTGCAAAACGATGCCAATCAACATAATTGCCAGCGCGACAGTGCTTTTACGCGTCAGCACCATGACGCCGGCGAAAATCCCTTCGCGACGTTTTTTGGTGACGATCTCATCGACGTCAGGAATAAAGCTGTAGATATTCCAGGGAATATAATAAAGCCCGGCGCGGGCGAACCCGAATATGGCGAATACGGCTGAGAACAACAGAACAGACACCGCCATTTCGGAGATATAGACGTAGAATAAAAAAGCCAACACGCAGAAAATAATACCATATGCCAGACGTAGCGCGCCCGAGGGCGTCATATTCAGTTTGGCGAGCAACATCATAAAACCAAAAGTCGAAGGCACGGACGCCAAAGCGGCAATGGTTAAATAACCGGATACCGCCGATGCATCAAGATGTAATCCGTACACCACATAATAAGTAAATACGGCACCGAAAACATCCAGAGCGGTAAATGAAAAGATATAGATAATAATATGCTGACGGAACATGCGAATTTTGAAAGAAGAAAGGAGATCGATAACCAGACTTTTTAAATGATGCCAGAGATTACCGCGACCAGCGCTAACCGGTTCTGGTTCAAACTCTTCCCGCACGTCTTTGGCTTCCCAGGTACACATCCAGGTGGTGAATACGGCGATGCAAAAAATACAGGCGAAAATGATGCCGGTATAGGTGTAAGTCATAGGATTATCTTTTCCGGTGAACTGCATCAGTACGCCGGGAATGGACACCGCCAGCAGGCCGCCGAGCTGGGAGCAAATCATGCGAACGCCCGACAGCCGGGTGCGTTCACTGAAACGGTTGGTCATTTCTGAAGAGAGCGTTTCCCAGGGGACCAGCACCATCGCCGACAGCAGCTCGATAGAAAGATAGGTGCCCAGATAATACCAATAGCTCATGTCGGTCACCCAAACCAACGCGTACAGAAACATCATCGGCGCACTGATCAGCAGAAAGAACCGACGGCGGCCAAATTTTTTCCCAAGCCAGGTATTGGCGAAGTTATCGGTGATATAACCCATGATCGGACTTAATATGGCGTCAATCACCCGGGCGATAGCAAATATTGAACCGGCTTCTAAAACAGACAATCCACAATAGGTGGTATAAAAGAATAATAACCAGGTGCCAATGACGGCAAATGCACCGCCACCAAATAAATCTGTCACGCCATATCCTATGGCTGTGCCGTAACCAACTCTGCGTTCAGTAGGTTTCATTTTTATTATCCTGTGAATGTAGGGTTATTATTAAATTATTTATCCCATCGTTATCCATTGTCGTAATTGCGATGAGCGGTAAATAGCCTCGACGATATTTAGCGACACTTCCGCATCAACAAGAGAGAGATAATTTTGTTGTTCCGGATGTCTGACGGAATGTGCAAAATTAAAAATCGCCTGACGATGGCTGTCACCCCAATAACTTTTCGTTTCCCCTGCCGGACTTTGATCATTCACCAGCAGCGTTTTACTTTCTCCTTCGAGCAGCCACAACGTATTGTGATGCAGTTGCAATAGCCCTTTCTCACAGTGAACTTCCAGCAGCAAGGGGGAGTCGAGACTGTGGCCGTTCGTCGCATAAAACACGCCGCGCGCACCGTTTGCCAGTTTGAGACTCGCCATCGCGGTGTCTTCGTTTTCAGTGATGTCGGTCAGAAAGTGGTTGTCCACCACGCCTTTTACCGCGTGGACACCACCGCCAAACCACTGCATAAGATCCAACGTATGGATAGCCTGATTGATCAGCAGACTACCCCCTTCGGTAGAAAAACGTCCGCGCCACGGGCTATCGGTGTAATACTCGCCGCTGCGCGACCAGGTCAAAACTGCTTTAATACTCAGCATATTGCCGAGCTCTCCGCTCTCCAGCAGCGCTTTGATCTTCTGGCTCGACGGGTTGAGCCGGTTCTGATAACACACGCCGAGCTGCCCTTTCGAATGGCTTTTGGCCTGGCTGATGGCTTTCACCTCAGTCGCGTTCAACGCCAACGGCTTCTCGGTGAAAACGTGCTTCCCCGCCGCCAGTGCGGCGAGGATCGCTTCCTGATGCAGATAATGAGGCAGGCAAATATGCACCACGTCGATGAGCGGATCGCGCAACATTTCATGGTAATCCGCGTAAAAATCGCAACCATAACGCTGCGCCAAAGACCTGCCCTTTTCGACATCACATTCGGCGATGGCATATAACTTACTGCCCGCATCCTGTTGTATCGCCGCCACGTGGCAGGTATGGATAGCCCCGCAGCCAATGACAGCAACCTTGATGATTTGCATCCTGTGCCCCTGTTTAGCGTGCCTTATTCGCCAGCATCTGTGCCCGCACGCACAGCTCGGCGGCTTTGAACGCATGTTCCTGCGTCATGGCCTTTTCCGTGCGGTGCAGACAATCGAGGATCAGCTCGCCAAAGAACGGGTAGCCGACGTTGCCTGATACCGGATAACGGAACTCACCGTGCTGATTCACCAGATACACCACGTCCTGTTCGCCGCGCGTGATATCGACGTATTTGCGGATTTCAATGTAGCCTTCGGTGCCCAACAGCGTCAGGCGTCCGTCTCCCCAGGCACTCAGCCCTTGTGGCGTGAACCAGTCGCAGCGGAAATAACCGCGCGCGCCGTTGTCGCCTTCCAGCATAGCGTCGCCAAAATCCTCAAAGTGCGGTGATTGTGGATGATTGAAATTCAGCGCCTGCGCCGCAACCACACGGGCGTTGCTGTTGCCGGTGTAAAACAGGAATTGTTCGATCTGATGGCTACCGATATCGCACAGGATCCCGCCGAACTTTTCTCTCTCATAAAACCAGTCTGGGCGGCCTTCCCCTTCGCGGTGCGGACCGGTACCGAGCGTTTGGATAACTCGCCCGATAGCTCCTTCCTGTACCAGCTGGCCGGTAAACACCGCGCTTTCCACGTGCAACCGCTCGCTGTAATACACCGCATATTTACGCCCCGTCGCTGCCGCTTGCGCTTTCGCAGCGGCCAGCTGTTCCAGCGTGGTGAGTGGCGCTTTGTCGACGAAATAATCCTTACCGGCATCCATCACTTTCAGCCCCAGCGCGCAGCGTTCACAAGGAATGCCAGCGCCCGCCACCAGCTGAACATCTTTATCATCGAGAATGGTTTGCAGTGAATCGGCAACCGCCACCTGCGGATACTGGCTGACAAACTTTTGCACCTTGAGCGGGTCCGGATCGTAAACCCATTTCAGGCTGGCACCCGCTTCGAGAAGGCCGTTACACATACCGTAAATATGCCCATGATCCAGCGCCGCAGCGGCGATCACGAACTCCCCTGGTTTAACCACCGGCTGAGGCTTGCCGACCGGCGCGTAGTTCATACCCTCGTTATGACTCATCTTTAGGCTTCCTTATTCATGTCTTTGCCGAGCGGGATTGCATCTTCATTCGCGAAGTTTTCCACGGACGTGGATTTCTCATAAAAGTGTGGTGCCAGCGAAACCAGCCCGCCGGTCTGATAGAACGGATCCGTCGGTAAAATTGGCAGCGTCACAATGCTGCGAGTGATAGCGGATTTATAAATTGCAGCGATAAGCTCAAGCGATCGCTTGCCCTGAGTGCCGTCGATCAGCGGCGGCGTTGAAGTTTCCAGCGCAGTAAGGAAATTGTCGATCTGTCCGGTGTGCAGCGTATACGTCAGCTTAGGGATAGATTGATAGAGGTCGTTAAGGCGGCTTTCCCGCGCCGTATCGCGCTCGTCGATAGGGAATCCGTTCGGTGCAGAAATGCTGGCGAAAGTATCCCACGGTGCTGAAATCCGCGCCTTCTCGCCCTGAATCACCATCTTTTGATCTTCGCCGTGATGCACCACCGAAGCGGTCAGCTGCGTCAGTGCGCCGGTGTCATATTTGAAAATCGCCGCCGAGAGATCTTCGACTTCGGCGTTATCGTGGGTGACGTTGGTCATCATCGAGACCACTTCAGACGGAAAACCGAGCATCCACTGGACGGCATCAATATGATGGACCGCGTGATTAAGCGTGCAGCCGCCGGCCTCTTTTTCCCAGGTGCCACGCCACCACAAATCGAAGTAAGAATGGCCGCGCCACCAGAAGGAATCGACCTGTGCGTGACAGACTTTCCCCGCCTCACCGGAATCAATCACCTTTTTCAGCCGCCAGAAGGCGTCGGTAAACCGGTTCTGCGCAATAATCGACAGTGTTTTACCGCTCTCGTGCGCCGCGCGGATCATCGCATCGCACTCTTGCAACGACGCTGCCATCGGCTTTTCGCACAATACGTGTTTGCCGGATTTAAGCGCATCAATTGAGATTTCCGCATGCACATACGGCGGCGTGCAAATATCAACCACGTCAATTTCAGGATCATGAAGAATGTCCTGATGGCTGGCGTACACCTTTGCCTGCGTCAAACCGTAGTGCCGTTTCTTCTCTTCGGCTTTCTCCGGGTAAATATCCACGAGCGCGACAATCTGACAACGGTCAGCAAACTGCAAATATCCCTGAATATGGTTATGCGAAATATTACCGGTACCAATGATCGCTATTTTCAACATTATCTTTTTCCTAATTTAAATCGATGGGCAGCCGTCACCTTGCTGATTTAATGACACATTTAATTAATTCGTCATTAAAGCTGGCGTGGATAAATAGGTTGTTTTTTATTTCACTCTTATTGCAGAGAGAATAGTAATGGCATTTTTTTCCAACAACTGGTATTTGTGACAGGAATTGCAGCGCGGCATTTTTGATTTGCTATGATGATGAATAGCTGATGAATTACAAACAGTTAACGGTGGCAATAAGTCCATATGCTAATGAGGCGTTGATCACAAAATGACGGGAAAATTAAAAATCAGGCAAATTGCTGAGTTAACAGGGCTTTCTCCCAGCACCGTTTCACGAGTATTAGCAGGAAAAGCCAATGTCAGCCCTCAGGCAAAAGAAAAAGTATTTACCCATGCAAGAAATATGGGTATTTTGCGCGACATCCCAGCCAGCCGGTTGTTAATGAACTCATTATTGATTTGTGCTCCTCCGGCAGCATTCAATCAGCATGAAGACCGTTATTATTATGAGGTCATTCAGGAAATGATTAATGAAGTCGGCCGCTATGATAGGCTTTGTTGCATAATAGGGAATTATACTGTTCGTCTATGCTGTTTGTAGTGGAAAGTTCGGGGCGCTATAGTGAACGCCTCGATGAAGATGACGTAACTGTATGATTTCTGGTTATAGAAAACAGT
>BHES01000006.1 GCA_003864575.1 Enterobacterales bacterium
GCGCGCAGCGTCAGGCGAAATAGGCGTTTGAGCATCAGAACGGTGGAAATAGAGAGCTCAGAATAACGTTGAGGACGACCGCGGGTAGAGGTTTGAGGTTGGTCGTACCAGGTCTGAATAGCAGATTCATCCACCCAGAATGTCAGTGAGCCACGGTTTATTAGGGCCTTGTTGTAGGCTGTCCAGTTGGTGATTTTGAACTTTTGTTTTGCCACGAGAGACCACGATGCCATCAGGAAGATAGAGTTTTGATTTTGATCACAGACAAAAGTTCGATTTATTCAACAAAGCCGTTTTATGACTCAACTTCGTGATGGCATTCACAGCCTTGCGTACGCCAGCTTCCAATTTTTGAACGCGCTCTCATTCTTAATGGTCGAGAGTGGAAACCGGTTTCCTAAATGACTCCAATGCCTGTGGGATCGCTTTAACTCAAAGGACGTTACGCATGAGCGCCTGTCAGCCGAGGGTCGACTTTATAGTGCGCACTTTGCTTAATTAACCGTTTATGAACGCAGCTAAAGGACAGCGAAGATGACCATGAAATATGCATTCCCGAAGGAATTCTGGTGGGGCAGCGCCAGCTCTGCGCCGCAGACCGAGGGTGAAAACCTGAGTTTTGGTAAAAGTGCCACCACCTGGGATCACTGGTTCGAACAGGAGCCTAACCGTTTCCACGGCAACGTTGGGCCGCAGCAGACCTCGACGTTCTATCAACACTGGCGCGAAGATATCGCCCTGTTGAAGCAGCTCAATCACAACACCTTCCGCACGTCGATCTCCTGGGCGCGTTTAATTCCAGCCGGACGCGGTGAAGTCAATGCCGAAGCAGTGACCTTCTATAATCAGGTCATCGACGAGATGCTGGCGCAGGGCGTTCAGCCGTTTATTAATCTGTTCCATTTCGATATGCCGATGGTGATGCAGGAGCTGGGAGGCTGGGAAAACCGTGACGTCGTGCAGGCCTACGGTGAATTCGCCGCGACCTGCTTCGACTTGTTTGGCGATCGCGTTAAGCACTGGTTTACCTTCAATGAGCCAGTCGTACCGGTGGAAGGCGGCTATCTGTATGATTTCCACTACCCGAACGTAGTGGATTTTAAGCGTGCCGCGACCGTGGCCTACCACACCATGCTGGCCCACGCGCTGGCGGTGAAAGCCTACCGCGAACGTCAGCAGGGCGGCGAAATCGGCATTATTCTCAACCTGACGCCGTCGTACCCGCGTTCACAACATCCGGCCGATATCAAAGCCGCCAACATTGCCGACCTGATGTTTAACCGCAGCTTCCTCGACCCGGCACTGCGCGGTGAATATCCGCAGGAGCTGGTAGAACTGCTGCGTGAGCAGGGGCAACTGCCGGATTGCCGTCCGGGCGACGCCGAGTTATTGCAGCAGGGCGTGGTTGATCTGCTGGGGATTAACTATTACCAGCCGCGCCGCATTCAGTGTCGCGACAGCCTGGTGAACCCGGAAAGCCCGATGATGCCTGAATGGTTCTTCAGCAGCTACGAGATGCCGGGGCGCAAGATGAACCCGCATCGGGGCTGGGAAATCTATGAAAAGGGCATCTACGACATTCTGACCAATCTGCGGGAAAACTACGGTAATCCGCGCTGCTTTATTTCCGAAAACGGCATGGGCGTGGAAAACGAATTGCGTTTCGATCAGGGCGGGCAAATCAATGATGAGTACCGCATCGACTTCGTGCGTGAGCACCTGAAATGGCTGCACCGTGCGTTGCAGGAAGGCAGCGGTTGCCTCGGCTATCACATGTGGACGTTTATCGACTGCTGGTCGTGGATGAATGCCTACAAAAACCGTTACGGCTTCGTGCAGCTGGATTTGGCGACGCAAAAACGCACGGTGAAAAAGAGCGGTGAGTGGTTTGCCCGTGTCGCCTCTCATCACGGTTTTGATTAACAAGGAAGAGGGCTGTGGTGACGCCGTTCTGATAGCGACGAGGTAGCGTTATCCGTCAGGGCGAATGTTTGCTAAAATCAGCCTATCCTTTCTTAACCCAGTTCATTGAAATTCATTGAAAATGAAGAAAAAAAGACCCGTACTTCAGGATGTGGCGGATAAAGTGGGCGTCACGAAGATGACGGTCAGCCGTTATTTGCGTAATCCTGAACAGGTTTCTGCTGCGTTGCAGGAGAAAATCTCCGCCGCGCTTGATGAACTGGGTTATATCCCCAACCGCGCCCCCGACATTCTTTCCAACGCCAAAAGCCGCGCCATCGGCGTGCTGTTGCCGTCGCTGACCAACCAGGTGTTTGCCGAAGTGCTGCGCGGCATCGAAAGCGTGACCGATATTCACGGTTATCAGACCATGCTGGCACACTACGGCTACAGCCCTGAGCGCGAAGAGCAGCGGTTGACGTCGTTGCTTTCTTACAATATCGATGGCCTGATTTTGTCTGAACGCACTCACACCGCACGCACGCTGAAGATGATCGAAGTGGCGGGTATTCCGGTGGTTGAGATGATGGACAGCGTGTCGCCGTGCGTGGATTTGGCCGTTGGCTTCAATAACTTCGAAGCGGCGCGGCAGATGACCCAGCAGATCATCGCCCGCGGCCACCGGCATGTGGTCTATTTCGGCGCGCGTCAGGACGAGCGAACGCTGATCAAGCAGCAGGGTTATGAGCAGGCCATGCGCGAGTCAGGGCTTGAACCTTACAGCGTGATGACCAGCCGTTCGTCGAGCTATTCGGCGGGGGCCGAGTTGCTCAAACAGGCGCAGAAAGACTGGCCGCAGATCGACAGTATATTCAGCACTAACGATGACCTGGCCGCCGGTGCTTTTTTTGAGTGTCAGCGGCAGGGTTTACATATTCCCTCGCAGATGGCGATTGCCGGTTTTCACGGCCACAACATGGGGCAGGCGATGGAACCGCAGCTCGCCAGCGTACTGACGCCGCGTGAACGTATGGGGCAGATCACCGCCGAACGCCTGCTGGCGAGATTGCGCGGGGAAGTGGTGACGCCACGCATGGTGGATGTCGGTTTCACTATTTCGGCCGGTGGGAGTATCTGAGAGTCCTGTCACAGAACGCCATAACCGGCCTTGTTTGAGTATGAACACAACGTTATAAACGAGCTTCGGGACGTTATCAGCGCAGTACCCTGAGCGAAACCTGATTCGAAGTCTGTCATTACTGGCGGCCTTCGAATCAGGTTTTTTTTTGGCCGTAATCTGGGAAATCCAGCGTGGGAATAAAGGATAAAAACGATGAATATCAAATCCCTGGCAGAGGAATTAATCCGCTTAGTCGGCGGGGAAGCCAACGTGGAAACCGTGGTGCATTGCGCGACACGTCTGCGTTTTTCACTGCGAGATGAAGACAAGGCCGACGTGGCGGCCATCGAAAATCTGGACGGCGTGATAACCACCGTGACCGGTTCAGGCCAGTTTCAGGTGGTGATTGGCAACCGGGTCGCGGACGTTTACCGTGAGCTGGGGAATTTCACCGCGCTGCTCGAAGACGGCCATAAGAGCGGGCAGAAACCGGCCAAACGTATCGGCAGCCGGATAGGTCATCTGATTGATATCGTCTCGGCCATTTTCACCCCTTTACTGGGAGCAATGGCCGCCGCCGGTGTGCTCAAAGGGTTGCTGAACATCGCGACGTCGCAGGGATGGATGGTGAAAACCGAATCCACCTACATTATTTTGCAGGCCGCCTCTGACAGCCTGTTCTACTTTCTGCCGATCATGCTGGCTATCACCACCGCCAGAAAATTTCAGGGCAACGTGTTTGTGGCCGTGTCGATTGCCGGTGCGCTGATTTATCCGTCGATGATTGATCTCTTTACCCGTCAGGTGGACGTGACGTTCTTTGGCATTCAGGTCGTCATGATGAAGTACACCTCGACGGTGGTGCCGATTATTTTCTCGGTGTATGTCATGTGCCACCTTGAGCGGCTGTTTAATAAATTCATCCATGAAACGGTGCGCAGCATTATTACGCCGTTCCTGCTGCTGGTGATCATGGTGCCGCTGACGCTCATTACCCTCGGGCCGGTGGGGATTTACACCAGTGAAGCCGCGGCGGGCGTGTTCGTCGCTATCTTCAGCTACAACCCGATTATCGCCAGCGCGCTATTCGCTGCGCTCTGGCAGGTGTTTGTTATCTTCGGGATGCACTGGGCCTTTACGCCGGTGATCATCAACGACATTACGGTGCTGGGGCGCAGCACGCTGAAAGCTTCAACCGTACCGGCCGTATTCGCCCAGGCCGGGGCCGTGCTCGGCGTGATGTTCAAAACCAAAAACAAAAAGATGAAGGCGCTGGCGGGCAGTACGTTTATTACCGCGCTGTTTGGCATCACGGAACCGGCGGTATACGGCGTGACGCTCAAACTCAAAAAGCCCTTTGTCTGTGCGGTGATTGCTGCCGCCGTGGGCGGTGGCGTGGTCGGTTATTCCAACAGTGCGGCGATCTCCACCGGCATTCCAAGCCTGCTGACGTTACCGATCTTTTACGGTGAAGGCTTTGGCGGGTTGATCCTCGGTATCGTCATCTCCTTTGTGATGGCTGGCGTTCTGACTTATATCGTCGGTTTTGACGACCCAGTGGAGGAGCCCGCCGCGGCACTTGTGACTCAATCCTCGCCTTCCTGCCCGGTGATGGCGGTTCCCACCGGCGTTGCTGAACAGATCATGGTACCCATTGCCGGGCGAGTCATCGCACTGGAACAGGTGAATGACAAAGTGTTCTCCAGCGGCATCGTCGGCGACGGTATTGCCATTCAACCGGTTAACGGACAGGTCTATTCGCCGGTGAACGGCGTCGTCACTGCGGCCTTTGACTCTGGTCATGCGCTGCAAATTCTCTCTGATAACGGCGCGGAAGTGCTGATCCACATCGGGCTGGATACTGTGCAGCTCGACGGTGAGCACTACGTCATGCATGTGACGGAAAATCAATGCGTTAAACAGGGGGATTTATTGATTGAATTTGATTTAGAAGCCATCGGCCAGGCGGGCTACGACACCATCACGCCGGTGATAATCACCAATTCTGAGCAGTACAAAGGTTTCCATAAAACACATCAGCCCGAGGCCATTGCAGGCGATGTACTGCTGACGCTTTCCTGATCGAATTTGTCTCAAAAGAGAGGAGAACACCGTGAAATACCGCGAACTTAACCCTTTTCCCGCCGACTTTCTATGGGGCGCTTCCACCTCCGCTTACCAGGTAGAAGGCGCATGGAATGAAGATGGCAAAGGCCCTTCGGTGATTGATGCCCGCCGCGAATACCCGGCCGGTACCACCGACTTCACCGTGGCCAGCGATCACTATCATCGTTATAAAGAAGATGTGGCCCTGTTCGCCGAAATTGGCCTCAAATCATACCGTTTTTCCATCGCCTGGACCCGAATCGTACCGGACGGTAGCGGTGAAATTAACCCCGCCGGAATTGCGTTCTACCATAAGCTGATTGATGAAATCCTTAGCCACGGCATCGTGCCGATTGTCACGATGTATCACTTCGATTTACCGCAGGCGTTACAGGAAAAGGGCGGCTGGCATAACCGCGAAACAGTGGATGCTTTTGCCCGTTATGCCGATATTTTGTTTGATGAATACGGCAGTAAAGTGAAATATTGGCTGACCATCAATGAGCAAAACCTGATGATTTTGCAGGGTGCGGCGCTCGGCACGCTTGATGAAAAACTGGAAGGGCAGAAGGGCTTTGTTGCATAATAGGGAATTATACTGTTCGTCTATGCTGTTTGTAGTGGAAAGTTCGGGGCGCTATAGTGAACGCCTCGATGAAGATGACGTAACTGTATGATTTCTGGTTATAGAAAACAGTCGACCTCATACGGTTACAGCAGGAAATATGTTTATGCAACAACGCCGGGCAGAAGAAGAATCTCTATCAGCAAAACCACAATATGCTGGTGGCGCAGGCCAAGGTGATGCAGTCGTTGCATAATAAAATTCCTAGTGCCAAAATCGGCCCGGCACCCAACATTGCCGTTATTTATCCGGCCACGTCGAAACCTGAAGATATTCTGGCGGCGTTTAACTATAACGCCATCCGCAACTGGCTCTATCTGGATATGGCCGCCCGTGGGGAATATAACGTCATGGCGTGGCGATATATGGAAGAGAAGGGTTATACGCCGGATATTTTGCCAGGGGATATGGAGATCCTGCGCAGCGGAAAACCTGATTTTATTGCCTTCAACTATTACACCACGCAGGCGGTGGAAGCCAGCCGTGGCGATGGTCAGGATGAAGTGATCCGCGGTGGGAATAAATTGCTGAAATCTGGGGAGGATGGCGTACACCGTGGCGCAGCAAATAACCATCTGCCGCGCACCGAATTTGGCACCGAAATTGACCCGGTAGGTTTTCGTAATACGTTGCGTGAAATCTACGACCGCTATCACCTGCCTCTGCTGATCACTGAAAATGGTCTGGGCGCTTTCGATAAACTGGATGAAAATGGTGAAATTAACGACCACTATCGCATCGATTATTTACGCCGTCATCTGGAACAAATGCAGTTAGCCATTACCGACGGTGTGGAAGTGTTTGGTTATACGCCGTGGTCGGCGCTGGATTTAATTTCCACCCATCAGGGCTGTTCCAAACGCTACGGTTTAATCTACGTGAACCGCGACGAATGTGATCTCAAAGATCTGCGGCGTATTCGTAAACTAAGCTCATATTGGTATGCCGATGTGATTAAAAACAACGCGTTGCCATAACGGCAATCCTCACCTAAACCGGAGCTAAGGTGATAACGTATTCTGCGTTATCGCCTTTATGTTTTAGAGCAGATGAATATATATGGCCCTGAGTAAAGTAAGGAATTATCCGGCATGAGATCACGCTGATGAAAGTAATAAAGGTATTAAGCAATAACGCCATTATTGCCACGACAGATGATCAGCAGGAAATGGTTGCCATTGGCCGGGGCATTGGTTTTGGTAAACAACCGGGCGACGAGGTGGATCCTGCGGATATTGAAAGCCAGTTTGTCAAAAAAGCCAGTGGGATGACTGATGTTCTGGCGCAGTTGACGGCAGCGATACCGACGGAATGTCTGTTCATTACCCAACAAGTGATTGTATTGGCGAAATCCCGCCTGAATATTGATGTGCAAGAAACGCTGTTTTTCGCACTGAGTGATCACATCAGTTTTGCGGTGGAAAGATTTAAGAAAGGGCTCGAGATAAAGAACATCCTATTGTGGGATATCAAGCAGTTTTATCGGGCTGAGTTTGCGGTGGCCATGGAAGCGCTGGCGCTGATTAACCAGAAGTTACAGATAGAGTTGCCGGAAGATGAGGCGGGTTTTCTGGCCCTGCATCTGGCCAATGCGACCAACAATAATATGCAGAGTACAATGCAAAGTGCCGGGATGATTAAAGATATTCTTAACATCATAAAATATGATTTACGCATTAAGTTTGATGAGCGATCCATCGATTATCAGCGCATCATTACGCATCTGAAATTCTTCTCTTTGCGCTTATTAAACCGCACGCCCGTTAATCATAATGACCCGAGTATTTACGCCGGAATTCAGGAAGCCATGCCAGCGTCTTATCAGTGTGTCTTAAAGATCAATGATTACGTGACGAAAAATCACCAGAGCCAGTTAACCGCCGACGAACTGATGTTTTTGACGATACATATTAATCGACTGAAGCCCGCCTGAACGGGCTAACGGCCTGGTTTACCTGCCACTTTGCATCGAAGCTGTGCTCAAATTACTGATTGTGCTTAGCGAGCGCCGCCACGCAGCGGTCTACTACACCGTCAAATTTGTGGTCGATGTTAACCCGCACGACATCCGATTCGTCTTCGCCGGGTTCTTCCAGCGCTTCAAACTGGCTTTTGAGCAGGTCCATCGGCATGAAGTGTCCGGCGCGGGCTTTCAGGCGCTCGGAAATCACGTCAATGCTGCCTTTCAGATAGATAAATACTACGCCTTGATTTTCATCACGCAGCGCATCACGATAGCGGCGTTTCAACGCAGAGCAGACGATAACGCCGGTCTCATTCTTGTGATAGAGACTGTAGGCGGCGTCATTCAGGCGCTTGAGCCACGGCGCACGGTCGTCATCGTTAAGCGGATGACCACTGGCCATCTTCTGAATATTGGCGCGGGGATGGAGATCATCACCGTCGATAAATTTAGCGTTAATTGCCCGGGCTAATGCCGCGCCGACGGTGGACTTACCGCTGCCTGACACGCCCATCAGAATGATGCTTTGTCCTGCCATAAGTTGATCTCTATCCCAAAATGAAAATTTCGACTGCGGAGTGAGTCCTAATATTAGCATGTTACCGGTATCATGATACCGGTAACAAATGGAGATGTGACTAATATCACAAAGGAATGCACTGCTGATTTAGCGGTCGCGGCCTGTACCCGTTGCACTGTTAACTCCTACAATTCATTGAAAATCAAAAAATAATGCCCCCGTGATCTCCTGTCGGATCGCGGGATAAAGCATAAGGGGAAAAGATATGCCATTAGTCATTGTAGCGGTTGGCGTCGCGCTGCTGCTGTTGCTTATGATCCGGTTCAAACTCAACGGCTTCATCGCGTTGATTCTGGTCGCCCTCGCGGTCGGTATCATGCAGGGTATGCCGGTGGATAAGGTCATCACCTCGATTAAAAACGGCGTCGGCGGCACGCTCGGCAGCCTGGCGCTGATCATGGGCTTTGGTGCCATGCTCGGTAAAATGTTAGCGGACTGCGGCGGTGCACAGCGAATTGCCACCACGTTGATTGCTAAATTTGGTAAGGAACATATTCAGTGGGCCATCGTGCTGACCGGTTTTATCGTCGGTTTTGCGCTGTTCTACGAAGTGGGCTTTGTGCTGATGTTGCCGCTGGTGTTTACCGTCGCTGCCGCAGCACGCCTGCCGCTGCTGTACGTCGGCGTGCCGATGGCCGCGGCGCTGTCGGTTACCCACGGTTTCCTGCCTCCGCACCCTGGGCCAACGGCGATTGCCACCATCTTCCACGCTGACATGGGCAAGACCCTGCTGTACGGTTCACTGCTCGCTGTGCCGACGGTGATCCTGGCCGGTCCTGTGTTTGCCCGTTTCCTGAAAGGTATCGATAAACCGGTCCCTGAAGGCTTGTTCAACCCGAAAACCTTCACCGAAGAAGAGATGCCTGGTTTTGGCGTCAGCGTCGCTACTTCGCTGGTGCCGGTGATTCTGATGGCGTTCCGCACGGTCTGCGAAATGATCCTGCCGAAAGGCCACCCGGTGTTGGCTTACGCTGAATTCTTCGGTGACCCGGTGATGGCAACGCTGATTGCGGTGTTGATCGCTATCTTCACCTTCGGCCTAAACCGTGGACGTTCCATGGAGCAGGTGATGACCACAGTGACCGAGTCGATCAAAATCATCGCGATGATGCTGCTGATCATCGGCGGTGGCGGGGCGTTCAAACAAGTACTGGTCGACAGCGGCATTGAGCCATACATCGCCAATATCATGAACGGCAGTCACCTGTCGCCAATCCTGCTGGCGTGGTCCATTGCGGCGGTCCTGCGTATTGCACTGGGTTCTGCGACCGTTGCGGCGATCACGGCGGGCGGTATCGTTGCTCCGTTGATTGCCTCCAGCGGCGCCAGCCCTGAGTTGATGGTGATCGCCGTGGGCTCCGGCAGCGTGATTTTCTCCCACGTTAACGACCCCGGCTTCTGGTTGTTCAAGGAGTATTTCAACCTGACTATCGTTGAAACCTTCAAGTCATGGTCAATCCTTGAAACCATCATCTCCCTGTGCGGCCTCGGCGGTTGCCTGCTGCTGTCGATGGTGGTGTAACGCGTTACTTTTCAGGTTAAAGCGAAGAGATATGCAATAAAAAACGGCGGGCCAAAGGGTCCGCCGTTTTCGTTGTTATGACCAGGAAGTCACACCCGCTAAATCTTCAAATACGCTCTGATCCCATCCAGGAACATTTGGGTGGAGAGCATGACCAGAATCAGCCCCATCAGGCGCTCCAGCGCGCTGACCCCTTTGTCGCCGAGCAGGCGCAGGAACAGATTCGACAGCAGCAAAATCCCCATCGACAATCCCCAGGCGATAAACAGCGCCAGCGTCAGGTGGGTCATCTGGTTGGGATACTGATGCGACAACAGCATCAGTGTGGCCAGAATCGACGGGCCAGCGACCAGCGGGATCGCCATCGGCACCAGGAAAGGTTCTTCACCGGCCGGTAAGCCACTGCTGCTTTTTTCTTCAGATGGGAAAATCATTTTGATGGCGATCAAGAACAGAATGATACCGCCGGAGATCGACACGGTTTCGGTGCGCAGGTTGAGGAAGGAGAGGATCTTCTCACCGGCGAACAGGAAGATCAGCATCAGGATCAGTGCGATCAGCATTTCGCGGATCAACACCACGCGGCGGCGTTTAGGATCCAGATGTTTGAGTACCGACATGAAAATCGGCAAATTGCCCAGCGGATCCATTATTAAAAACAGCAAAATCGTTGCTGAAATCATTTCAGTCATGACTACCTCGGAAGAAAAATTCGGTCTTTATACCCGTCATCCTTCGAGCTGCAGGTGTGTTGGCCGCTCTCGCTGACCCGAATCACTTATCGGTGTAAGCTCATCGGGATGCTGTCGTTTGCCGCCTTCCTGCAATTCGAATGATTTTGGGTAGTAAGAAAGCCGGTTATTAGTCGCGCTGCTAAAAAAGCCCCGACTATCGATTAAATTCACTTGCCACTTCTACACCATTTTGTAAGGTGGTATCCCCTTCATCCTCCACGTCGCCTCTGGGCGATTCGAATGATTTTGGGCGCAGGCCATTGCGTTGACAGGAGAGTCAGCGCTAAAAATTTCAAACACACTTTACGCAGCTATCACCCTCAGGGCAGGACAGTAATTATGAAAAACGTAGGTTTCGTTGGTTGGCGCGGGATGGTCGGTTCTGTACTCATGCAACGCATGATTGAAGAACGCGATTTTGACGCCATCCGCCCGGTATTTTTCTCCACCTCGCAGCACGGTCAGGCCGCACCGGCATTTACCGGTCAGCAGGGCACTTTGCAGGACGCTTTTGACCTCGACGCACTGAGTGCGCTGGACATTATCATCACCTGTCAGGGCGGCGATTATACCAATGAAATCTATCCAAAGCTGCGTCAAATCGGTTGGAAAGGTTATTGGATCGACGCAGCATCCTCTTTGAGAATGGAAGATGACGCGATCATTATTCTGGATCCGGTCAATAGTAAGGTAATTCATCAGGGTATCGACAAAGGTATCAAGACCTTTGCTGGCGGTAACTGTACCGTCAGCCTGATGCTGATGTCGCTCGGTGGCCTGTTCGCCAATGATCTGATCGAGTGGGCGTCCGTGGCCACCTATCAGGCGGCTTCCGGCGGCGGCGCGCGTCACATGCGCGAACTGCTGACCCAAATGGGGATGCTGCACAACAGCGTGGCGAAAGAGTTGCAGGACCCGGCTTCGGCCATTCTTGATATCGAACGTAAAGTCACCACGCTGACCCGCAGTGGCACGTTACCAACCGACAACTTTGGCGTTCCGCTGGCGGGTGGGTTGATTCCATGGATCGACAAACAGCTCGACAACGGCCAGACCAAAGAAGAGTGGAAAGGCCAGGCCGAGACGAACAAAATTCTTGGCACGTCCAGCGTTATCCCGGTTGATGGCCTGTGTGTGCGCATCGGCGCACTGCGCTGTCACAGCCAGGCGTTTACCCTGAAGCTGAAAAAAGATATTTCCATTCCGGAAATCGAACAGATGCTGGCGAGCCATAACGACTGGGTACGTGTTATCCCGAATGACCGCGAGTTGTCGATGCGTGAACTGACGCCAGCGGCGGTGACCGGCACCATGAACACGCCGGTCGGACGCCTGCGTAAGCTGAATATGGGGCCGCAATATCTGTCTGCGTTCACCGTGGGTGACCAACTGTTGTGGGGTGCCGCAGAGCCTTTACGCCGCATGCTGCGCATTCTGCTGTAACCTGCAAACCTGAAGGGGAATTGAGACCCTATTCCCCTTTATCCTTCTCCAGCGGGGCACCAGCACGGTGTCCCGTTTTTATTTCACTCATCAATCACTTCATGCTGTTTGACTCTCTTCCCCAGCGCTTTTGGCTGAATTTCATTTCGTGAAAAATTCCCCGGTTTTTGCCCCCGCTTTTTGACGACTTTTGTCTATGCTTAGTAGATGACTCACTCGCTTTTGAGAAGCGCAAACAAGCACTTATTTGGAAATTGTGAGCTGGCGCGCACGATTAAGCAAGCATAAATGACATACTCATCACAGGGTCACAACAACTTCAGGTTCAAACTGAACAGACAGTAACTATTGAGCATCTGGATGATTTCATTGCACTTATTGATTTAATTAATCATAGGACGAAATGCATGTCAGTACTTCCCGATCAGCACGTTATTAATCAACTCATTTCCGGCCATTACGCTGATCCGTTTTCGCTATTGGGAATGCATTCTGTGGCAGCGGGCATCGAAGTGCGCGCACTGCTGCCGGATGCCGATCAGGTCTGGGTCATTGATGCTGATAAAGGCACCAAAGTGGCTGAACTGCGTCGTTATGACGATCGCGGTTTCTTTGTCGGGCTGATGCCCCGGCGCAAAAATCCCTTCCGCTACCGCCTCGAAGTCAGTTGGGGCGAGAATACTCAACTGATTGACGATCCTTACCGGTTTGGCACTTTGCTTCAGGAGCTGGATATCTGGCTGCTTGCCGAAGGGACGCATTTACGGCCTTATGAAAAACTGGGCGCGCATCCGCAGGTGCTGGATGACGTTGAAGGCGTGAGTTTTGCTTTATGGGCACCGAATGCGACACGTATTTCCGTTGTCGGCGAATTCAACTTTTGGGACGGCCGCCGACACCCGATGCGCCAGCGTAGCGAAAACGGCATCTGGGAGCTGTTTATCCCCGCGGTGCGCGAAGGCCAGCTCTATAAATTCGAAGTGATTGACTGCCGGGGCAATATCTCGCTGCGCGCTGACCCTTACGCGTTTGAAGCGCAGATGCGTCCGGAAACCGCCTCGCTGGTGAGCCATCTTCCCGAAAAAGTCCCTTTCTCGGCTGAACGTAAAAAAGCCAATGCGCTGAATCAGCCGGTGTCGGTGTATGAAGTGCATTTGGGTTCCTGGCGCCGCCATACGGATGATAATTTCTGGTTAAGCTACGGTGAACTGGCCGAACAACTGGTCTCCTACGTGAAGTGGATGGGTTTTACGCATATCGAACTGATGCCGATTAACGAACACCCGTTCGACGGCAGTTGGGGCTACCAGCCGCTCGGGATGTACGCGCCAACCCGCCGCTACGGTACACCGCAGGAGTTCAAAGCATTTATCGATGCGGCCCACAACGCCGGTCTGAATGTGATCCTTGACTGGGTGCCGGGCCATTTTCCTAGCGATGCGCACGGTCTGGCGCAGTTCGACGGCACCGCGCTGTACGAATACGCCGACCCGCGTGAAGGCTACCATCAGGACTGGAATACACTGATTTATAACTATGGCCGCCACGAAGTGCGTAATTATCTGGCGGGTAACGGCTTTTACTGGATTGAGCGCTATGGCATTGACGGCCTGCGGGTTGATGCTGTGGCGTCGATGATCTATCGCGATTACAGCCGCAAACCGGGCGAGTGGATCCCCAACTATTACGGCGGCCGTGAAAACCTCGAAGCCATCTCTTTCCTGAAATATACCAATCAGACCATTGGCCGCGAACTCGACGGCGCCGTGACGCTGGCTGAAGAGTCTACGGACTATCCGGGCGTCACCATGCCGCCGGACGCCAACGGACTGGGCTTCCATTACAAATGGAATTTGGGGTGGATGCATGACTCACTCAATTACATGCAGCTCGACCCGGTTCACCGCAAATACCATCACAACCTCATGACGTTTGGCGTGCTTTATGCCTACAGCGAAAACTTCATTTTGCCGCTTTCCCATGACGAAGTGGTACACGGCAAAGGTTCGTTGCTCGACAGAATGCCCGGCGATGCGTGGCAGAAATTTGCCAACCTGCGCGCCTATTACGGTTTTATGTGGGCGCATCCCGGTAAAAAATTGATGTTCATGGGCTGTGAATTTGCACAAGGGCGCGAGTGGGATTTCAACAAAAGCCTCGATTGGCATCTGCTGGATGACCAGAACGGCTGGCACAGCGGCGTTCAGCATTTGGTGCGGGATCTCAACCAGGTTTACCGCCAGCAGACGCCGTTGTACGAGTTGGATTTCAACCCGCGCGGCTTCGAATGGCTGGTGGTCGATGACCACGAAAACTCGGTGTTCGCCTTCGCCCGTCGCGACGACAACGGTGACGAAATCATTGTGGTCAGTAACTTCACGCCGGTACCGCGTTATGACTACCGCATCGGCGTAGCGCGTGCAGGGCGTTATCACGAAATCCTCAATACGGATTCGCACTTTTATCGCGGTGGCAATATTGGTAATAGCGGCGATGTTTACAGTCAGCCATTCGGCCAGCATCAGCGTGAGCACTCCATCAGCCTGACCATTCCGCCGCTATCGACAATTTATCTGCGGCGGGAAGAGCGATGAAGAAACTCGAAACCGGTCAGCCAGCGCCTTACGGTGCGCACTTACAATCAGGGGGCGTCAATTTTTGCCTGTTTTCAGCCCATGCGGAGAAAGTTGAACTGTGCCTGTTTGATGCTTCCGGCAGCGAGCAGCGCCTGACGCTACCTGGCCGCACCGGCAATCTGTGGCACGGTTTTTTGCCCGACGCGAAAGCTGGTCAGCACTATGGCTACCGTGTTTATGGCCCCTTTGAACCCGCGAAAGGGCTGCGCTTCAACCCGAAAAAACTGCTGATTGATCCCAGCGCCCGGGCGCTGGAAGGCCAGTTGCGTGACAACGCGCGGCTGAACGGTGGCATTGATGCGCCGGACGACAAGGACAGCGCGGTGGCTGCGCCGAAGTCGGTGGTAGTCAATGATAGCTTCGACTGGGGGGACGACGCACCGCCCGCCACGCCGTGGGGTGAAACGGTGATTTATGAAGCGCATGTGCGCGGGCTGACACGCCAACACCCGCACATTCCGGCGGCCTTGCGCGGCACTTATGCCGGGTTAGCACATCCGGTCATGCTCGAGTATTTACAGCATCTGGGCATCACGGCGATTGAATTATTGCCGGTGCAGCATCACGCCGACGAACCGCGCCTGCAACGCCTCGGGCTGAGTAACTACTGGGGTTACAACGTGCTGGCACCCTGCGCGGTTGAACCGAGCTATGCCAGCCGCCAGAAAGGAATTTCAGCGCTCAGTGAATTCAAAGCGGCGGTGAAAGCGCTGCATCAGGTCGGGATTGAAGTGATCCTCGACGTGGTGTTCAACCACAGCGCCGAACTGGACGTCGATGGCCCTTTCATCTCTTTTCGCGGCATTGATAACCCGAGCTGGTACTGGCTGCGCGCAGACGGCAGCGACGACAATGTTACCGGCTGCGGCAATGCGCTAAGGCTGGTGGATGATGAAACCGTTGAATGGACACTCGATTGCCTGCGTTACTGGGTGCGCGAATGTCACGTTGACGGTTTCCGCTTTGACCTCGCCACGCTTCTGGGCAGAACGCCGACGTTTACTGCTGATTCCCCCCTTTTCACGGCCATTCGCGCTGACAGCGTGCTGTCTCGCGTCAAATTGATCGCCGAACCCTGGGACATCGGTCAGGGCGGTTATCAGCTCGGCCATTTCCCGCCGCCTTTCGCGGAATGGAGTGATCTGTGGCGTGACGATATGCGCAAATTCTGGCTGCACGGTTCTCTTTCTCTCGGGCAGTTTGCCGGGCGCTTTGCCGCCTCGGCCGATCTCTTTCATCACGACGGGCGGGCGCCTCATGCCGGCATCAATATGCTCACGGCGCACGACGGTTTTACTCTGCGCGATGTGGTGAGCTTCAACGATAAACATAACGAAGCCAACGGCGAGAATAACAGCGATGGCCACAACGAAAACTACAGCCAGAATCACGGTGAAGAGGGGCTGAATGCGTCGGAAGAGGTACTGCGTCAGCGGCGTCTCAGCCAGCGCGCGTTGCTCGCGACGTTATTACTGTCACAGGGCACGCCCATGCTACTGGCCGGTGACGAACACGGCAACAGCCAGTTGGGCAACAACAATGCTTACTGTCAGGACAACGCACTGACCTGGCTCGACTGGAACAGCGCCGATGACAGCCTGACCGCCTATGTGGCCGCGCTGGTGGCGTTGCGTAAAAAAATCCCCGCGCTGATGCAGGACCAATGGTGGCGCGGCGAAGGCAACGACGTCGAATGGCTCGATGCACAGGGTCAACCGATGCAGGCCGCCAACTGGGAGGCCGGGTCGCAGCAGCTGCTGCAAATCCGTCTTTCTGGCCGCTGGTTATTGGTGCTGAACGCCTCGCTGGGTGATGTCGATATGCAATTACCCGCAGGGCGCTGGCAGCCGGTTGCCCCGTTTAATTCGGTCCTGTTTGGAGAAGAACCCCAGCGTGTCAGGGATGATTTGACCTGGCGTGCCGCAGCAAAAACCCTCTGCGTGCTCCATTGCTATGAATAACAACACCGCACGCACACTGGAAAGTCAGCAGAGTTATGCAAGGAGTCAGCCATGAACAAAACAGAAAATAGAGATCCAGTAATGCTGGCAAGGCAGTTACCCCTGAAATCCGTCGCGCTGATCCTGGCCGGTGGGCGGGGTTCGCGCCTTAAGGATTTAACGGCTACCCGCGCCAAGCCTGCGGTTCACTTTGGCGGCAAGTTCCGCATCATCGACTTCGCCCTGTCGAACTGCCTTAATTCCGGCATCCGTCGTATTGGTGTGATCACACAATATCAGTCACATACGCTGGTTCAGCACATTCAGCGCGGCTGGTCGTTCCTAAATGAAGAGATGAACGAGTTCGTAGATTTACTGCCCGCACAGCAGCGCCAAAGCACAGAACACTGGTACAAGGGCACCGCCGATGCGGTCTATCAGAACCTGGATATTATCCGTCGTTATGAAGCCGAATACGTGGTGATCCTCGCCGGTGACCACATCTACAAAATGGATTACTCGCGTATGTTGGTCGATCACGTCGAAAAGGGTGGTGAATGCACCGTCGCCTGTCTCGCCGTGCCGTTGGGCGAGGCCAGCGAGTTTGGCGTGATGGACGTCGGCGAAGATTATCAAATCAAGAGCTTCCTTGAGAAACCGCAGAATCCACCGTCGATTCCCGGTCAACCAGACATGGCGCTGGCGAGCATGGGGGTCTACATTTTTAATGCCGACTACCTTTTCCGCCTGCTTGAAGAGGATATGGCCAGCGAAGAATCCAGCCATGATTTCGGCAAAGACCTGCTGCCGAAAATCACCCGTGAGGGCGCAGCCTGGGCACATCCGTTCAGCCTGTCATGCGTCACGCAAAACACCGAACTGCCGCCTTACTGGCGCGATGTCGGGACGCTCGACGCCTACTGGAAAGCGAATCTGGATCTGGCTTCTGTCACGCCTGAACTGGATATGTACGACCGTTCGTGGCCGATACGCACCCATATGGAACCGCTGCCGCCCGCCAAGTTTGTGCAGGACCGTTCGGGTAGCCACGGCATGACCATGAATTCTCTGGTCGCGGGCGGCTGCATTGTTTCAGGCTCGGTAGTGGTCAATGCCGTGCTGTTCCCGCGTGTGCGGGTGAATTCGTTCTGCAATATCGATTCAACCATCCTGTTGCCGGACGTCAACGTTGGGCGTTCATGTCGGTTGCGTAAATGTGTTATCGACCGTGCCTGTCATATTCCTGAAGGTATGGTGATCGGTGAAAACGCCGACGAAGACAGTAAACGTTTTTACCGCTCAGAGGATGGAGTCGTCCTGGTGACCAGAGCGATGTTAGCGAAATTGTAAAAAATAAATCAGGCAGTTCCAGAGATCCGGGACGGTGCAACAGGGAAAGTGTTGACGTCTGACCCGATAATTTTTGCTCACCATCCCGGTAATGATCCCGTGATGGTGATGATAATTCAGGAGCGCGAATGCAGGTTTTACATGTTTGTTCAGAGCTGTTTCCCCTGTTAAAAACCGGAGGGCTTGCTGACGTCGCGGGTGCGCTTCCCGCCGCTCAGATAGCGGGGGGGACAGACGTACGCGTACTGATCCCGGCCTTCCCCGATATCAAACGGGGCATCGGAGAAACGCACATTGTTGGCCACCTTGATACGTTCGCCGGACACGTGACGCTGCGCTACGGCGTATTTCAGGGCGTAGGGATTTACATCATTGATGTGCCTGGGCTGTACGACCGTCCTGGCAGCCCGTATCACGATCAATCGTCTTTTGCTTACCCGGATAACCATCTGCGCTTTGCCCTGCTGAGCTGGATGGCGGCGGAACTGGGAAGCGGCTTTGACGGCATGTGGAAGCCGGACATTATCCAGTCGCATGACTGGCACGCCGGGCTGACGGCAGCCTATGTGCGTTCGCGTCATATTCCGGTCAAAACTGTCTTCACCGTCCACAATCTGGCTTTTCAGGGGTTGTTCGACAGCTACCATTTGCAGCATCTCCAGATCCCGTTTGAGTTCTTCCAAATGCATGGCCTGGAGTTCTACGGGCAGATTTCATACCTAAAAGCCGGGTTGTTCTATTCAGACCACATCACGACCGTCAGCCCAACCTATGCCAACGAGATCACTCGTCCTGAGTTCGGTTATGGAATGGAGGCGTTGCTGCTGGCACGTGAACGCGAAGGGCGGCTGACGGGTATTCTTAATGGCGTGGATGAGGCTATCTGGCAGCCGCGCGACGACGTATTATTATCAGCACGCTATGACGTTGATGACCTGCGTTCGAAGATGATCAACAAAGCCTATCTGCAACGGGCGATGGGACTGGACGTGGACGACTCGCGACTGGTGTTCGCCGTGGTGAGCCGTCTGACCAACCAGAAAGGGTTGGATCTGGTACTTGAAGCATTGCCGGACCTGCTGGAACGCGGCGGTCAACTGGCGGTGCTTGGCGCGGGTGACGCGGTGCTTCAGCAGGCGTTTCTGGCGGCGGCGGCGGATAATCCGGGCCAGGTGGGCGTGCAGCTTGGCTATCACGAGGCGTTCTCGCACCGCATTATCGGTGGTGCAGACGTCATTATGGTGCCGAGTCGTTTCGAACCCTGTGGGTTAACCCAGCTTTATGGATTGAAATATGGCACGTTACCGCTGGTACGCCGCACTGGCGGACTGGCCGATACGGTGGTGGACTGCGCGCTGGAGAATCTGGCCGACGGCACCGCCAGCGGATTTGTGTTTGAAGAGGCGAACGGGAAATCGTTAGCCAGTGCTATTCGTCGTGCCTTCGTACTGTGGAGCAGGCCAAAGCACTGGCGTCACGTACAGCGTCACGCGATGGGCTTGGACTTCGGCTGGCAGGTCGCGGCTCAGGCCTATCTGTCACTTTATCAACGCTTGCTGCCATAAAGATTGAGAAGCGGCATTATTGGATTGGGAACGCAACGCTATGACTTCACCCTTTAATTACACTTCGCCGACCGTCAGTGTTGAAGCGCTGAAACATTCCATTGCCTATAAACTGATGTTTATTATCGGCAAAGATCCCTCGATTGCCACTCAGCATGACTGGCTGAACGCCACGCTGTTTGCCGTGCGTGACCGCATGGTGGAACGCTGGTTACGCTCCAACCGGGCGCAAGCCTCGCAGGACGTACGGCAGGTTTATTATCTGTCGATGGAGTTTCTGATTGGGCGCACGTTGTCGAATGCATTACTGTCGATGGGCATCTACGATGACATTAGGCAGGCGCTCGATGAAATGGGTTTTGACCTTGAAGAGCTGATTAATGAAGAGAATGACCCTGGCCTCGGCAACGGCGGTTTGGGGCGTCTGGCGGCCTGTTTCCTTGATTCACTGGCGACCCTTGCGCTGCCGGGGCGGGGTTACGGCATCCGCTACGAATACGGCATGTTCGCGCAAAACATCATCAACGGTGAGCAGAAAGAGTCACCGGATTACTGGCTGGAATACGGCAACCCCTGGGAGTTCCAGCGTCATAACACCCGCTACAAAGTGCGTTTCGGCGGCCGTCTACAACATGAAGGGGCGAAAACCCGCTGGCTGGAAACCGAAGAAGTTATTGCCTGCGCCTATGATCAGATCATCCCCGGTTTTGACACCGATGCCACCAACACGCTGCGGCTGTGGGGCGCGCAGGCCAGTAATGAAATCAACCTCGGCAAATTTAATCAGGGTGATTACTTTGCGGCGGTGGAAGATAAAAACCATTCCGAGAACGTTTCGCGGGTACTTTACCCGGATGACTCTACTTACTCAGGCCGTGAACTGCGCCTGCGTCAGGAGTATTTCCTGGTCTCCGCCACCGTGCAGGACATTCTCAACCGCCATTACGTCACCCATCATACCTATGAGAATTTGGCCGATAAGATTGCCATTCACCTCAATGATACCCATCCGGTGCTCTCCATTCCTGAGCTGCTGCGCCTGCTGATTGACGAGCATAAATTCGACTGGGATAAAGCCTGGGAATGCGTGAGCAAGGTGTTTTCCTATACCAACCATACGTTGATGAGCGAAGCGCTGGAAACCTGGCCGGTAGATATGATCGGTAAAATTTTGCCGCGGCATTTGGAGATTATCTTCCAGATTAACGATCACTTCCTCAAAGAGGTGGCGGTGCGGGTGCCGAATGACAGCGGTATTTTGTCGCGCGTGTCGATCATCGATGAACAGAATGGCCGCAAGGTCCGTATGGCGTGGCTGGCGGTGATCGCCAGTCATAAAGTCAACGGCGTCTCGGCGCTGCACTCCGAATTGATGGTACAGTCGCTGTTTGCTGATTTTGCCACCGTGTACCCAGACCGTTTCTGCAACAAAACCAACGGTGTGACGCCGCGTCGCTGGCTGGGGCTGGCCAATAAACCGCTGTCGAAAGTGCTGGATGAGGCCATTGGCCATAACTGGCGCACCGATCTGAGCCAGCTGGAAGAGCTGAAACAGAACATTGACTACCCGAGCTTCCTTGAGGCGCTGCGCAAGGCCAAACTGGAGAACAAAAAACGGCTGGCGATTTACATCGCGCAGAAACTCGATGTGGTGGTTGACCCCAAAAGCCTGTTCGACGTGCAGATCAAACGTATTCACGAATACAAACGCCAACTGATGAACGTGCTGCATGTGATCACCCGCTACAACCGCATTATTGAAGATCCTGATGCAGGCTGGGTGCCGCGCACGGTGATCTTTGCGGGTAAGGCGGCCTCGGCCTATTATGCTGCTAAGCAGATTATCCGCTTGATCAACGACGTCGCCAGCGTGATCAACAACGATCCGCGGGTGCGTGACAAACTCAAAGTGGTATTTATTCCAAACTACAGCGTCAGTCTGGCGCAGATGATCATTCCGGCCGCTGATCTCTCCGAGCAGATTTCTCTGGCAGGTACTGAAGCCTCAGGGACCAGCAATATGAAATTTGCCCTTAACGGCGCGCTGACCATCGGCACGCTGGACGGGGCCAACGTTGAAATGCTCGAACACGTCGGAGAAGAGAACATCTTTATCTTCGGCAACACCACGCCGCAGGTCGAGCAGCTGCGCCGCGATGGCTATAATTCTCATACCTACTACGAGCAGGACGCCGAACTGCATCAGGTACTGACCCAGATCGCCACCGGCGTCTTCAGCCCCGGCGAGCCGAAGCGCTACAGTAATCTGTTCGACACGCTGGTGAACCTCGGTGACCACTATCAGGTGCTGGCGGATTACCGCAGTTACGTCGATATGCAGGACAAAGTTGACGAGGTGTATAAAGAGCCGGAAGAGTGGACGCGCCGCACGCTGCTTAATATTGCCAACATGGGCTATTTCTCCTCTGACCGTACCATTCAGGAGTATGCCGACGAGATCTGGAACATTAAGCCGATTAAGCTGTAGCGGGAAAGTTGATATGAAAAAGGCATCCGATTGGATGCCTTTTGTATACCCGTCATCTTGCAAATTGCAGGCGTGTTGGCTGCTCTCGTTCACCCAAATCACTTACTTGAGTAAGCTCATCGGGATTCTCTTGCTTGCCGCCTTCCTGCACCTTGAAAGCTATAGGGTATAGCGTGGGTGATAAATCAAGACGCCAGCGACAGCGTTTTCTTCTGCTGCTTATGGGTTGCCAGCCATTCGGTGACGCGCTGTTGCTGGGCTTTGTCCAGCCACATGCCGAGTTTGGTGCGCCGCCAGATAGCGTCGTCCAACTCGATAACCCACTCTTTTTCAACCAGATAGCGCAATTCTGCTTCGTACAAGCCGTGACCGAAATCTTCGCCCAGCGACTCCAAGCTGGTGGCATCAGCGATAAACAACTCGGTCTGGCTGCCGTAAGTATGGGTATAGCGACGGGCCAGCGATTCCGGCAACCATTTGAAGCGGTTGCGCAGATTGGCGGCGTAAGTCTCGCGATCTCCACCCAGTTTTCCACCCGGCAGTACGGCATTTTTGGTCCATGCCGGACCGGCTTTCGGGTAGTACTTAGTCAGTTTTTCCAGCGCGTGTTCGGCCAGTTTACGGTAGGTGGTGAGCTTGCCGCCAAAGACTGACAGCAGCGGTGCCTTACCCTCCTGATCGTGAACATCCAGCGTGTAATCGCGGGTGACCGCCTGCGGAGAATCAGACTCATCATCACACAGCGGACGCACGCCGGAGTAGCTCCAGACGATATCCTCAGTGGTCAGCTGCTTCTTAAAGTGATCGTTGTACACTTTAAGCAGGTAGCGGGTCTCGTTATCATCGATTTTCACATCTTTCGGATCGCCGTGATATTCCACGTCGGTGGTGCCGATGATCGAGAACTCATCCAGCCATGGGATCACAAACACAATACGGTGGTCTTCGTTTTGCAGAATATAAGCCTGCGGCTGATTGTGGGCGCGCGGTACCACAATGTGGCTGCCTTTGATCAAACGGATACCGTAAGGCGATTTCAGCTTCAGTCCGTCGTCGAAGAAATGTTTAACCCATGGACCGGTGGCATTCACCAGACCTTTGGCACGCCAGGTGAAGGTTTTGCCGGTATCGATCTCTTCGGCTTCCACCATCCACAGCCCGTCTTCACGCCAGGCGCGGGTCACGCGGGTGCGGGTACGGACTTCGCCGCCGCGTTCTTCCACTTCCTGAGCGTTCAGTACCACTAAACGCGCATCATCGACCCAGCAGTCGGAATATTCGAAGCCTTTGGTCAGCTCAGGTTTCAGCACGGAATCCGCACCGAATTTCAGTCCTTTACTGGAGGGTAAACTGGTGCGTTTACCCAAATGGTCATACATAAACAGGCCGATGCGGATCATCCAGGCCGGGCGCAGGTGCGGCTGATGCGGCAGGCGGAAGCGCATCGGGAATGCGATGTGTGGCGCAAGGCGCAGCAGGACTTCGCGTTCGGCCAGTGCTTCACTGACCAGGCGGAATTCGTAGTGTTCAAGATAGCGCAAGCCACCGTGAATCAACTTTGAACTGGCCGAAGACGTTGCGCTGGCCAAGTCTTGCGCTTCCAGCAGCAGAACGGACAGCCCACGGCCAGCCGCATCCGCAGCGATGCCGGTACCATTAATACCGCCACCGATTACGATCAAGTCTTTGGTTTCCACGTCATCTTCCTCCAGATGTTCGAAATAGCTCTTTTATGTTCGTTTTCGCTCACGATTGTAATCGAGAATCGTTAAACAAGCCAAGCGTTAACCAAATAAAAACATTTAGGCGTGATGGAGGTAACATTTTTTTGTCGTTTTTGCGCAAAAAGGCCAGGAGAAAAGTAAAAGGAAAGCAGAAAGCGCGGAGTTTTTCGCAATTGTTCGTTTGGCAATGAGGCAGGGATTCAATGAAATCACCGGGCGCGCGTCAGGAACGCACCCGGCGGGCAGGAGGCTTAGCAGAGTTCGAGCTGGACGTCGTACTTGTCGATGATTTTCATGACGCTTTCCGGCGGCTGCTGGTCGGTGAACAGATAGTTGATCAGACTCATATTACCGAGGTTAACCATCGCGTTGCGGCCAAACTTAGAGTGGTCGGTGACCAGCATGACGCAGCGCGAGTTCTCAATGATGGCGCGTTTGGTGCGCACTTCATGGTAGTCAAACTCCAGCAGCGAGCCATCCATATCGATGCCGCTGATGCCCAGAATGCCGTAGTCGAGGCGAAACTGAGAGATAAAGTCCAGCGTAGCTTCGCCCATAATACCGCCGTCACGAGTACGCACTTCGCCGCCGGCCAGGATCAGACGGAAATCTTCTTTGGCCGTCAGCAGCGTGGCGACGTTCAGGTTATTGGTGACGACGCGCAAATTCTTATGGTTGAGCAGCGCATGGGCCACGGCTTCCGGCGTCGTGCCGATGTCGATAAACAGTGTTGCCCCGTCGGGGATTTGCGCGGCAACGCGCTGGGCAATACGCGCTTTCTCATCTGACCACATGATCTTACGGTCGTTATAGGCGGCGTTGACCGAACTCGAGGGCAGTGCTGCGCCGCCGTGATGACGGTGAATTTTGTTCTGCTCGGCCAGGTCATTGAGGTCGCGGCGAATCGTCTGCGGGCTAACGGCGAAATGCTCGACCAGCTCTTCTGTACTGACGTAACCCTGCTGGCGTACCAGGTCAATAATGGCGTCATGGCGTTGTGTCTGTTTCACCGAAATCCCCTAATTCTGTTTTTTATGTGACGTACGGGTGTCAACAAAGGCCATGAGCAGGCCAAGCACCAGACCGAAAACGTGGGCGGCATTGGCAATCGCCATCCCCATCACGTTGAAATAGCCCAGCACCAGCCAGGCAATGGAAAATACCATTAGTCCGCGCGGCAGAGAAATTCCGCGTTCAGGTTTGAGTTCGCCAGTCAGCCAGACGTAGCCCATCAGCGCGTAAACCACGCCGGATAAGCCGCCAAACCAGATGCCGCTGAATAATGACTGACCCCAGCCGCTGACCAGTGCTGATACCACGGTAATAGTGAACAGTTTCCCCGTGCCAAGACGCTTTTCTACCGGGCCGCCGAGATACCACCACCACAGTAGATTGAACAGAATATGCAGCAGGGAGAAGTGCAGCAATGCCGGGCTGAACCAGCGCCAGATTTCGACATATTGACCGCTGTCCATCGGCCACGCCAGCACGCGCATCACGCTTTCATCGCCGTAAATTTGCTGCAGGATATAGACCGCAATGCACAGGCAAATCACCGCCATCGTCAGCGGGCCCGCCTGGCTGCGAATGCGTTGCCAGTAGGAGTAGTGCTGATAGCTCAGGTGCGCATCGGTACTGCCGGTACGCCAGCTTGCGGCCAGATAACGCTCATGCAGCGGATCTTCCAAAAACAGCGCGACCTGCTGTTCGACTTCGGGCAGGCGGGATTCATCGTCCAGCCACAGCTGCACTTCCTGACTCTCTTTTTTGATGTGTAGTTTTATCCCCTGCGTCGCCATGTAATCGACAAAGGCCTGGGCCAGACGGGGATTGTTCAGGCTAAGAATGCGTACCATATTATTTTGCTGGTCCTGTAATAGTTTGATTTTTCGACGACATGGGTAGGGTAACCTTTTCTGCCAGCGTGATGGAAACCGATTATAGCCTCAGAGGTGCGGGCTGTATGCTGCATAAAAAAAACCGACCGGGCAAACCCTGGTCGGTTTTTTTATCAAAACAGTGACGGGAGGAGGTAATTACAACCCTTCGAGCGCCTGCTGGATGTCGTCCACCAGATCTTCCACATATTCGATGCCAATACTGATGCGCACCAGGCCCTCGGTGATGCCGCTTTGACGGCGCACTTCTGGCGATACCGCACTGTGTGTGGTGGTGGCCGGATGACAGGCCAGCGAATCGGTATCACCGACCGACACGGCCTGCGTAATAATGGTCAGTTTATCGAGGAAAGTCCGTGCCGCGTCGCGGCCTCCGCGCAGTTCAATCGCCATAATACCGCCGAACAGTTTCATTTGGCGCGCCGCGATCTCATGGCCCGGATGACTTTTCAACCCCGGATAAAATACCTGTGACACAGCCGGATGTGCGTCCAGTACTGCTGCAATGTGCGCGGCACTGAGTGAACTGGCTTCAACGCGCAATGGCAAGGTTTTCAGGCCTCGTGTCAGCAGGGCGGCTTCGAACGGACTTAAACAGCCGCCGAATTGTTTCAGACTCAGCGTGCGGATAGGGTCAATCAGCGCTTTGCTGCCGACCACGACACCGCCGGTTGCATCACCGTGGCCACTAATATATTTGGTGGCGGAGTGCAGGGAAATATCGATGCCCAGATCCAGCGGACGCGTCAGATAAGGGG
Organism: Enterobacterales bacterium; assembly: GCA_003864575.1. Lineage (GTDB taxonomy): Bacteria > Pseudomonadota > Gammaproteobacteria > Enterobacterales > Enterobacteriaceae > Ewingella. The sequence continues at coordinate 26,355 of BHES01000006.1, forward strand.
TGGCAAACGTGTTATCCACCACGCTCACCACACCTGCTTGTTTCGCAATGCGCGCGATTTCAGCGATATCTGCAATGCCCAGTACCGGATTCGCCGGCGTTTCGACAAACACCATTTTTGTCTGTGGCGTCAGCGCCGCTTGCAGATCTTTCGTATCAGCCACGAAGACCGGTTTAATGCCATAACGCGGCAACAAATTGCGGATAACCCCTTCGGTGCCACCGTACAGCGTGCCGACGTGAACTATCTCATCGCCCTGAGAGAGCAGGGCAAACAGCACGGCGCTGATGGCCGCCATCCCGCTGGCGCAGGCGACTGCGCTTTCTCCCCCTTCCAACGCCGCCATTTTTTGCTCAACCACGGCGACCGTCGGGTTGGCAAAGCGGCTGTAGGAGTAGCCCGGTTCTTCACCGCTGAAACGCCGTGCACCGCTGTCGAAATCATCGTAGGAAAAAGCCGAAGTGGCAGTGATTGGCGTGGCAATCGCGCCAGTTAACGTGTCCGGCTGCTGGCCGGCGTGAACCGCCAGCGTACGCATGCCCAGCGGGCGGGATGTTTTCAGGTGTTTCATCTTCATATCCTATAAATATCAGAGAGAAATTATACCAATACTTAAAAGGTGCAGTTGATTCGGCTTAAGAACATTTAAGATCCAAACCAAACCAATGGTTATAACTCATCGGTTATGCCATTGGGGTCTGGTCTCTACATTGCGAAGGGGAAACGCCTGGGATCAGGCTTCAACATCCTGAGGGAAGGTTTTTGACCAGGCTTCGAAACCACCGTCAACGCTATAGACCGACTCGAAACCCTGGCCTATCAAAAATTGAGCGGCACCTCGGCTGCTAATGCCGTGGTAACACATCACCATGACCGGCGTTTTGGCGTCGGCCGTTTGCATGAAGGCGGCCATGCTTTCATTACTCAGATGGAATGCGCCGGGGGCGTGGGCGATGCCAAAACTTTGCGGGTCGCGGATATCGACCATTACGGCGTCGCCGGATTTCAGGCGGGTATGCGCAAGCTCTACGCTGATTGCTTCAAATTGTTCCATGCGGACTGGCCTCGTTAATGATCACTGACGCTATTCTACCGAATTATTCAGCCACCAAGACCAGATAAACTGAAGGGATAATCCAAAATAACCGATCAAACCAGCATCACCTTCACGCCTTTGGCACGCAGTTGATCGAGGATCGCGGCGTCGGCGTCCTGTCCGGTAATAAGCACGTCAATTTGCTCGGTACGGCTAAACAGCATCCCGGCACGTTGGCCGACTTTACTGCTGTCGACCAGTACCGCCAGTTTACCGACGTAATTCAGCATCTTCTGTTCGGCCATCGCTGTGAGCATATCGGTTTTATACAGGCCGTCGCTGGTCAACCCCGCGCCGCTGGTGAACATCCAGTGACCGGCATACAGGCTGGCGTCGCCATCTTGCGGTGCCAGCGTAATTGACTGACTTTTGTTGTACTGACCGCCCATGATGACGACGCTGTCGTGCTCTTGCTCAATCAGATAATTGGCCAGCGGCAGATAGTTGGTGATCACCTGAATATCTTTACCGCACATTTCACGGCCAAGCAGAAAGGCAGTAGACCCGCAGTTAATCACCACGCTTTCGCCCGGCAGGCAAAGTTGCGCCGCAGCCTGAGCAATGCGCATTTTCTCATTAAGATGTTGCGTCTGGTGAATGTTCAGCGGCGTCCAGTTCTGGCGAGGTGAGGTAACGGCTTCGGCCCCGTTGCGCACTTTACGCAGCTTGCCCAGTTCATTGAGTTTGGTGATATCACGGCGCGCTGTGGCGGGCGAAATATCAAAATTGCCGATCACATCTGAGACAGAAATCTGGCCCTGACGTTGTAAAAGCTCGAGGATCGCATTGTGGCGTTGTGGTTCTGTCATGGTGAGGGTGACTCCGCGGGAATGGATACCGCGTGATTATAGATGAGCATTTGAATCATTCAATCATCATTTTCTGCGAAAGTGCGGAGAAGAAGATCCCCGCACCTGTGGCTCATCTACTCATCAAAGGAATGATTTGAAAGGTAAATCCGTTTCCGTTGTGAAACAGTCATCGAAGCCGCGCGGATAGTGATATTCGAAATTATCTTTGTCATTCGGATAAGTAAACTTGCCGCCGACTTGCCAGATAAAGGGCTTGAAGCCATATTTCAGGCGATCTTTTTTCATCTCCCATAACACGCGGATCTCCTGCGGGTCAGCCTGGAAGTTAGACCAGATATCATGATGGAAAGGGATAACAACCTGTGTTTTCAATGACTCAGCCATACGTAGTATATCCACGCTGGTCATTTTGTCCGTGACACCGCGCGGGTTCTCTCCGTAGGAGCCGAGCGCCACGTCGACTTTATATTCGTTACCGTGCTTGGCGTAGTAGTTGGAGTAATGGGAATCACCACTGTGATAGAGATTGCCGCCCGGTGTTTTGAACAGGTAGTTCACCGCGCGTTGATCCATCATGTCCGGTAATACGCCTGCCGCTTTCTGTTCCGCGGGTAAAGTGATGAGCACGGTGCGGTCAAACGAATCCAGTGCATGAATTTCCACGTCCTTAATTCGCACTACTTTTCCTGGCGTCATGACGATGCAGCGCTCAGCCGGAACACCCCAGCTCATCCATAAATCTACGCAGGTCTGCGGGCCGATAAACGGTACATCTTTGGCGCAGTTTTGCATCACAGCCGCCGCGACGTTGACGTCAATATGGTCATTGTGGTCATGCGTTGACAGAACGGCGTCGATCTCTCTGATGGCAAACGGATCCAGTACGAACGGCGTGGTGCGCAGGTTAGGCTGCAGTTTTTTCACACCCGCCATACGCTGCATCTGGTGGCCCGTTTTCATCAGCGGGCTGCTGTGATTTTGCTTGCCCACGCCGCACCAGAAATCGACACAAATATTGGCCCCGCCTTCTGATTTCAACCAGATACCTGTACAGCCCAACCACCACATGGCGAAAGTACCCGGTGCAACGCGCTCTTGTTCAATCTCTTCGTTTAACCAGGTACCCCACTCAGGAAAGGTGCTGAGGATCCAGGATTCGCGGCTGATGGTTTCTACTTTACTCATGGTCTTCCCTCGTCATGTGTTGAGATATAAATTCAATCATAACAAATCATTTAATGATTGCTTGTGACTTTGTTGTGAGAAAATTAGCACTACTTTACGCAGCTTACAATCAAAAATATGCAGGTAAATCGTTCGGATAACGAGGGTGTATTGCAGAGCTATTATTTTGACACTTGCCTTTAACGTATGAATTTATAGTTTATCTATATGAATTAGTTGCGATAATTATCTGAAATTCGGCAAGGGATATTGTAACGCTCGCCGATAACTTGCGAGTGCGCTCACAAATAATCACATTGAATCTTTTTTTGATTGAAAATGAGCATTAGAGTTCCAGCGTTCTCACACTGTTTATGGCTAATGCATCAGGGTAGAAGTCTGGGCAGGTTTCTCGAAGGTTAACAACCTCGAAGGTTAACGGAGTGCTTTATGGAATTCCTCTACACCGTATTTACCGTGTTTTTCAATCAGGTGATGACCAACGCCCCGCTGTTGCTGGGTATCGTCACGATGTTGGGTTACATCCTGCTCAGAAAAAGCGCGAGTGTGATCATCAAAGGCACCATTAAAACGATTATCGGTTTTATGTTGTTGCAGGCCGGCTCCGGGATTTTGACCAGTACGTTCAAACCGGTGGTCGCCAAATTGTCACAAGTTTATGGCATCAACGGCGCAATATCTGACACCTATGCCTCAATGATGGCAACGGTTGAGCGCATGGGCGATGCCTATAGCTGGGTCGGTTATGCGGTGCTTATTGCGCTTGGCCTCAACATTCTTTACGTCGTTTTTCGCCGCATTACGGGCATCCGCACCATCATGCTCACCGGCCACATCATGTTTCAGCAAGCCGGGTTGATTGCCGTGTTCTTTTACATCATGGGCTACCCAATGTGGACGACGATCTGGTCGACGGCCTTCCTGGTCTCGCTCTATTGGGGCATCACCTCCAACATGATGTACAAACCGACGCAGGCCGTGACCGAAAACAGTGGTTTTTCCATCGGTCACCAGCAGCAGTTTGCTTCATGGATTGCCTATAAAATCGCGCCTTATCTGGGTAAGAAAGAAGAGAGCGTGGAAGACCTCAAGTTGCCGGGCTGGCTGAATATTTTCCATGACAACATCGTTTCAACGGCCATCGTTATGACGGTCTTCTTCGGCATTATTCTCTGTTCGTTTGGCCTTGATACTCTGCAACAAATGGCCGGTAAAACGCACTGGACCATTTACATCCTGCAGACGGGTTTGATGTTCGCCGTGGCCATTTTCATCATCATTCAGGGCGTGCGCATGTTTGTCGCCGAACTGACGGAAGCGTTCAACGGTATCTCCCAACGTTTAATCCCCGGCGCTGTTCTGGCTATCGACTGCGCGGCGATTTACAGCTTTGCACCAAATGCCGTGGTTTGGGGCTTTATGTGGGGCACCATCGGTCAACTGATTGCCGTCGGCATTCTGTTTGCGATGGGCTCGTCCATCATGATTATCCCTGGCTTCATCCCGATGTTCTTCTCCAACGCCACCATCGGCGTCTTCGCTAACCACTTCGGCGGCTGGCGCGCTGCGCTGAAAATCTGCTTGGTGATGGGCATGCTCGAAATCTTCGGCTGCGTCTGGGCCATCAAACTGACCGGACTCAGTGCCTGGATGGGCATGGCTGACTGGTCAATTCTCGCACCACCGATGATGCAGGGCTTCTTTAGCGTCGGCATGGCCTTTATGGGCGTCATCGTGGTCATTGCACTGCTTTATATGTTCTTCGCGGGGCGCACGTTGCGTGCCGAAGAGGACGCTGAAAAACACGCGCTTAATCAATCCACTTCTCACTAATCAACGAGGTTCCCATGACAGTACGAATTCTGGCGGTATGCGGTTGCGGGCAAGGCAGTTCGATGATCATGAAGATGAAAATTGGGCAGTTCCTGACCCAGGAAGGGGTCGATCACACCATGAACAGTTGCGCAGTCGGTGAATACAAATCTGAGCTGAGCGGGGCCGATATCATCGTTGCTTCCACGCACGTGGCGGATGAGATCACGGTCAGTGGCAACAAATATGTGGTGGGGGTGCGCAATATGCTCTCCGCCGCTGACTTTGGCCCGAAGGTGATGGACGTGATCAACGCCCACTTCGCCAAAGACCTGAAGAAATAAGGAACGTCCATGAAACTGCGTGATTCTTTGGCTGAAAATCAGTCGATCCGCCTGAACGCGGAAGCAGAAACCTGGCAGGAAGCGGTAAAAATTGGCGTCGATTTACTGGTGGACGCCGGGGTGGTGGAACCCCGCTATTACCAGGCGATTTTGGACGGCGTTGAGCGCTTTGGTCCCTATTTTGTGATTGCGCCCGGCCTGGCCATGCCGCATGGCCGCCCGGAGGAGGGCGTTATCGAGACCGGATTTGCTCTAGTAACGCTGAAAAAACCGCTGGTGTTTAACCATGAAGATAACGATCCGGTCGATATCCTTATCACGCTGGCAGCGGTTGACGCCAACGCGCATCAGGAGGTTGGCATCATGCAGGTGGTAAACCTGTTTGAAGATGAAGACAACTTTGACCGCCTGCGCGCCTGTACCACGGCCCAGCAGGTTCTGGATTTAATCGATCAGACGTCCGCTGCGGCGGCGCAATAAAAGAAAAGGAATACGTTATGTCTCACTCATTACCTATGTTGCAGGTGGCGCTGGATAACCAGTCGATGGACGATGCTTACAAAACTACCCGCCTGATTGCCAGCGAAGTCGACATTATTGAAGTCGGCACTATTTTATGTGTTGCTGAAGGGGTTCGCGCCGTGCGTGACCTGAAAGCTCTGTACCCGGAAAAAATTGTCCTGGCCGATGCCAAAATCGCTGACGCCGGGAAAATCTTGTCGCGTATGTGCTTTGAAGCCAATGCGGACTGGGTGACGGTCATTTGTTGCGCTGACATCAACACCACCAAGGGTGCGCTGGAAGTGGCGAAAGAGTTTGGTGGTGACGTGCAGATTGAACTGACCGGCTACTGGACCTGGGAACAGGCTAAAGAGTGGCACGAAGCGGGCATTCAGCAGGTGGTTTACCACCGCAGCCGTGACGCGCAGGCCGCCGGTGTCGCATGGAGCGACGCTGACATTACTGCGATCAAACGACTGTCCGGCATGGGCTTCAAAGTGACGATTACTGGCGGTCTGGCACTGGAAGATTTGCCGCTGTTCAAAGACATTCCTGTACACGTGTTTATCGCCGGTCGCAGCATCCGCGACGCCAAAGATCCGGTCGACGCCGCCCGTCAGTTTAAGAAATCAATCAACCAGCTTTGGGGTTAAGGACAGCGTAATGATGCATAAAGCCGTGCCGCTCGGGATCTATGAAAAAGCCCTGCCAGCGGGAGATGACTGGTTTGAACGCCTGAATCTGGCGAAAGAGTTGGGTTTTGATTTCGTCGAAATGTCGGTCGATGAAAGCGACAACCGGCTGGCACGGCTTGACTGGAGCCGCGAACAGCGAATGGCGGTGGTTGACGCCGTTGCCCGTACCGGGATTCGAATTCCGTCGATGTGCCTCAGTGCGCACCGCCGCTTCCCGCTGGGCTCGGAAGATGACGCAACCCGTGATCAGGGGTTGGAAATTATGCGCAAAGCCATCGTGCTGGCACAGGATCTGGGTATCCGGGTGATTCAGCTGGCGGGTTACGACGTCTATTATCAGGAAGCCAACGACCATACGCGCGAACGCTTTCGCGAGGGTTTACAGGAATCCGTTGAAATGGCCAGTCGCGCGCAGGTCACGCTGGCGATGGAAATCATGGACTACCCGCTGATGAACTCCATCAGCAAGGCGCTTGGCTACGCGCATTATCTGAATAATCCGTGGTTCCAGCTCTATCCCGATATTGGCAATCTCTCTGCCTGGGACAATGATGTGCAGATGGAGCTGGCCAGCGGCGCAGGGCATATCGTTGCTGTACATATCAAAGATACCCAGCCTGGTGTGTTCAAAAACGTTCCGTTCGGCACCGGCGTGGTGGAGTTCGAACGCTGCTTCAGCACGCTGCTCAACAGCGGTTATCGCGGTCCCTACCTTATTGAAATGTGGAGCGAGAGCGCCGTTGACCCACTGAAAGAAGTACGCGAGGCCCGCGCCTGGGTGATCGACAAAATGCAAAAAGCCGGGCTGAACATGGAGGAAACCGTATGTTAGAGCACCTTAAGCAGCAGGTCTTCGCCGCCAATATGGCGCTTCCTGCTCGTGGATTAGTGACATTCACCTGGGGCAACGTCAGCGGTATTGACCGTGCATCTGGCCTGGTGGTCATTAAACCGAGCGGCGTGGAGTACGACGTGATGACCGTCGGGGACATGGTGGTGGTGAACAAGCACGGAGAGGTTGTGGAAGGGCACTTCAAACCTTCATCTGACACGGCGACTCACCTCGAGCTCTATGCACGATATACAGAACTGGGCGGCATTGTGCATACCCATTCGACCTACGCCACATCATGGGCGCAGGCCAGCGTGGCTATTCCGGCGCTGGGCACCACGCATGCAGACTATTTTGCGGGCGCGATCCCCTGCACAAGGTCGTTAAGCCGGGAAGAGGTGACGGGTCGATATGAACTGGAAACCGGCAAAGTGATCGCCGAAACACTGGGTGAAACGGATCCACTGCATATGCCGGGGATTCTGGTGTCACAACACGGGCCATTTTGTTGGGGAGCAACTCCGGAACTGGCGGTACATAATGCGGTGGTGCTGGAAGAGGTGGCGAAAATGGCGTGGATCACCGGGACGCTGAACCGGCAGATGTCGCCAATGGACGGTTATCTGTTGAATAAACATTTCACCCGCAAACATGGCCCGAATGCCTATTACGGGCAGGAATAAGCTCAACATCATTAATATTTACCGACAAATCCCTCAACTAAGCTCATCACCGTGATGAGCTTTTTTACCTTATAGGGTTTATACCTATAAGTGATCACAGATCACGCTTTGAACCCTAAATAAAGTTAAAACAGACTTCTTCTCCCGGTTGATTAACGAAAAGGAAAGAGCTGCCTTATGACCAAACCCACCCTCAAACAAGATGATTTTTTGGCTGCGTTAACCCGTCAGTGGCAAGCGTTTGGACTCACCTCCGCCAAGGATATGACCCGTCACCAATGGTGGCACGCCATCAGCGCCGCCGTGGCTGAACAATTGCCGCCGCAAAACGATACGGTCCCTGCCAGCAAGAAACAGCATAAAATTCAGCGCCATGTGAATTATATCTCGATGGAGTTTTTGGTCGGCCGCCTGACCGGCAACAACCTGATTAACCTCGGCTGGTATGAAAAAATTGGCAGCGCACTGGAGCCGTTTGACATCAATCTGACTGACCTGCTGGAAGAGGAAATTGACCCGGCGTTGGGCAACGGTGGTTTGGGCAGACTGGCTGCCTGCTACCTTGATGCGATGGCGTCGGTGGGGCAACCGGCTATTGGCTACGGGTTGAATTATCAGTACGGCCTGTTTCGTCAGCGCTTTGTTGACGGACATCAGAAAGAGTCGCCGGACGAGTGGCACCGCAGCGACTATCCGTGGTTTCGCCACAACAGCGCATTGGCCGTCAGCGTTGGCATTGGCGGCAAAGTGGTGAAAAATGACAATGGAACGCTGCGCTGGGAGCCAGAGTTTACCCTACGTGGCGAAGCCTGGGATCTGCCGGTGCTCGGTTATCGTAACGGCGTGACTCAACCGTTGCGTCTATGGGAAGCCACTCATCCGCATCCGTTTGATCTGGAAAAATTTAACGACGGCGAGTTTCTCAAAGCCGAACAGCAGGGCGTGGACGCCGCAAAGCTGACCAAAGTGCTTTATCCGAATGACAACCATCAGGCAGGAAAACGCCTGCGCCTGATGCAGCAATACTTCCAGTGCGCCTGTTCGGTGGCCGATATCCTGCGCCGCCATCATTTCCTCGGGCGCAAGATTTCTGCATTGCCGGACTATGAGGTGATTCAGCTTAACGACACCCACCCGACCATCGCCATTCCTGAAATGCTGCGTATTCTGCTCGATGAACACCAGATGAGCTGGCAAGACGCGTGGCACATTACCCGCCGTACTTTTGCCTACACCAACCACACGCTGATGCCGGAAGCGCTGGAAACCTGGGACGAAAAATTAGTGCGTAGCCTGCTGCCGCGCCACTTCCAGATAATCAAACAGATCAACGCCAACTTTAAGCAACAGGTCAGCAAAGTGTGGCCTGGCGATGAAGCCGTCTGGGCCAAACTGGCGGTGCATCACGACAAGCAGGTGCGCATGGCTAACCTGTGCGTGGTGGCCGGTTTTGCGGTAAACGGTGTGGCGGCGCTGCACTCAGACCTGGTGGTAAAAGATCTGTTCCCGGAGTATTACCAACTGTGGCCTGAGAAATTTCATAACGTGACCAACGGTATTACGCCGCGCCGCTGGATTAAACAGTGTAATCCGGCGCTGTCAGCCCTGATTGATGAACGCCTGAAAACCGACAGTTGGGTCACGGATCTCGACCTGCTGAAAGGGCTGGAAAGCGGCGTTAAAGACAAAAAATTCTGCAAACATTACCGCAAAATCAAGCATGAGAATAAAGTCCGGCTGGCGGAATATGTCTGGCATCGCATGGGCATAAAGCTCAACCCTGAAGCCATTTTTGATGTGCAGATCAAACGTCTGCACGAGTACAAACGCCAGCACCTGAACTTATTGCATATTCTTTCGCTCTACCGGCAACTGCGCGATAACCCAAAACTGGATATTGTGCCGCGCGTGTTCCTGTTCGGGGCCAAAGCCGCGCCAGGCTACTATCTGGCGAAAAATATCATTTATGCGATCAATAAGGTCGCGGAGAAGATCAACAACGATCCGATCGTCGGCGATCGTCTCAAGGTGGTTTTCATTCCTGACTACTCGGTGTCGGTGGCTGAACTGATGATCCCGGCGGCAGACGTTTCTGAGCAGATTTCTACCGCCGGAAAAGAGGCCTCAGGAACCGGCAACATGAAACTGGCGCTGAATGGTGCGCTGACGATAGGGACGCTCGACGGTGCGAATGTTGAAATCGCCGAACAAGTTGGTGACGAAAACATCTTTATCTTTGGTCTGGATGTTGATGACGTTAAAGCGCTGCAAAAGAAAGGCTATAAACCGCAAAGCGTGGTGAAAAAAGATAAACACCTGAAAACCATTCTGGATGAACTGGCCAGCGGATTTTTCAGCCAGGGTGACAAACAGGCTTTCGATTTGATGCTCAACAGCTTCAAAGAGGGGGGCGACCCGTACCTGGTGCTGGCCGATTTCGCGGCCTATTGCGACGCGCAGAAAAAAGTCGATGCATTGTACCGCGACGCTGATGAATGGACGCGCCGGGCGATACTCAACACCGCCCGCGTGGGGATGTTCAGCGCAGACCGTTCCATCCGCGATTATCAGCAGCGGATCTGGCAGGCAAAACGTTAGGAGCAGGCATGGAGGGCAAGCAACTTGAACAGGCAGCACAGCAGGCAGGGGTTGTAGACAGTTTTATTAATATGCGTGACGAGGTGCAGTCAGTTTCTGACGACACCAAACAGGTGTTGTTAGCCGCGATGGGGCGTGGGGAAGCCAGTCAGGAAGAATCCATGCCGCTACCTTTCGTGACGGTGTTTTATCAGGACGCACCGGCGGTGCTGGCACCGCAGGGCAGTCAGGCCTTCCACTGGCAACTCACACAAGAAAACGGCGATCGCATTGAAGGGAAGTTGACCCGCGGCGAAACGCTACGGCTTCCTGCCGGTTTGCCGGTGGGTTATCACCATCTGACCCTGAACTGGGGTAAAAAGACGTGCGGGTGCCGCATCATTATTGCGCCGCGCCGCTGCTATGAACCACCTCAGTTACTGGCGGGGGATAAGCTATGGGGCGCGACCGTGCAGCTCTACACCCTGCGCTCGGAGCATAACTGGGGCGTCGGTGATTTCGGCGACCTGAAACGGATGGTGGAAGAGGTGGGTAAACGTGGCGGGGCCTTTGTCGGCCTTAATCCGATTCACGCTCTGTATCCGGCCAATCCGCTCAGTGCCAGCCCTTACAGCCCGTCGTCACGCCGCTGGTTGAACGTCACCTATATCGACGTCAATCAGGTTGAGGAGTTCGTACAAAGTGAGGAGGCGCAGCGCTGGTGGCAATTACCCGCGACCCGTGACGCGTTACATCAGGCGCGAAGTGTGGAATACGTCGATTACCCGCAGGTGATGAAGTTAAAGCTCAATGCGCTGAATTTGGCGTGGTTGGCCTTTTGCGACGTCCCCGAAGCCAGCCAGCGCAAACGGGATTTCCGCCGTTTTGTGCATCTGGGCGGCGACAGTCTGCGTCAGCAGGGCGTTTTTGATGCACTGCATGTCCATCTGCGGGATCTGGATTTAGGTCTGTGGGGCTGGCCGGTCTGGCCGCAGGCATACCGCGATATTCATAGCCCGGACGTGGCCGAATTTTGCGAACGTTATGCCGAAGAGGTTGAATTTTATCTCTGGTTGCAGTGGCTGGCGCATTTGCAGTTTTCTGACTGCTATCAGACCAGCGTTGCGCTCGGGATGCCGCTTGGGCTTTACCGGGATCTGGCTGTGGGTGTGGCGGAAGGTGGCGCAGAAACCTGGGCGGATACTTCACTCTATTGCCTGAAGGCCACCATCGGCGCCCCCCCGGATATCCTCGGGCCGCAGGGCCAAAACTGGGGGCTTCCACCTATTGATCCTCATGTGATGAAAGAACGGGCCTATCAGCCGTTTATCGATTTACTGCGGGCTAACATGGCGGAGTGCGGTGCGCTGCGTATTGATCACGTCATGGGGTTGATGCGTTTGTGGTGGATACCGGCGCATGAACATGCGGGCAAGGGGGCCTACGTGCGTTATCCGCTCGACGATCTGCTCGGCGTGCTGGCGCTGGAGAGTCAGCGTCATCAGTGCATGGTGATTGGTGAAGATCTCGGCACAGTGCCAAAAGAGATCATCGCCAGCCTGCATGACAGCGGCGTTTATTCCTATAAGGTGCTCTATTTCGAGCAGGAGAAAAGCGGCGTTTACCGTGCGCCGCAGGATTACGTGGTGCAGGCGATGGCGACCGTCACGACCCACGATTTACCCACGCTGCGCGGTTATTGGGAGGGAGAGGATTTAACCCTCGGCGAAACGCTGGGTATTTATCCTGACACAACCGTGCTGGCTGCCCTGCGCAGCGAGCGGGAAGCCAGCAAACAGGCGCTGCTTGATGCGCTGCACCGCCATGGCTGTGTGGCGAAAAGCGTCGGACATCTGGCCGAGAAAATGGCGATGACCCCTGCGCTCAACCGTGGCCTGCAACGCTATTTGGTCGACAGTGCCAGCGCTCTGCTCGGCCTGCAGCCGGAAGACTGGCTGGATATGGCAACGCCGGTGAACGTGCCGGGAACCAACACGGAATACCCAAACTGGCAGCGAAAGCTGACTCACACTCTGGATGAGATGTTTAGCGACGACCGGGTCAATCGGCTGATTAAGGATTTAGACCGCAGCTGAAGCGTCCATAAAAAAAGCACCCGATGAAAGGGTGCTTTTTGCATTCTGGCCGACCAACGGTTGATCAGTAGAACGAGTGTTCGCCGCGCTGGTGTTCGGTCAGATCGCGAACGCCTTTCAGCTCAGGGAAGTTTTTCAGCAGATCTTTTTCGATGCCGTCTTTCAGGGTGACATCGATCATAGAACAGCCGTTACAACCGCCGCCGAACTGCAAAATGGCGATGCCGTCATCGGTGATTTCCATCAATGACACGCGGCCGCCGTGGCTGGCGAGCTGCGGGTTGATTTGTGACTGCAGCTGATATTCAACGCGTTCCATCAGTGGCGCATCGTCGGCCACTTTGCGCATTTTAGCGTTCGGGGCTTTCAACGTCAGCTGTGAACCGAGCTGGTCAGTAACAAAGTCGATCTCGGCTTCAGCCAGGTACGGCTTGCTGAGTTCATCGATGTAAGCGGACAGCTTCTCGAATTTCAGTTCAGTATCTGTCGCTTCCACCGCGTCAGGTGGACAGTAGGAGACACCGCATTCGGCGGTAGGCGTACCGGGGTTAATCACGAATACGCGGATCTGGGTGCCTTCTTCCTGGTTTGCCAGCAATTTGGCAAAGTGCTCTTGGGCAGCATCGGTAATAAGGATCATAGTATTGGCTCAATAGTTGACTGCTTCAGTTGGTTATAATACGCCCTTTGCTTTTACCCGTCATCTTTCAAGTGGTCACGGTGTTAGCAGTGTGTGCTCACGGCTACAGTGTCCGGCAGATACACCAAATTTGTAACGACACAACGCCTTGATTACGTAGAATTTTGCTGATTTCACGCAGTGTACTGCCTGTTGTCACCACATCATCAATCAAGGCGACGTGTTTTCCCTGAAAGTTTTCGGTGCATAAGAAGGCATTACGTAAATTCAGTTTTCGCGCCGCTTCTGACAGATGCTGTTGCGGCGGCGTGGAACGGATACGGCGCAGGGCCTGAGGGCGAAACTGAGAGCCCAGCCAGCGTGCCAGCGGTTGGGCGAGTAATTCGCTTTGATTGTATCCGCGCGAAAAATAGCGCCGCCGGTGTAACGGCACACTGAGGACCACGTCGGGGCGCACGACGTCCCCGGCGCGAAAACGGGTGAGCCAGCGCAGCAGTAACAGACGCGCCAGCGTGACGGCCAGTTCCGGCTGACGGGAAAACTTCAGTCGCATGACCAGCCCGCTCAACGGCGGCAAATAATCAGTGGTATAAATCATCGTGTCCCACGGGGGCGGTTTGTTCAGACAGCGCCCGCAGTCGAACGTCTGGCTAGCGCTGGGTAGCCCGCAACGTGGGCAGCACGGCGGCGGCGGGGGCAGATTTCTGACGCAAAAGCTGCAAATACCGTGGCGGGAGAAATGCAGCGGCTGTTGGCATAGCCAGCAAAGGCCGCGAATTGTTATCCTTAACACCATCTTTATCACTTCCCAAATTTGTGAAATCAAACGGACATTACCTTATGAACAGGCTCTACTGGCAGACCTTTGGCGAAGGCGAACGCAATCTTGTGCTGCTTCACGGATGGGGGCTGAACGCAGAGGTGTGGCGTTACATTGCTACCCGACTCGCGCCGCATTTTCGCCTGCACCTGGTGGATTTGCCGGGCTATGGCCGCAGCCAGGGTTTTGGACCGATGAGCCTCGACGAGATGGCGGATATCGTACTGGCCGCCGCGCCGGAAAAAGCGGTGTGGCTGGGCTGGTCGCTTGGCGGGCTGGTCGCCAGCCAGATCGCGCTACAGGCGCCGCAACGCGTGGAAGCGCTTATCACCGTGGCTTCATCACCCTGTTTTGCTGCACAAGAGGAGTGGCCGGGTATTCGCCCCGAAGTCCTACAGGGGTTCGAGCATCAGTTGAGCGAAGATTTCCAGCGTACCGTCGAGCGTTTTCTGGCGCTGCAAACTCTGGGCAGCGAGAGCGCCCGTCAGGATGCGCGGATGTTGAAAGCGGTGGTGCTCGACCAGCCTATGCCGCCGGTTGAGGTGTTGAACGGCGGGTTGGAGATCCTGCGGCAGGTTGATTTACGTCAGGCGATGTGTCAGTTGCCGATGCCATTACTGCGTATCTATGGGGCGCTGGATGGCCTGGTTCCGCGCAAAGTGGCATTTTTACTGGATGCGCTATGGCCGGATTCCACCTCGCGGGTGATGGAAAAAGCTGCACATGCGCCATTTGTGTCTCATCCTGATTTCTTCTGTGAAGAAATTAAGCAGTTTCTTGTCACAAATTGAAATGTAATGTAATTATTTTGCACATTTAGGCTGGCTAATTTTTAGAAGTGATTAATCCTGAAGAGGATAATACCGTTTAGTGACTGAATGGCTGCGTTCCGGCCATTGCGATAAAGGCTGCGCTTCTGGGGAAACTTTGGTGTCTGACCGGGAAGGTTCACACCAGCGCTGGCTTTACTGACGTTGTTATCGCGGGAGTTTCATTAAAAATAATCACTCTTTAGAGGTAACTTCATGAAATCTTATAAAATTATGGCAGTGGCATTAGTGGCTGGCTTCTTCTCAGTGAGCGCAATGTCCGCAGAGTTGATCACCAAAGAAGTCGCAAAAGAAAAAGGCTACACCAGCCTGGGTACTATCAGCACCAGCAATGAATACACTGCGCCAATGGATGCCCGTGAAGAGCTGTCCAAACAGGCTGATGAGAAAGGCGGCAAGTACTTCGTGATCATCGGTGGCCAAGAGAAGAAGAAGATCAGCGCAACGGCTGAAGTCTTCAAATAATATCCTTTATCCCCGTCATTCGTTTATTCGAATGATTGAGGGCTATTGCGAATGCAATGAGAGAGGGATGCCCGCGGGTGTCCTTTTTTTATGCCATTTTTGTGCGGCTCCTCGTTTTTTACTTTTCTATCCAACTGTTTTAAAAAGCCTATTTTTAATCGTTACTCTCAGGGTAACGGTTGGTTCCTGCGCTTGATTGATGCTACGCCATCCCCTTCCTACACTTAACGGACTCATTATCCGACGCATTTATGATGTACCGCCACTTGTCAGAGCCGCACGCTGCTCGGCAAGCTAACCCAGGGAGGTTCAGGCATGACGCAACATCCGCAGTCCACCAGGGCTTGGGACACCCGCCGCAGTGAGAAACAACGGCGGATTGAAAGTGTCCGGGCCGTGGCTCAGGGCAAAGTGTTACCCACCGACCAAATTATCTCGATCCTCGAAACGCTGATTGCCCCCGGCGACCGCGTAGTGATGGAAGGGAATAACCAGAAGCAGGCTGATTTTCTTTCCCGCTCGCTGGCGAAAGCCAATCCGGAAAAACTTCACGATCTGCATATGATCATGCCGAGCGTTAGCCGCGCTGAGCATCTTGATCTTTTTGAGCGTGGTATCGCCCGCAAACTCGATTTCGCCTTCTCCGGTCCACAAAGCCTGCGCATTGCGCAGCTGCTGGAAGACGGGCAGATGGAGATCGGCGCTATTCACACCTATATCGAGCTCTATTCCCGCCTGTACGTCGATTTAGTGCCCAATATTGCGCTGATCGCCGGGTTCAAAGCTGACCGCAAAGGCAATCTTTATACCGGTGCCAGCACCGAAGATACGCCTGCGCTGGTGGAAGCTGCCGCCTTCAAAAACGGCATTGTTATCGCCCAGGTCAATGAACTGGTCGAAGAGGGTTGCGACCTGCCGCGTGTGGACATCCCCGGTGACTGGATTGACTTTGTGGTCGTCGCCGACCGTCCGTTCTTTATCGAACCGTTGTTCACCCGCGACCCGCGCCTGATTAAACCGGTCCATGTCCTGATGGCGATGATGGCTATCAAAGGCATTTACGCTAAACACAACGTGCAGTCGCTCAACCACGGTATCGGTTTTAACACAGCGGCTATCGAACTGCTGCTGCCAACCTACGGTGAGCAGCTCGGCCTGCGCGGCAAAATTTGTAAACACTGGACGCTGAACCCGCACCCGACGCTGATCCCGGCCATCGAAAGTGGCTGGGTAGACACCGTTCACTGTTTCGGCGGTGAACTGGGGATGGAAGAGTATATCCGCGCCCGTCCGGACGTGTTCTTCACCGGCTCAGACGGCTCGATGCGCTCCAACCGCGCCTTCTGCCAGATGGCCGGCCAATACGCGGTCGACATGTTTATCGGTTCAACGTTGCAGGTCGATGGGTTGGCGAACTCTTCAACCGTGACCCGCGGGCGTCTGGCAGGTTTCGGTGGCGCACCTAACATGGGCCATGACCCGCACGGCCGTCGCCATGCGACGCCCGCCTGGCTCGACATGATTGAAGAGCCGGATCCCCTGGCGCGCGGTAAAAAGCTGGTGGTACAGATGGTGGAAACCTATCAGGCCGGTGGTAAACCGACCTTCGTGGAGAAACTCGAAGCCGTCGACGTGGGTAAAGAGTCCGGTATGCCGTTGGCGCCGGTGATGATTTACGGCGACGACGTGACCCATGTGCTGACCGAAGAGGGTATTGCCTATCTGCACCGGGCGCGTTCGCTGGAAGAGCGTCGTGCCATGGTGGCGGCGGTGGCGGGTATCACCGACATCGGGCTGGGCGTGGATGCCAAACGCGTAGCCGAACTGCGCCGTCAGGAGCTGGTGGTCTTCCCGGAAGATATGGGGATTCGTCGCACCGACGCCACCCGTTCGTTGCTGGCTGCGGGCAGTGTCAGTGATCTGGTCGACTGGTCCGGTGGTTTGTATAACCCGCCGGCGAAATTCCGGAGCTGGTAATGACAATGCCGCAGATTTTATCGGTCAGGGGCGAAAGCGCCGCTGAACAGCTGGCCGCAGGGCTGGCACACCAGGCGACGCAGGCGCTGATCGATGAAGCGCGGCTCAGCCCGAAACCGGGCTTGGTGGACAGCCGGGGTTCAGGCGCGCATCAGGATCTGACGCTGGCGCTGATGGAGCGTTCGGCACACAGCCTGACCTCCACCTTTCACGCTCTGGCTCTGCACAGCTTTCAGCGACCAGCGGATGTTGCACTGCGTCAGGAAGTTGGGCGTCTGGGGCGTGAAGGGGAAGCCCTGATGATGGAAGCCACCGGCGGAGTGAATACTCACCGGGGCGCCATTTGGGCGATGGGGTTGCTGGTCAGCGCCGTCGCGATGCAGCCTGAAATGGCCAGTCCACAGGCCATTGCCAGACGCGCGGCAACGCTGGCGGCGCTGCCCGATGCCTTCAGCCCGAAAAGCTTTAGCAAGGGTTCCCACGCCGTACAGCGCTATCAGGTGCCGGGCGCGCGGGAAGAGGCGCAGGGCGGTTTTCCGCACATTATTGAGCTCGCCTTGCCGCAGTTGCGCACCAGCCGTCAGGCCGGGGCGACGGAAAGTCAGTCGCAGCTTAATGCGTTGCTGGCCGTCATGACGCAACTGACGGATACCTGCGTGCTGTCGCGTGGTGGCCTGCCCGCTTTACTGGCGATGCACGCCGGTTCCCGCGCGGTGCTGAATGCCGGCGGCACGCAAACTCCCGCTGGCCTCCAACACCTTCAGGCACTGGAGACCCGGATGCTCAGTGACAATGCTTCACCCGGCGGCGCCGCAGATTTACTGGCTGCCACTCTGTTTCTCGATCGCGTCTCACTGACGTGATCGTCCCGATTATTAACATCATGATTTGTATAAAGAGGTGTTATGGAACGTTTTGAATTTACTTACCCGGCGCAAACGCCGCTGACCGGACGTGCGCAGGCTGGCGTGGTCGGTTCTGGCGATTTAGAAGCGCTGTATGAACCCAAAAGTGACGCTGAGCTGCGCGTCACCGTCACGACCTCCGTCGATGGCAGCCACACTTTGTGGCAACGCTTTTTCGACCGTTTGAGCCAACTGCGTGAATTGCCCGCGGGCCAGCTCGACATCAACGACTTTGGCGCAACGCCTGGCGTAGCACGCCTGCGGATCGAACAGGTATTTGAGGAGGCGAGTTATGCCAACTGATCAAAGTTTTATTGAGCTGAATGCTCGTCAACGTGCACGCAACCTGCTCGACGCAGGCACCTTCCGCGAACTGCTGGGACCGTTCGAACGCATCATGTCGCCGTGGCTGGAACCGCAGGGCATCGTACCGCAAACCGACGACGGCATGGTGGTTGCCAAAGGCACTATCGAAGGTCAGCCAGCGGTGGTTGTGGCGATTGAAGGGGCATTCCAGGGCGGCAGCATGGGGGAAGTCTCCGGTGCGAAAATGGCCGCTGCATTAGAAATGGCCGCAGAAGATAACCGCAACGGCATTCCGACTCAGGCCGTACTGTTGCTGGAAACCGGCGGCGTGCGCTTGCAGGAGGCGAATCTTGGCCTGGCGGCTATCGCCGACATTCATGCCGCCATTGTGGATTTACGCCGCTATACGCCGGTCATCGGCGTGGTGGCCGGTACGGTGGGCTGCTTCGGCGGGATGTCGATTGCCGCCGCACTGTGCAGCTATCTTATCGTGACCCGCGAAGCGCGCCTTGGCCTCAACGGCCCGCAGGTTATCGAGCAGGAAGCGGGCATCGAAGAGTATGACTCTCGCGACCGGCCGTTTATCTGGAGCATGACCGGTGGCGAAGTGCGTTATCACAGCGGCTTTGTCGACGCGCTGGTGAAAGATTCTCTGAGCGAAGTGAAAAGCCACCTGCTGGCGTTTATCGCCCAGGGCGTTCCGGTCCAGCATCGTTCCGATAAATTCGACTATTACCTGCCAAAACTCACTGGCTTTGATACCACCCAACAGGCCAGCCGTGACATTACGCAAGAGCTGTTTAACCGGGAGGATCTCGCATGAGCACGCTTGAGAATATTGCCAAAAATGCCGTCAGCCGTGGCGATTACTGGTTTGCCGAACTGACTAAAGATGCCACGTCGTTAACCGGACTGTGCCCGTCAGTGAAAGCCGCTGACGGAAAGATCAACGATCAGGACGTGCGTTATATCGCCGTAGTGCCTGATAAAAACAACCACTACCCGCGCGCCGCAGGCGGTGAAGTCGGTCTGCTCGAAGGCTGGACTCTGGCGAAAGTTGTCAGCCAGGCGGTGGCCGAAGACGCTGGCAAAGAGAGTAAACGCGCGATTGTGGCGATAATTGATGTGCCGAGTCAGGCTTATGGCCGCCGCGAAGAGGCTTTTGGTATTCATCAGGCGTTGGCCGGTGCTGCCGGGGCGTATGCCAATGCGCGTCTGGCCGGACACCCGGTGATCGGGCTAATTGTCGGTAAAGCCATGTCTGGCGCGTTTCTGGCGCATGGGTATCAGGCCAACAAGTTGATCGCTTTCAATAACCCGGACGTGATGATCCACGCGATGGGCAAAGAGTCGGCGGCGCGCATTACGCTGCGCTCGGTCGAGGCGCTCGAGAAACTGGCGGCGACTATCCCGCCGATGGCCTATGACATCGAAAATTACGCCACCCTCGGTCTGCTGGCGCAGTTGATGGAGGTCGGCAATCCCGATAGTGCAGCGCCGGACGATATCGTCAACGTGCAGTCGGCGCTGTGGAACAACATTCTGGATGCCCGCAAGGAGGGAGTTGGCCTTAAAAATCGCTTAGGCGCCGACAACCGCGCCAGTTCGCAGCTTGTTCGCGAACGCATGCGCCAGGCGTGGTAATTCGTTAACTTTTCAGTCTTTTAGCCGGTAAAGGCACCTGCATACAGCGAGATGCGGCACAAAGTTCACCGTGCCGTATCCGACTGGAATTTATAAAAAACATCGTAACCGGCGGGCTGGGTAATTCATTTTTATTTACCTCAGGTATATCGCTATGACTTATGTAATTTTACATGCACTTGCACCCATTTTCGTGATCATGATCCTCGGCTTTTTTGCCGGGAAAGCGAAAATGGTGGATAACAAAAATGTCTCTTTACTGAATATTTTTGTCATGGATTTTGCTTTACCCGCTGCGCTGTTTGCAGCAACCGTACAAACGCCGTGGGCGGGCATTGTCGGGCAGACACCGCTGATTTTGGTGTTGGTGCT
Organism: Enterobacterales bacterium; assembly: GCA_003864575.1. GTDB lineage: Bacteria > Pseudomonadota > Gammaproteobacteria > Enterobacterales > Enterobacteriaceae > Ewingella. Next base: position 46,947 of record BHES01000006.1, read on the forward strand.
GGCCATGTGGATAACCTACGCGGCGATTTACTTTATTTGCACCAAAGTCTTTAAAAAATCGCCACAGGATGCTGCCGTTCTGACGCTGACCGTTGCTTTACCAAACTACGCAGCACTGGGTTTACCGATTTTGAGCAGCGTGTTCGGTGATGCGCCGTCTACCTCATTATCTGTGGCAGTCTCTATCGCGTGCGGTTCCGTATTGATGACGCCGTTCTGTCTGATGATTCTGGAACGTGAAAAAGCCCGCATCAGCGGAGAAAATCAGGGGTCTTCCCTGGCGTTATTGCCCGTGTTGATGTGGCGTTCGGTGAAAAAACCGATTGTCTGGGGTCCGCTGCTCGGTGTGGTGCTGTCCGCGATTGGCATAAAAATGCCGGAAATTGTGCTGGCATCGATTAAGCCTCTTGGCCTGTCAGCGACCGCGTCTGCGCTGTTCCTGACCGGGGTTATCCTGTCAGCCCGTAAGCTGAAAATTAACGGTCCGGTGTTGTTGTCATGTGTGACAAAAAACCTGATTCAGCCTTTTATCGCCTGGGGTCTGGTGCTGGCCTTTGGTTTAAATGGTCAGATGGCCGTGACCGCGATTCTGATGATTGCGCTGTCAGCCGGTTTCTTCGGTATCGTATTCGGCAACCGTTTCGGCGTTCAGTCGCCAGATGCAGAAGCGTCGCTGTTGATCAGTTCAGTGTTGTGTATCATTACGTTACCTCTGTTTATAACACTGACCTCTTCACTGCACTGATGATTAAGGAAACGTAACGATGAGTCTGCCGCGTGCCCATGACCTGATTTGGATTGCCGACCGTGCCTCGCTGGAAAACGACCAAGGCTTACCCGACTGGGTGAGCCACTGGCGGCCACATCTGCCGTTGGTGGTGCGTCGTGACCGACGCGAGGATGGCGCGATTGCGGTTGGGATACGCGGTATGACCAAGATTCAACGCGCAGCCGCCTGGGTAAAACCTGAAGATGTACTGCGCGTGGTGACGCCTGAATCCCTGGTGGCCGATCCCGTTACGTTACTGCATTCGCGCTTTATCTCCCTGCAACCCATGCAGGCGCTGATCACTCTCGCCAGCCTGAAATTGCCCTGGCAGTGGGGCGTGACCGGCAGTTGCGCCTACGCCATGGTCAGCGATATTCCGGTGATGCACGCCGAGAGCGATCTGGACTTACTTATCCGCTGCGATGAACCGGTGGATTCCATTGAATTTTCCGCTTTCCATACCCGCCTTGAAGAGATGCCGTGCCGCGTTGATGTGCAAATCACCACGCCGCAGGGCGGTTTCTCACTGACGGAATGGCTGCGCGGCGGGCAATTTATGCTGAAAACCAACTCAGGCCCGGTTCTGGTCACTGACCCGTGGAGCAAACCTGAAGTCTGAGGAGTGTTATGAATATCCTGTTTACCTTTCCCGGCCAGGGACCGCAGGTGCCGGATATGCTGCACCGCCTGCCGGAAAACCCGCTGACTCAGGATCTGATAGCCCAGGCCAGCAACGCGCTGGGCGCTGATATCTTACTGCTCGATACCGCTGATGCCCTGCGTTCAACCCACGCGGTGCAATTGTGTCTGTTGATTGCCGGTGTTGTCTGGGCGAAACAGTTGGAAGCCGAAGGTGTGAAACCTGATTTTTGCAGCGGCCTGTCAATTGGCGCGTTTCCGGCGGCGGTGATGTCGGGCGCTCTGCGCTTTGATGATGCCGTGCGGCTGGTGGCTTTGCGCGGCGAACTCATGCAGCAAGCTTATCCGCAGGGTTATGGATTGTCGGCCATCACCGGGTTAAGCCAGAGTCAGGTTTCGGCGCTGCTGGAGCAGGTGAACGGCCCGCAGACGTCGGTCTATCTGGCGAATATCAACGCCGAAGACCAAATGGTGATTGCCGGTAGCGACAGCGCGATGCAACAGGTTCTGAATTTAGCCAAAGCGCAGGGTGCGCAGAAAACTCATCGGCTGGCGGTCAGCGTGCCATCGCATTGTGCGTTGCTCAATGAGCCCGCCGCGAAACTGGTCAAAGCTTTCGCATCCGTCACGCTGCGGCGTCCGACCTGCGGTTATCTCAGCGGCACAACGGGCCGGGTGTATTGGCAGCCTGAAAAGATTGCCGACGATCTGGCGATGAACATGGCGCGCACCGTTAACTGGCGCGATGCCATGGTAGCGGCGTATCAGCGAGATGTACGTCTGGCGATAGAAATGCCGCCGGGAAGCGTCCTCACCGGTTTGACGCGCCGGGCGATGGATCAGGGCGAAGCGCTGTCTCTGTGCCAGTCCGGCCTACAGGTTGCGAGGACTCTCGCAAGACGGTTACGGGAAAATGAGCACCAGGAATGAGTGTGGTAGGTTGGTGATGAAGCTTTTGCTCTTCAGTAGGTTACATCGGTATGTGGCGTGCCTGAATGAGCACCGGCGATAGAAGCTATGTTGCACGTTCTGTTTTGTTGAATTATTGCGCAATATGCTATTGTCCAATCACTCTTCTACTCAGGTTTGAAGAGCTGCCTCTTTACATGAAGGGATATCATGCCTGTTCTGATTCACGGAGATTCACAAATGATCGTGCTCGAAAGATCGTACAGCACAGCAACCCTGACCCGACGGTTTGAAATCATTGATGAGATACGATTTAACAACATTGATATGTTGATCATTTATGATGAAAAAATTCCATTTATCGCTATTGCTGAAGCACAAACCAGAATCGACAAGAGGGGCGAAAAGCGGCACCACGTAGTTGCGACATTGGAACTGGCTCGCCGGAAAAAGGGTGATGAAATTCTGGATGTCAGTCAATTTTGGCAAGACGAACAGGTATTTCAAATCGGAGGGGTGGTGGTTAACCCGGAAATGCGTGATTTTCGTTTAGCGACGCTGCTCTATGAAACGCTGGTCGTGAAGAAGAACCTCACCCTGATGAGTGATAATGATCAATATGCAGGTGGCAGAGCATTGTGGCAGCGCCTTGCGCGGGAATCAAACAACGTGGTGGTTTTCGTATTGGATACTGAAAAAGGGCAGTTTTACCCTTACGATGGTACGAAAATGCGTTATGACGGCGTGAGTATTCCTGAGTCCTCTATCTGGAGCCATCATCCGGATAAAACACATTGGCCGGTAGTTTTGATGGCGCAAAATAATGAGCGCCTAATCTCACTTCCTACTCCCTAACGCATACATCCGGCATTCAGCCGCTAATGCCAGCAGGTTTGGGTCGTGCTCGCGGCTGTGCGGGAACACCAGTGCGATGGTCTGGCGCATCTGATACGGCTCGGCCAGCGGCATCAGGCGCACGGTGTTTTCATACACGCCTTTCATGCGCCCCGGAATTAACGTGTAGCCCACGCCCGCCTGCACCAGACTCAGCATCGAAAAAATATCATTCACCCGGGTCACGATATCCGGGTCGAACCCCGCGACATGAAAGGCTTCCTGAAAACCATGATAAGTAGCGAACCCTTCCGCCAGCGCCACAAATTTCTCCTGCCTGAAATCGCGTAAATCGGCGATCCCTTCCGTGGCCAATGCTGAACTGGCCGGTGCGGCAAGAAAAATATCATCCTGGAACAGCGGGATCTGGTCATAACGCTGAGTATCGATTGGGGAATCGCTGGTGGAAAGCAGCACGGCATCCAGCTGGCCTTCTTCCATTCTGGCTAGCAGATGACTGTTTGAGCCCATCATAAGCTCGAGTTCGAGTTCAGGGCGACGCAGTTTAAGGCCCATGATCAGACGGGGAATGGTTTGCAGCGTCAGTGAATACAGCGTACCGAGCTTGAGCCTTTTTTGTCCGAAACCGGCAGCAAGACGCGTGGCTTCGATGCTGTGCTCCATCTGTTCAATCACCTGCGTGGCGTGTTCCAGTAGTGCGCGGGCGGCAGGCAGTGGCAGCAGATTACGGCCTTTGTGAATAAACAATGGACAACGCAGACCCTCTTCCAGCGAATGCAGCGCGCGGTGCACGCTGACGCTGCTCAGGCCGAGGTGTTCAGCGGCCCGGGTAATGTTGAGTTTTTCCATGTAAGCGATGAAGATTTCCAGCTTACGAAAGGTGATTTCACTGTCAATCATGCATCAGCCGATAGCTGATGGTCAGACATTTTTGCCCGTCGGCACAGCTTTTACAACCGCCGCTCAGGCAGCTGTCATCGGGTTGAACGGCTACTATCTTGCGCATCGCAACCAGTCGGTCGAGCATCGCCTGTACCAGCGGTTGGGGTGTCTGTAACTGATAGCTCAACTGGCGGGCATCAACCCTCCCTGCCAGGGCCACGCCGTCGCGAACGGCAATCAATGAGGTCATCCTCTTCTCCTAGTGGCAGTCGCCCGACGGCGAACTACAGCAGGCGGCCGCTTTGCGCGGTTTTAACGTGACGCTGACGCGGCTGCGCATTTTGCGCAAGGTCAGCAGCACCAGCGCATTGAAAATAATCACCGTAAGGATAATCCCTGCGCTGCGGCCCGGATGGTCGCTGAAAGTGGCCACCTGGAAGAACAGTGTTGCCAGCGAATAGGCCACGTTCAATCCCCAGACGATAGAGAATGTCATCCAGCCACGGCTGGTTTCACGTGCGATAGCCCCCATGACCGAGACGCAGGGAACGTAAAGCAGGACGAAAATCAGGTAACTGTAGGCCGAAATAGCCGTGCCGAATTTGCTGCTCATTACGCCCATCGAAGTCGCTGCCATCTCGCCGTCACCTTTACTTGCTTCGATAGGGTTGGAGAGCACGCTCAGGCTAAAGGTGTCTTTCAATCCTTGCCAGGTTTCATTCACTGCGCCATTCAGTTCACCCAGCAGATCGAAATTGGCGGCGTCGAACGCTTGTGTCGTGATGTGCTCGGCGGTGTAAAGGGTGTTGAGCGTACCGACCACGACTTCTTTTGCCATCGCGCCGGTGACTAAACCGACCGTCGCCTGCCAGTTGTCTTCGTGCACGCCCATCGGGCTGAGGATTGGTGTCAGCACTTTACTGACCGTCGCCAGCGCGGAGTCGTTAATGTTGTCTACGGCTTTACCGCTGAAGGAGAAGCTGTTGAGTGCGCCAATGAAAATACTGGCGATGACAATGACTTTACCGGCCCGCAGCACAAAGCCTTTCAGGCGTTGCCATGTCTGCAACAGCAGGCTTTTCAGATGGGGGATATGGTAAACCGGCAGTTCCATGACGAACGGCGAGGCCTCACCGCGCATGATGGTGTATTTGAGCACCAGCCCGGTAAGAATAGCGACTACGATACCCAGCAGGTAAAGCGAAAAGACCACGGATGCGCCACTCTGCCCGAAGAATGCGGCGGAGAAGACGGCGAAAATCGCCAGACGTGCGCCACAGGACATGAACGGCGCCATCATGACGGTCATCAGGCGTTCACGCGGAGCATCCAGCGTACGGGCGCCCATGATTGAGGGCACGTTACAGCCGAAACCGACAATCAGTGGCACGAAGGATTTTCCCGGCAGCCCCAGCGCCTGCATCAGGCGGTCCATCACAAAGGCGGCACGCGCCATGTAGCCGGAGTCTTCCAGGAATGACAGAAACAGATACATCATGCCGATTTGCGGGACCAGCGGCAGAACGGTGTTGATCCCGCCACCGACGCCCTGAGCAAGGAAAATCGTCAGCCACTGCAGGAAGTGCAGGGTAAAGCCCAGCCACTGTGTTCCCTGAATGAAAATAGCCGCTGAGCCGATATCGAAAATCGGTTGCAGCGCGCCGCCGATGTTTATCGCCAGCAGGAACATCAGGTACATCACCAGCAGGAAAATCGGCACGCCGAGGAAACGGTTCAGGATCACCCGGTCAAGAATTTGCGTCATGCGGTTGGGCGCCGTCAGGTGCGAGTTGCTTACGGCTTCGCACAAGCTGACGATGCATTGGTAACGGGCATCGGCAATCAGTAATGCGGGATCTTCATGTTGCTGTTCGGTTAAGCGGGCTCGCACTTGTGGCAGGATATTGGCGGCGTTACCGGCATGAGTTTGGCTGTAAATATCGCCTTCGAGCATTTGCAGCGCCAGCCAGCGGCGTTGTTGCAACGGCATGTCGGCGGGCATTTCTGCGGCCAGCAGATCGACTGCTTGTTGCAGCATCGGCGGGTAAGTCACGCGGGTAAGATTCGAGGCTTCCGGGCGCTGGTCAATGGCGGCTTTGAGTTCACTGATACCACTCGCGCGGGTAGAGACAAGGGCTATCACCGGGCAGCCAAGGCGTTTGGCGAGCGCTGGAATATCGATGGTGATGTTCTGAGTTTTGGCGATATCGAGCATATTCAGGGCGACGATACACGGAATGCCGAGCTCCAGCAGTTGCAGCGTCAGGTACAAATTACGTTCCAGATTCGATGCATCCACGACGTTTATCATCAAGTCGGCTTCGTTGCTGAGAATGTAATGGCAGGCAATTTGTTCGTCGAGTGACGTCTGTTCTGAGATGGTGGTCAGTGAATAGGTGCCGGGTAAGTCGACCAGCGTAACCTGATGTTGTTGGGTGGCGAACTGCCCCTCTTTACGCTCAACCGTGACGCCTGCCCAGTTCCCCACGCGCTGGCGTGCGCCAGTTAATTGGTTGAAGAGAGTGGTTTTACCTGAGTTCGGATTACCAATTAAACCAATGGTCAGTGCTTTCATAGGCGATATCTGCGTGGAAATAAAAGAGAGATGCGGGCAAGAAGCGTCGCCCGCACTGAAAAATTAACAGGCCTGGATTTCGAGTTTTAACAGGTCGAGGTCTTTTTTGCGCACAACTAAACTGGTGCGGCGGGTTTCGATTTGTACCGGATCGCCCATCGGCGCCACGCGGATGATATTAAACAGTGAGCCGGGGAGCATACCCAGTGACAGCAGTTTCTGTCGGTACGCCGGGCTTATCTCAGCGGAGAAACCGATAATTTTGTAAGCACGTTGAGAGATAAGTTGCATAGTTCCTCGCGAAGCGTTCAGGCGTTTATGGGGGCGGCAGTTGTTTAATGCGCCGCGCTTCCTTGCCCGGGTTTCCACTGGTCACTGCGAAATATTCTGTGATTTATCAGGAGCGAAAATGCGCATTCATTGGAGATTAGGTTAAATACTCAAAGAAGTAAAAACGAGAATAATTATCATAATCAGTCCGCGAATGAGGAATTAAAAAAGAAATTCTCTTCAGAATCCCTTTGCTACAACCTTTATCACAGGTCATATCCTATGCCCCCATCTTGGCCGTTTTATTGATTTATCGCAGTGATCACGTGATTAGTTATCATTCAGCAAATAGGGTCTTTAGAAAACCGTCAAAAAAGCCGCTGAAATTCAGCGGCTTTGGCTAAAAAAACACAGGTGGCTTTTAGTGCTTTTTACCCATAGCCGCTGCCAGGGCATCCATCATGGCGCTGTTACCCGCACTGTTTGATGATGGACGTGCAGCTGGTTTATTTGGCGCGCCGCGTTTTTGCTGATCGCGGCCATTCGCCGCGGGCGCTGCGGAACTGCTATTGCGTCGCGCAGGCGCTTCACCGGGCTGCTCATCGAGACGCATGGTCAGGGCGATGCGTTTGCGCTGCAAATCTACTTCCATCACTTTGACTTTGACGATATCGCCCGCTTTCACCACCGTGTGCGGATCCTCGACGAATTTATTCGCCAGAGAGGAGATATGTACCAGACCATCCTGATGAACGCCGATATCCACAAACGCCCCAAAGTTGGTGACATTAGTGACAGAGCCTTCGAGGATCATGCCCGGCATCAGGTCGTTCATGGTCTCGACGCCGTCGGCAAAGGTCGCCGTTTTAAACTCAGGACGCGGATCGTGCCCCGGTTTTTCCAGCTCTTTGATGATGTCGGTAACGGTTGGCATACCAAAGCGTTCGTCGGTGAATTCACTGGCCTTCAGGCTACGCAGCGCGTTGGAGTCGCCCATCAGTTCTTTCAGGGCAAGGTGGGTCGCTGCCAGAATACGCTGTACCACCGGGTAGGTTTCAGGGTGAACCGTCGAGGCATCCAGCGGGTTATCACCGTGGTTGATACGCAGGAAGCCCGCGCACTGCTCGAAAGCTTTTGGCCCCAGACGGCTGACTTTCAGCAACTGTTCGCGGTTGCGGAACTGACCGTTCTCGTCGCGCCAATTAACAATATTTTGCGCCATCATGCGGGTCAGGCCTGCTACACGGGTCAGCAGCGGCACCGACGCAGTGTTGAGATCAACACCGACGGCGTTCACGCAGTCCTCCACCACGGTATCCAGTTTCTTCGCCAGCTGGCTCTGGCTCACGTCGTGCTGGTACTGGCCGACACCGATGGATTTCGGATCGATTTTTACCAGTTCAGCCAATGGATCCTGCAGGCGGCGGGCGATAGAAACCGCGCCGCGAATAGAAACGTCAAGATCCGGGAATTCCAGCGCAGCCAGCTCAGAAGCAGAATAGACCGACGCTCCCGCTTCACTGACGATGACCTTTTGCGCTTTCACTTCCGGGAACTGTTTTTGCAGGTCGAGGAAGAAACGCTCAGTTTCGCGCGATGCGGTGCCGTTACCGATAGCAACCAACTCGACGTTATGTTTGATACACAGGGCGGCAACCTGTTGTGCCGCTTTGGCTGCCTGACCGGTATGTGGATAAACCGTATCAATACCCACCAGTTTGCCGGTGTTATCCACAACGGCAACTTTTACGCCGGTACGTAGGCCCGGATCAAGACCCATCGTCGCACGCATACCGGCCGGAGCCGCCATCAGCAAGTCATGCATGTTGCGGGCGAACACGTTAATCGCTTCCTCTTCGGCACGCTCGCGGATGGTGCTCATCAGTTCGGTTTCGAGGTGCAGCAGCACTTTGATACGCCAGGTCCAGTTGACCACGGCACGGCGCCAGACATCAGCCGGTGCGTTGTTTAAGCGCAGTTTCAGATGGTCGATGATCAACTGTTCTGCGTAGCTCTCTTTCGGCGCTTCGTCTTGTTGTGGGTCCGCATTCAGCGACAGTTGAAGTATGCCTTCGTTGCGGCCACGGAACATAGCCAGTGCGCGGTGTGAAGGGACTTTGGCAATGGGTTCGTGATGGTCGAAGTAGTCACTGAATTTGGCACCTTCCTGCTCTTTTCCCTCGACTACGCGTGAGACGAGATGGGCATTTTTCCACAGATAATCGCGGACTTTTGCCAGCAGGCCAGCGTCTTCAGCGAAGCGCTCCATCAGAATATAACGTGCGCCGTCGAGAGCGGCTTTAGTGTCGGCTACGCCCTTGTCGGCATCAATAAATTTGGTGGCGGTGGTGTCAGGATCGTGTTGCGGCTCGTTCCACAGCAGTTCAGCCAGCGGCTCCAGCCCGGCTTCGATAGCAATTTGCCCGCGGGTACGGCGCTTGGGTTTATACGGCAGGTATAAATCTTCCAGCTCCGTTTTACTCAGCGTGGTGGTGATGGCTTTGGCCAGTTCGTCGCTTAATTTTCCCTGATCCTCGATAGATTTGAGGATAGTCTGGCGGCGATCTTCCAGCTCACGCAGATAACTCAGACGGGTGTCCAACTGACGCAGTTGGGTATCATCCAACCCACCGGTGACTTCCTTACGATACCGTGCAATAAACGGCACGGTATTACCTTCATCCAGCAAGCGCACCACGGAAGCAACCTGCTCCGGGCGAACCTGCAATTCAGTTGCGATAATGCGGCTCAGTTGATCATTCATAGGTCTGGTATCTGTTTTTCACTGTGTAAGAGACATAAAATCAGGGGGACAGTTATACGTTTTGAAGGTCAAAATTGCCAGTGCTGCGGGCCTTCTGACCGGCGTTTTGAGAGTTATGAACGGTTTATGGATCCGGCCGCTCTTCGCCGTAATGGATTTCATTGACGTACCAAAGCGCGTCGCCCAGCGGCGTCTGCACTACAGCGCTGTCACCCACCTCTTTTTTCAGTAAGGCCCGGGCCATCGGGGCATCTATCGAGATGTAATCTTTGCGGCCAAAAATTTCGTCATAACCGACGATGCGAAATTGTTTAACGTCACCGTCGTCATTTTCCACTTCCACCCAGGCGCCAAAGAAGACTTTGCCATCTTGCTGCGGCGAGTGATCAACAATGCGTAGGTCTTCCATGCACTTGGTCAGATAACGGATGCGGCGGTCGATTTCACGCAGACGCTTTTTGTTGTATTGGTAATCGGCGTTCTCGCTGCGATCGCCTAGGCTGGCCGCCCAGGTGACTTTTTTCGTCACTTCGGGACGCTCTTCGCGCCAGAGAAAATCCAGCTCTTGCTTGAGCTTGTTGTAACCTTCGCGGGTAATGAGTTTGGTTTTCAACGGTGTCTGCCTTGAAATAAATCTCTTTCGAGAATTACGACGAATTCAAATGTTGCGTGGCAACAGTTTATCAGCAGACAACATAGCAGCGCAGGTTTTCCCGTTCAATTAGGAAGACCTGCGCTGCGTAGTGTGAGGATTATCGAATATCGATTTTCAGGGTGGCTGTGGCATCAAAATCACCCGTATCCAGTGGCCCACCCACCAGATTAACCGGATAGGCGGTGAGGGCGATAGTCCCGAGGCCGCGCTGATCCATGGGTAAATCGCCATCGATAAACGGGATCGCGGTACCGGCGCTGTTATAAACCTTGATTCCGACATCCGGAACATTGTCTGAGGCGCGGCGTCTGGCGATCAGAACATACTGATCCTGCACATCGCTACCTTCCAGCGTCATGGCCAGGCGTGTTCCTCTTGGGATCTCCGGTACACCATTTTGGGAACAGTCGTAAACAATATTGAATGAATTTGGGCGAAATCCTTGCGGCGGCTGGAATCGGGTGGTGAATTTACCCGCGGCGATAAAGCCAAAATCAACGGAGATGGTCTCTCCTTTGTTGATTTCACAACTTTGGGGGACGGTCAGGCTTCCGCTAAGGATAATATTTGCCACAGGTGTCCCCATTGGGGGCGTGGTGGTAGGGCCGCTGCCTGAACTGGCATACACCTGGGCAATGACTGTCGGAGGGATATTGAGTTCACCGATAAATGGCCTGGTGATATATAGCGTGAGCGTTCCCTGAGAACCTGCGTTGAGGTTACCTTTGGGTTCTTGCTGCGCGCAAACGCCTGTGTCGTTGCCATTTCCGTGGCGCAGCCTGTCGCTGGTGCTGGCAATGGGTACTTGCAGCTCTGGGCCACTGTCGGGAAGGTCAACCTTCATGGAGACATTAAGATGATCATTAATCTTAAACTGGTTGAGTGATCCGCCTGCGGGCAGGGGCGTTTTAACGGTATACATGACCACTACTCCGCTCATGGCATCCGTGTCCGTGCAGTCGCAGGTGATCTGATAGGTCTCCGGTGAGGCATTGAATGCTGAAGGGTAGCTGTACCCCACGCGATTCTGCGAGGCCAGAAGATCGTCATGATGGTTATTGTCATAGTTAGCAGCCGAGCTCATCGGGTTACAGGCTGCATAACCGGCGAATACTGAGGGCGAAAGGCAAAGCAGTGCTCCGCACAGTACGCTGCGCGGGACTAATGTATACCGGGTTGGAAAAAGTATTTTGATGCCCCGTTTTATCTCATTGTTCATGATTTATCCTTAAATACACTGACTGGTCCCTGTGAGAATCGGGGCATCGGTTGGCGCTACGTAGAAATTAGCCCAGCATTGCTGGCTGGCAGCCGTTCCCCACTTGACGTGCAGCCGCAATTTTTCACCGCTTTTTGCACCGCTGAGATAAAGCATACCGCCGTCATCGACGATATTTTCCAGCGTTTGATCTTCACTCACCGCCGTGGCACCGAAAGGTATCGGCGTGCCGCTTTCTGCCACTAATTTGATCAGTAACCTTGAGCCGGTGCGGGCATCGAAATGTACTTTGACCATCGCCCCTTTGTTAGGCACTACCGTTTCAGAGGTGTTATTGCTGTCGACGTCTGCCGGCAACGTTGTGGTGTCCAGTGCGATCAGATTTTCGTTATAGGCTGTGAGATAAGGCACGATGGCATATCCGCGCCAGTCCGTTTTTATGCCGGGAATATTGCGTATCCGTGCGCCACTGGCACCGTTGGCATCGACCAGGGCGAAAGATTCACCGAGTGGTTGGGAAAGTGTAATGCCATGATTATGCACAACAATGCCCCCGGAGATGCCATAACTGGTTTGTTGCGAATCATTGTCGTAGTAATAGCCCGCATTCAGATCGGCCATTGGGGCGTGATAGGAGGAATACAGGCTGCTGCTGTTTCCTCCGTTGCCGTCAGAGTGGCTTTGGCGTAGGGAGTAGCTCAGCCGGTTGTCGTCCAGCGTGGTACCCGTCAGGCCCACTTGCTGTACGGTATCTCCACTTTTTTCATGACTGACGTTATAGGTCGCCCAGCCTCGAGGCAGCCAGCGACTCAAGGGGATGCGGAGACTTAACGCGATCTGCTGATCGTCGGAACCCGTGAGTTTGCTGTAGGTATAGGTCAGGTTGTAATTAATACTGTCTATACACAGTTAACTTGAAGATGCATTTTTCAGCATCTGGAAGTTGTCATTAATTCGGCGTGGCAACGCACCAGAAAGTCCCGGTAATATTTCACTAAAAAATCGTCTTATCTCCTCCCGGAAC
>BHES01000007.1 GCA_003864575.1 Enterobacterales bacterium
CAGTTCCGGGAGGAGATAAGACGATTTTTTAGTGAAATATTACCGGGACTTTCTGGTGCGTTGCCACGCCGAATTAATGACAACTTCCAGATGCTGAAAAATGCATCTTCAAGTTAACTGTGTATATTGAAGATCCCGCATAAAAGTAAGTATTATACATGACTATCAACGTATTGAATACGTGACCAAAATGTTAACCCCGGATGCATTCGGTGCGGCTTCATTTTGTGTCGATGATGCGGCCCTCTATTTTGACTACGAAGAGCAGTGCAAGAGCGTCAAATTGGGGAATGAACAACGGGCTGAATTAGTGCTCAATGCGCTGGTGGCTTTCCGTTTTCTCAAACCACTTATGCCTAAGAGTTGGCACTTTACTCAACAGCACCGGCCATTCCAGCCTGATAACGGGCAGATTGCGCAGGTTCAGCTCATGGACAGCGGTGAGCAGGCAACGCTGCTGGTGGTGGAATCGGGTGATAACGCCAGCCTCTGTCTGCTGGCACAAGACCGGTTAACGCTGGCAGGACGCGCAATGGTGCTGGGGGATGCGATTAAAATTATGCATGACCGCCTGATGCCTGCGCCGGTTCGCGCGGACAAAACACATTTCTTCGATCAGGCGGTTTGATTTCCCGCCTGACCTGACTTCTTATATACCGCTTTATTAGCTCAGCACGATATCCGTTCCTGGAATACAACTGCACGACAAAATCGCTCCGTCTTTGCCAATAGCACTGGCTTTGAGTGGAGAGACTTCGCCCGCTTCCAGCGTGAGCTTACAGGCTCCGCAAATACCCGCACGGCAAGAGTAGGGGATGCGTAAACCCTGCATTTCCAGCTGTTCGAGTAAAATCTGCTGATTGTTCCCGGTAAACTCCGTGCCCTGATAGTGAATGCTGATATTTTTAACGTCGTTTTTCGGTGCGGCGACATTTTCTACCACCACACCGGCAGAGTAAGGCCGCGGTGGTTTGGTGGCCAGAACCTGAATGCTGTCACCGGCGCGAATCATGCCGGTGTTACGCGCAATCATATTTTGGCCGAAATCGACATTGTCGGCAGTTCGATAGCTTTGCAAGGTTTTCAGGGGTTCGCCGCGTGGATGTTTACGACCGCGCTCGGTACTCACCGTGGTTAATATGCAGCGGCTGCAGGGTTTCACCAGATCAAAAATGACCTCGCCAATGCGAATGGTCTACCAGCTGTCTTCGGCATAAGCCTCCACGCCTGTCACCACCAGGTTTGGCCGGAACTGTTCGAGCTTCACGCTGCTGGGGCAACGGTTTTGTAAATCGCGCATCGAGGCTTCGTTCATTAACAGGTATGGAAAGCCGTCGGCGAAGGAGAGCGGTACGTCAGCGTGTTTCTTCACGCGGCGCGTCAGTTCTTCACCCACCCAGCGTAATTGCACGTCGCGGTTTAAATAGCGACTCAGCCACTGATTTACCGCATCTGGCGCGATGAGTGAGGTAAACTGATTGCCCCAAACTTCTGTGGGTTCCGCCTGTCCGCGGAAATCCTGAAAACGTACGCTGAGGGTATCGCCGTCAGGGCTGGTAATTAAGAGGCCATCGGGAAGTAACGCCGGCGTAAATTGGACCAGTTGCGGATATTGGCGGGCGGTAATAAACATGCCCTGTGGGTCGGTCAGCATGAAGAGGCGATCAAATGCCAGACCACTGGCTGTTACTTGAGCGTGAGACAATTGCAGCCCACGCATCGACTTTACAGGGTGAACGAATAAACGTGAAAGGGTGGTCACGACAGTGCGCCTCCTTGCTCTATACCCTTCATCCTTCGAGCCGCTGCTGAGTTAGCTGCCTTCGTTCACCCCGGTCACTTACTTGAGTAAGCTCCCGAGGATTCATTCAGTTGCCGCCTTGATGCAGCTCGAATGATTTTGGGTATATTTTTATGATGGGCAGAGACTTTATGACAAGCGGGCCGGATTAGCTATAATGCGCAACTATTTTCTTTTTGGTGATATGTCGATATGAACTCTTTGTTTGCCAGCACGGCGCGTGGACTGGAAGAACTTTTAAAAAGCGAACTGGAAACGCTGGGTGCGCAAGCCTGCAAAGTTGTGCAGGGAGGGGTGCATTTTGAAGGTGACGATCGCCTAATGTATCAAAGTTTGCTGTGGAGCCGTCTGGCTTCGCGCATTCTGCTGCCTCTGAATGAATTTAAGGTCCACAGCGATTTGGACCTTTATATGGGTGTGATGGCCATTGACTGGCCGGAAATTTTCGGCGTCGATAAAACCTTCGCGGTGCATTTCAGCGGGCTCAATGACGAGATCCGCAACAGTCAGTACGGTGCGTTGAAAGTCAAAGATGCCATCGTTGACAGCTTCACCCGTAAAATGGATGAACGCCCGAACGTTGCCAAGCAACAGCCAGATATCCGTGTGAACGTGTTCCTGCAACGCGATACCGCCAGCGTTGCGCTGGACTTAAGCGGTGAAGGTCTGCATCAGCGTGGCTACCGTGACCTTGCCGGCCAGGCACCGTTGAAAGAGAGCCTGGCTGCCGCCATTGTGATGCGTTCTGGCTGGAAAGCGGGTACGCCGATGGTCGACCCAATGTGTGGTTCCGGCACCCTGCTGATTGAGGCCGCAATGATCGCTGCCGATCGCGCGCCGGGTCTGCATCGTCCGCACTGGGGCTTTACCGGCTGGAACAAATTCGATGCTGATTTATGGCGTGAACTGACGACGGAAGCGCAGGTGCGTACCCGCCGTGCGCTGCAGGAAACCACCTCGCGCTTCTTCGGTTCTGATATTGATCGCCGTGTGATTGAAATGGCACGGGCTAACGCCCGTCGCGCCGGTGTGGCTGAACTTATCACCCTCGAAGCGGGTGAGGTGGGCAAGTTGGTCAACCCACTGCCGGAAGGCCCGACAGGTACCGTCATCAGTAACCCGCCGTACGGCGAACGTCTGGAAAGTGAACCTGCGCTGATTGCCCTACATAACCAACTGGGGCGTATTATGAAAACCCAGTTTGGTGGCTGGCAGCTCTCTCTGTTCAGTGCGTCACCGGAACTGCTGAGTTGCGTGCAACTGCGTGCTGACCGTCAGTTCAAAGCAAAAAATGGTCCGCTGGAATGCGTACAGAAAAACTATCAGTTGGCCGAAAACCCAACGGGTGCGGCAGGCACGCAAATGGCGGAAGATTATGCCAACCGCTTGCGCAAAAACGTCAAAAAGCTGGAGAAATGGGCCAAACAGCAGGGGATTGAATGTTATCGCCTGTATGATGCCGATTTGCCAGATTACAACGTCGCCGTTGACCGCTACGGCAGCAAAGTTGTGGTTCAGGAATATGCACCGCCAAAAACAGTGGATGCACAAAAAGCCCGTCAACGTCTGTTCGATGTGATTAACGCTACGCTCTCGGTACTGGACATCTCCTCCAGCCAGCTGGTGTTGAAAACTCGCGAACGCCAAAAAGGCACGAATCAATACGAAAAACTGGCGCAAAAAGGTGAGTTCCAGCTGATTCAGGAATTCGACGCCAAACTGTGGGTTAACTTGACCGACTATCTCGATACCGGCCTGTTCCTTGATCACCGCATTGCGCGCAAGATGCTGGGTGAAATGAGCAAAGGTAAAGATTTCCTCAACCTGTTTGCTTACACCGGCACGGCCAGTGTTCACGCGGGCCTTGGCGGCGCGCGCAGCACCACCACGGTGGACATGTCCCGCACCTATCTCGAATGGGCTGAGAAAAACCTGCGGGTTAACGACCTAACAGGGCGTCAGCATCGCCTTATTCAAGCCGATTGCCTCTCTTATCTTGGCATGTGCGAAGAGCAGTTTGATGTGATCTTCATTGATCCGCCAACCTTCTCCAACTCTAAACGCATGGCCGAAAGTTTCGACGTTCAGCGCGATCATCTGTCATTGATGAAAGATCTGAAGCGTATTTTGCGTCGCAACGGTACCATCATGTTCTCCAACAACAAGCGCGGTTTCCAGATGGATCTCGAGGGACTGAGCCAGCTCGGTCTGAGCGCAAAAGAGATCACCAGCCAAACCCTGTCACAGGATTTTGCCCGTAATCGTCAAATTCATAACTGCTGGCTGCTTTCTCATGCCGGCGAGGAAAAGTAAAGTTTATGTCGTTAATCAGTATGTCAGGTGCCTGGCTGTCATTCAGTGACTCGCCTTTGTTGGATAACACCGAATTACACATCGAACCGAACGAACGCGTTTGTCTGGTAGGCCGTAACGGCGCCGGTAAATCCACGCTGATGAAAATCATCAACCGTGAAGTGCCGCTGGATGATGGGCGTATCGTTTACGAGCAGGATTTGATTGTTGCGCGTCTGCAGCAGGATCCGCCACGTAACGTGACCGGTACCGTCTTCGACTTCGTGTCTGAAGGTGTCTCCGAGCAGGCTGAACACCTGAAGGCTTATCATACGATTTCGCATCTGGTCGAAACCGATCCGAGCGAGAAAAATCTCAACAAACTCTCTCAGGTGATGGAAGTTCTTGATCACCAAGGTTTGTGGCAGCTCGACAGTCGTATTAGCGAAGTGCTGCTGCAGTTGGGCCTCGATGCCGATGCCGAACTAACCTCACTTTCTGGCGGTTGGTTGCGTAAAGCGGCGTTGGGCCGTGCGCTGGTCAGCTCTCCGAAAGTACTGTTACTCGACGAACCGACCAACCACCTGGATATCGAAAGTATCAGTTGGTTGGAAGAGTTCCTGAAAGAGTTTCAGGGCAGCATCATCTTCATTTCCCATGACCGTTCGTTTATCCGCAACATGGCGACCCGCATTGTCGATCTCGACCGCGGCAAGCTGGTTTCCTATCCGGGTAACTACGAAGCTTATCTGCTGGCGAAAGAAGAAGCGTTGCGTGTTGAAGATCTGCAAAATGCCGAGTTTGATAAAAAACTGGCGCAGGAAGAAGTCTGGATCCGTCAGGGTATCAAAGCCCGCCGCACCCGTAACGAAGGACGCGTACGCGCCCTGAAAGCCCTGCGTAAAGAGCGTTCTGACCGTCGTGAAGTGATGGGCACCGCCAAGATGCAGGTGGTTGAAGCGTCGAGCTCCGGCAAAATTGTCTTCGAAATGGAGGATGTCAGCTACGCGATCGCCGGTAAACAGTTGGTGAGCCACTTCTCTGCTCAGGTGATGCGCGGTGATAAAATTGCGCTGGTGGGTCCGAACGGCTGTGGTAAAACGACCTTGCTCAAACTGATGTTGAGTCAGCTTAAGGCAGACAGCGGCCGCGTTCACTGCGGCACCAAGCTGGAAGTCGCGTACTTCGACCAACACCGTGCTGAACTTGACCCGGAACGTACTGTGATGGACAACCTGGCAGAAGGTAAACAGGAAGTGATGGTTAACGGTCGCTCACGCCACGTGCTGGGCTACCTGCAAGACTTCCTGTTCCACCCTAAACGCGCGATGACGCCGGTGAAAGCACTGTCGGGCGGGGAACGTAACCGTCTGCTGCTGGCAAAATTGTTCCTGCGCCCAAGCAACCTGTTGATTCTTGATGAACCAACCAATGACCTGGATGTGGAAACGCTGGAGCTGCTGGAAGAGATGATCGACGGCTATCAGGGCACCGTGATGTTGGTAAGCCATGACCGTGAATTTGTTGATAACTCGGCTACCGAATGCTGGATTTATGAAGGCGATGGCGTGATCAACAGCTATGTGGGCGGTTACCATGATGCACAGCATCAGCGTCGTCACCAGAAGCCAATCCGTCAGGTTGCAGCCACTGAAAATAAAGCGTCGACACAGTCGAAAGCAGAACCTGCTAAACGCACGGCAAATAAGCTCAGCTATAATCAGCAACGTGAGCTGGAACTTTTGCCTGCGCAAATCAGCGAGCTGGAAGGGCGCATCGCCGCATTACAGCAACAAATGAGTGATGCGGATTTCTTCACCCGTCCGCATGACGAAACCCAGCAGGTGTTGAACTCGCTGGCTGCCGTCGAACAAGAGTTAGAGCAGGCCTTTGAACGTTGGGAAGCGCTGGAAGCGCAGAAAAACGGCTAAACCTGTCCTTTCCTGCACCGGCGGATAACGGATGTTCCGTCTGTGCAGGTCTTAGCATCTTCCGCCGTTGAGGAGTTGACTGTGTGTTCTCATATTCATGACCCGCACATTTTGTGTCCCCAATGCGACTTATTGGTGGAGATCCCTGCTATTGCCATCGGGCAAAAAGCGAAATGTCCTCGTTGTCACACTACGCTGACATCACTCTGGAAAGAACCTCGCCGACGTCCTATAGGTTATGCAGCCAGCGCGCTGTTTATGTTGCTGCTCGCCAACCTTTTTCCCTTCGTGAACATGAGAGTGGCAGGCCTTGGCAGCGAAGTTACGTTGATCCAAATTCCGCAGGTGTTGGTTTCAGAGAACTACGCGAGTATGGCTTCTCTGTTTATGATCGTGGTGCAATTGCTCCCTGCAATCTGCATGCTCTCTATCATCATACTGTGTATGAATACCCGGCTTTCAGCCCACTGGAAAGTGAGTATTGCCCGCACACTGTTTCGTCTCAAAGCTTGGTGTATGGTGGAAATCTTCCTTGCCGGTGTGCTGGTCAGTTTTGTAAAACTGATGGCTTATGGCGATGTGGGTGTGGGGAGCAGCTTTCTTCCTTATGTGTTGTTCTGCCTGCTGCAACTTCGTGCATTTCAATGTACTGACCGTTATTGGCTTTGGCAGCAGGTTGAACCCGCGCCGCAGCTGACGCTGCCTCTGCGGGTTGGTGAAAGCGGTATTAATCAGGGACTGCGCTCCTGCCATTGCTGTATGGCTATTTTGCCCGTGGATCAACTGATCTGCTCCCGTTGCGAAACCAAGGGATATGCGCGGCGTAAAAACAGCGTGCAATGGACCATGGCATTGCTGGTAACGTCGATACTGCTTTATATTCCCGCTAATTTATTACCTATTATGATCACGCAGGTATTGGGTACGCCAATGCCATCGACGATTATGGCCGGTGTTGTTCTGCTATGGGGTGAAGGGTCCTATCCTGTTGCTATGGTGATTTTGATTGCCAGTATTTTGGTGCCAACATTAAAAATGATTGCCATCGGCTGGCTGTGCTGGGATGCCAATAGCAACAAACCCGTCGATCGGGAGAGATTGCATGTCATTTACGAGGTGGTCGAATTTGTCGGGCGCTGGTCAATGATCGACGTATTCGTTATCGCGGTGCTTTCTGCACTGGTTAGAATGGGGCAGCTAATGAGTATTTATCCGGACATCGGCGCACTGCTTTTCGCAGGCGTCGTCATTCTTACTATGTTCGCCGCAATGATTTTCGATCCAAGGTTGATTTGGGATCGGGCCGTGGTACAGCCTATGAAGGAGCAACAAGATGGCGGAAAATAATATGCCCCACAGTAATGGTGGCACCGCAAAGATCGAAAAAATTAAACGCTGGTCGCCTGTCTGGATTATTCCTATTGTCACTGCTCTTATCGGTGCTTGGATCCTGTTTTATCACTACAGCCATCAGGGGCCGGAAGTCACTTTAATTACCACCACGGCCGAAGGCATTGAGGGGGGGAAAACCACCATCAAAAGCCGTAACGTTGATGTCGGTAAAGTGGAAAGCGTGACCCTGAGTGATAACTTACAGCAGGTTATTATCAAAGCGCGTCTCAATACCGGCATGGAAAAAATGCTGCGTGACGACTCGGTATTCTGGGTAGTGAAACCACAAATCGGACGTGAAGGGGTGTCGGGTTTAAGCACGCTGTTGTCCGGTGCCTATATCCAGTTACAGCCAGGTAATAAAGGCAGCGAGAAAGCGCAATACAAGCTTGATGACGCACCACCGCTGGCATCACCTGATGCTAAAGGTATCCGCGTGGTACTGGAGAGCGAACGTTCGGGACAGCTTAGCCCAGGCGATCCTGTGTTGTTCCGTGGTTTCCAGGTCGGCAGCGTAGAAACAAGTCATTTTGATCCGAAAGCCCGTGATATCAAATATCAGCTGTTTATTCGTGCGCCTTACGACACGTTGGTGACAGATAACGTGCGCTTCTGGAAAGACAGCGGCGTTAACTTCGATATGTCTGCGGCAGGTATGCGTGTCGAAATGGGGTCACTGACGACACTCTTCAGCGGTGGGGTCAGTTTTGATATTCCCAATGGCTGGCAGCAGGGCCAGGAAGCTAAAAATGGCGATAATTACCAGCTATTTGACGATCAAAAAAGTATTCAGGAATCTCTCTATACTCGTCATATGGATTATGTGATGTTCTTCTCCGATTCTGTCCGTGGCCTGCAGCCCGGCGCGCCGGTGGAGTTCCGTGGTATCCGGCTGGGAACCGTGGCAGAAGTGCCATATCCGCTGAATGTCATCAATCAGCAAATTACCGAGGACTACCGTATACCGGTGCTGATCCGCATTGAACCGGATCGTTTTGATCAACTGTTGGGCAGTAGCTTCAATATTGAAGACCATATAAGCCAGGGTATCGCTCACGGTTTACGTGCCTCGATGAAATCTGCGAATCTTTTGACCGGCTCCATGTATATCGACCTCGATTTCTATCCCAATGAGAAACCGTGGAAAGGACCATTGGAAATTGCAGGGCATAAATTACTGCCAACGGTCAGCGGTGGATTTGCTCAGATCCAGCAGAAGCTGATGACCACGCTGGATAAGATTAACAATCTTCCTATCGAGCCGATGATGCGTGAAGCGACCAGCACGTTGGCAGAAAGCCAAAAAACCATGAAGTCTACGCAGAAAACCATGGATTCATTGAATGCGATTGTCAGCAGCAAAGAGATGAAAACATTACCGCTAGATATGCAGCAAACGCTTATCCAGTTGAATCGCAGCCTGAAAGGCTTCCAGCCTGGATCACCTGCGTATGGCAATTTGGTGGGTGATATGCAGAGTCTGGATAAAACCCTGCGTGAACTGCAACCGGTACTTAAAACACTGAATCAGAAAAGCAACGCACTGATTTTCTCAGCCCCAGGGCAAGATGATCCTCAGCCGAAGAAGGCCAAATAATGATGAAATGGATACCTGTCGTCTTAGCATTATTCCTGACTGCCTGTAGTAGCAGTGATCAGAAAACCTATTATCAGTTGCCGGTGCTCGACAGCACTCCAGCGGTAACCAGCGGCAGCAATATGGTGTCGCAAGGAGAACAACGCCAGCTGTGGATTGAACATGTCAGCGTAGCGGACTATCTGTCGGGGAATGGTCTGGTTTTCCAGACTAACGATGTTCAGTATGTACTGACGCAAAATAATCTGTGGGCCAGTCCGCTGGATCAACAACTCCAGCAGTCGTTAGTGACCTACCTGGGACGCGACCTGCCAGGACGTGTTGTTTCTTCACAATCTGCCAACAGCGTCGAACAGGACGTGCTTAACGTTAATGTAACGGGCTTCCATGGACGCTATGACGGCTCAGCTCTGATAAGCGGTAGCTGGGTGCTGACGCGCAACGGACAAACGATTCAACGTAGCTTCAATCTGGTCCTCAAGCAGAATGAAGATGGCTATGATGCATTGGTGCGCACGCTGGCGGCCGGTTGGCAGCAAGAAGCGAGCCAAATCGCCAGTCAGGTAAGATGAACATTTTTTAAGCTTAATTTTATTTAAGCTAAACGACAAAAATCCCGGGCCCTTATCCTTAAGTGCCCGGGATTTTTTATTGGTGATCAGCCAGATGAGATTTATGTGGCGCGATTAGCTCGCGCGCAATCAGATAAAATAGCTCACAAATATGACAATGGCGTGAAATTTGCGCATTGACCTCTCGGGTGATAGCGGCTATTTGTTAAGTGTGGACGCAATTGCGGGCCACTGTTTTCTTTCCACCTGAACCTGAATAAATGAGGGAAACAAGGCATGAAGAGACAAAAACGCGATCGCCTGGAACGGGCATTATCACGTGGTTACCAAGCCGGAATAGGCGGGCGTTCGAAAGAGATTTGCCCCTATCAATCATTAGATGCCCGATCACATTGGCTCGGGGGTTGGCGACAAGCCATGGAGGACAGGGCAGTTACCGCTTAAGCTGAGCTTTGTCAGAAAATGGAACAACCTCCGCTACGGGCGGAGGTTTTCGTTTCTGTATGATAGAAACAGATATCGCAGACATAAAAAAACGAATACGCCGCCGTATTCGTTTTTTAGGGGAACAGCGGGGCTTTTAGAAAGCAGCCGCGTCTTTGAAGAGTCCCACTTTCAGGTCTGTAGCGGTATAGATAACCACGCCATCAACCAGCACTTCACCGTCAGCAACGCCCATGATCAGTTTACGGTTGATTACTCGTTTAAAGTTCAGGCGGTAGGTGACTACTTTTGCCGTTGGTAATACCTGACCGGTGAATTTAACTTCACCCACACCCAGTGCGCGGCCTTTGCCTTCGCCACCGAGCCAACCCAGATAGAAACCAACCAGTTGCCACATCGCATCCAGGCCAAGACATCCTGGCATCACTGGGTCACCGATGAAATGGCAGCCGAAGAACCACAAATCAGGATTAATATCGAGCTCAGCTTCCACATAGCCTTTGCCATGTGTGCCGCCGTCTTCTTGCATTTTGACGATGCGATCCATCATCAACATATTGCCAGATGGCAATGGCGGGCCACCGGCACCGAAAAGTTCGCTACGGCCAGAGGCTACGAGGTCTTCTTTCGTATAGGAATCGCGTTTATCTACCATGTTCTATGTAAGCCTTATTTTATTGAAGGACGGAGTTTAGCTAACAGCTGTAAGCTGAACAACTCCGATCAGCTGCGGCTGAACCAGTTCAACCAGCGAAGCGGCCAGGGGTAACGGTGGCGATCTAGCGGGAGAGCCAGCGCGATACGTTCCTGAATCAAGCCCAGTAAGCTTGGGCGCACTTCTTCAGCCTGTTCTTCGTACGAGTAAATCAGTCCGGTCAGGATAGGCAGCGCTTCCGCTGCATTATCTACTGCCCATAAATGGAACTGCCCTTCGCGAACGGCTTCCAGTACCTGCGGATGCAGACATAGATTACGCACGTTGCTGGTGGGCAGAATGACCCCTTGCTTACCGGTCAAACCGCGGCGTTGACAAACTTCGAAGAAACCTTCGATTTTCTCATTAACGCCGCCAATAGGTTGCACATTACCAAACTGGTCAACGGAGCCGGTTACAGCAATCTGTTGATTGATTGGTTGCATTGACAGTGCACTGACCAGAGCACAAAGCTCAGCCAGTGACGCGCTGTCGCCATCTACTTCGCCATAGGACTGCTCGAAAACAATCGAGGCGGAGAAGGGCAGAGGCTGGTCAAGTTCCAGCTCAGAAATCAGGAATGCCTGCATAATCATCATGCCCTTGGCATGCAGATTACCGCCCAATTCCGCTTTACGTTCAACATCAGTAAACTCACCATCGCCGGTGTGTACGACACAGCTTATACGGGAAGGTTCACCGAATGCACGCGGATGGCCCGGATATTCCAGCACAGACAGACCATTAATCTGACCAACGACTTCGCCTTCGGTTTCAATGCGGATCTGCCCGAGTTCAATCTCATCTTGCATACGTTCTTGCAAATAGCTTTCACGCCATGCACGGGCACTGATAGCCGCTTCAAAAGCCTTCAGGCTAAGTTGTTCGTCTTCGTTGTATAACGCGGCCTCGCAGAGTTGGGCGCCAAGCCACGAAGGACAAAGTGTGAGGCTACCCTGATCGGTGCTGTAGCGGATGGCCAACCTGAGCAGAGCAGGCCACGCGTCTGCAGCCAAGCGGGGGATCTCCAGCTCATCGGCCAGCGTATTGATATAACCACACCATGTTTCCATATCACTGGGTTCAGTGAGCGGCAGGTCCGCTTCGAATTCGCCATATACCGCAGATTCAAGCAGTTCCGATTCCATTTCGTTGAATTCGCCCAGCGAGACGCGGTCGCCAACCAGAATCAGACGGATATCAAGAGGCATTGACGGAATGGAAACTGGAAGAGGGCGGCTTTCATCCGGAGATGTCCAGTGGTACCAGCCTTGCGTGATCATCTGCTTAAGGCGTAGCCACATCAGTGGTTGGGCGAGCAGAGAGCGTACGGAAAGGACCAGCACACCGCCATTTACCTGATGAATCAGACCAGGTTCAAGTTGAATCTGATCTTTAAAAAGACGGACACAACCAAACAATTGCTCGGATTCTATCCACTCCTGAAAGTGGCAACTGAGTTTTGCCGCAAAAGCATCATCAACAGATTGCGCAGGCTGAAGAGTGATTTGGTTGCCGTCGATGATATACCGGGAACCCACCACCTCTTGCTGGTCTGGCAGGAGCTGTTTAACGACATCTGTAATACGTGACAAATACTCACGACTTTCCAGCGCCTTAATCGTCATAAAACGTGGGCGGGAAAGCGGATGACAGAACAGCGTTAAACCATTTTCCAGTCTTGGCTGTATAGCAGAAAAATCAACTGGGGCCAACTCAGCAGCCGTTGCGAATGTTGCCTCGTAAGGCGCGGTATCGGGCAGTAATAGCTGCCAATCAAGTCGGTTATTGGTCAATGTGTTAGCTGTGATCTTTAAAAAGGGAAAGGGCGATTATACAAGAATTAACACGGCTGCATACAGAGAGAGTCACGGTTAAGACCTCCGTCACTGCAGAGGCGGTTCATCCGTGCAAAAATTGAGCAAAACGACATGATTTATTTGCAGTGAAAAATGAAATAAAGCTGTTATGCTTAACAAAGTTACGGGGTCACAGAAGAGCTCACAATGAAATATCAGCAATTGGAAAACCTTGAGAGCGGTTGGAAATGGAAGTACCTGGTAAAGAAGCACCGTGAAGGTGAACGTGTCACTCGCCATATTGAAAACAGTGCCGCTCAGGATGCCGTTGATGAACTTCTAAAGTTAGAGAATGAACCGGTCAGAGTTTTGGACTGGATCGCTAATAACATGAATGTTGCTTTAGAGAATCGCCTAAAGCAGACCATTCGTGCCCGGCGTAAACGTCACTTTAATTCAGAACATCAACATACCCGCAAGAAATCGATCGACCTCGAATTTTTAGTCTGGCAACGACTGGCAGGTTTAGCCCAGCGCCGTGGCGCTACGCTATCCGATACCATCATCCAGTTATTGGAAGATGCAGAGCGTAAAGAAAAATATGCGACGCAAATGTCATCACTCAAAGAAGACCTGCAGCAAATCCTCGGTAACAAAGAATAACTAAAAGAGTAGCTTAAGCAGGGCGTCTCGTCGCGCCTGACTTATTCGCCATATTCTTACGCCAAATTCGGACATAAAAAAACCCCGCCTGAGCGGGGTTTTTAATATCTGTGGTTAAACAGTATTAAAGCGGAATGACTTAAGCCTGAGGCTGAGTCACAACGTCTTTGATACCTTTAACTTCGATTTCTACGCGGCGATCTGGTGCCAGGCAAGCGATCTGAGCCTTAGTAGCACGGCCAGTTTTGTAGCCACAGGTGTTGCCAGTGATTGAGTTAGTTTCGCCCATGCCACGTGCAGAGATTTTATCTGACGGGATGCCTTTAGAAACTAAGTAATCAACAACAGTTTGAGCGCGTTGCTCAGACAGTTTCTGGTTAGACTGCTCAGAACCTACTGCGTCGGTGTAACCCAGAACTACAACAGAACCGTCTTTAGGATCCATTGAGCTCAGTTGGGTGTACAGCTGATCCAGAGCCTGTTGGCCTTCTGGTTTCAGGCTAGATTTGCCGAAGGTGAACAGAACGTCAGACTTCAGAGTGAACTTTTTGGTTTCAACAACTGGAGCTGCTACCGGAGCAACAACTGGAGCTGCTGCAACGTCCTGACCGAAACGGTAAGAAACACCAACAGACAGCATTGCGTTATCAGGACGCGCGCCAACAGTAGCAGCATCACCGATGTTGTTAACCCACTGGTAATCCAGACGAGTAGCCCAGTTTTTGGTTACAGCGTATTCGAAACCAACGGCTGCCAGTGGAGAAACACCGGTGTCGTGATCGCTGATACGTTCGCCAGTTGTGCCAAAGTTGCCTTTGGAGTCTGCACGCCAAACCATACCACCCAGACGAGTGTAGATGTCCAGATCGTCAGTCAGTGGGTAGCTCAGTTTAGCAGCCAGTTGAACGCCTTGCGCTTTGAAAGCACCGTTGTTCACGTCGCCTTTGTAAGGCATGCGGCCAAGCCAGTCATATCCCATTTCAAAGCCCAGGTACTGGTTGGCTTGGTAACCTACAAACGCACCTGCACCCAGTTGGCTGTCGTGGGTAGGGCCATTGCCGATACCTTCGTAAGCATTTGCGAAACCAGTGTCATGGTATTGGGACCAGCCCAATTTACCACCGGTGTACCAGGTGTTATCGTTCGGGGCAGCTTGCGCTACGGTTGCGAAACCTGCCAGTGCCACTGCTAATGCGATAGCTGTCTTTTTCATTTTTGCGCCTCGTTATCATCCAAATGGGCCAATTGAGCTTTAAGCAATTTAAGCCCTTGGTTAAAATCCTTGAGCCAAAGTTATTGCTTCCGTTAAGAACTTTGCCACTTTACGTTGGCATTATAGAGCAACCTTGGCGTTCTAAAGTCTACAACGTGGCGAGAAACTTACAAGCTTGATATGGAAACACCCTGGAAAAAAAGGCTAAAACGTACACATTTCTTAACATGTTTGGCTGTTTGTTGACGAAACTTTGGGGGTGCTTGCACCTTCTAAGCCCATTTTTACCGACAAAAACGCACTTTTTAGCACAATTCACTAATTAACCCTCTATTTTCATCAGAATGTTCCTAATTTGAACTAATGGTATACGGAGGAGTGAATTTTTACGATTGGTTGCTGTCCATGACCTGAGATTACATCATTTGTCGGTCTCATAATGAACCCATAAGCCCCTCCCTGAACTGCCGCTAATCGCAATCTTTCACGCTCTGCATTCGTCAAATCTGGCAACCATCCAAGTACTACACTGTAGTTTCCTGTCAGCAACGCTTTTTCCATCGCATCAACCGTCGACATCGCATTAATTTGGCTAACCTGAACTATTTTCCCAACAGGAAGGCCTGATTGAGATATCCAATGGCGGCTGAGTTTTTGTTGTGGTGTGAGCCACAACAGCCAACGCGATTGCATTCCAAGGTGCTGCAATAGAGGTAAAAGTAACTGTGACAGGGCTGGTTGGCTCTCGCTATAGACGAACTCAGTGATCAGACCATTATTTGTCGATATCGGTTGAGTAGCGCTTGGTGAATTTGTAGAAAGCGCCTGATGACTGAAACGATGAATTTCCTGGTATTGAGTTCGCATGCTATGCCCCGCCAGTGAGTTACTGTATGGATGTACAGTACTCGCTGATTGGATAAAGATCAACCCAAATTTTTCCGAGAAATCTCGCATATTTTGAAGGCAAACTCATGTAAATGCATTTTCTGTTTGGCGCTCAGAGGGACTTTGCGTATTTTGCATTTAGTTGCCCACGTAACTGAAGAAAGTACATTTAAGTCTACTCATGGAAGGATATCGCAATGATTAATCAATCAAAAAAAAGGATTTCTGAATCTAAGCAATGTTTCGCTTCATTAGGAAACATATATTCCAGATCTCAATTTGGTGGCTACAGTCTTTCTGCAAATGGCGTCATGTTTGCACTCGTTTCCGAAGGGGAGTTATACCTGCGTGCAACCCTGGAAAATGAAAAACACTTTAGCTTTATGGGAATGGAGTCTCTGATTTACCGCAAAAGAGGGATCGCGGTTTCATTACGCTATTTCAAAGTGGGCCAGAGTCTTTGGGAGGAACCTGAACGGCTTTTAGCGCTGGCGAAAAGTTCACTTGATGGGATGCTCAATGACATTAATACGAAGAAAAATGGGAATGCGAGACTCAAAGATTTACCGAATATCAGTCTGAATCTTGAGCGTTTACTGTGGCAGATTGGGATCTCCACCTCTTCGCAGTTAAGGGCTCAGGGCGCGTGTACCACTTATTTAAAGTTATGTTCTGTTAAACAAAATGTCGGGTTAAATGTGTTGATGGCACTTGAAGGCGCAATATTGGGTTTTCATGAAGCGGCACTGCCTCACGACGCCCGTATTTTGCTCACTCAATGGTTTTTATCGCATCAGGCGCTGACGTCATTGCCAGCGCACTGAAGCCTGTTTGCGATAAGCAGATATTTTAAGCGTCGGTAACCGGCAAAATTTTGCTGTTAAGGTCGGTGAGTTCAGGAAGATGAGTCACCAGCAGGCCAATTTGCTGTAAGACCAGTTGTTCTTTACTGTCCGACTCGGTGGTGCGCAGCTGAATGCGCGCCATCAACTGTTCCAGTGCTTGCTGAATTCGTCCGGACTCTGAGGGTTCATGATGCAAGGCGCCATCAACACAGCAGGCAGCGTCATCCAGCAACTGCAAAGTTTCTGCATCATATAACTTTTCACGATGTGCGCCGAGTGCGGAAATATAACTCAGCATGGTGTGATTCAGGCACAAGAGGCGGAACGCGGCCTCAAGCGTCTCGGGATCATTATCCTTCTCCGAGGTCATGTTCGAGACAACGGAAGCCAGTTCTGCATCGCAGTTATGTGCATCACGTCTGGCCAACCTATAATCCAGCCCGTTATCTTTCCCTTGATGATATTGGACCAGAATGGCATCAAGATAGCGGCAATTGGCAGTGAAGGTTTTTTCCACCACAGCAGGCAACTGCCTGAACTTCCAATCCGGCCAGATAAAACTCACCGCAGCCCAGGCGATAGCACAGCCGATAAGCGTATCAATAATACGTGGAATGGCGACTTCGAACCCTTCACCCAGCAGGTTAAAGCACAGCAGAACCAATAAAGTGATAAACATCGTGGCATGCGCGTATTGCACATTTCGAAAGGCAAAGAACAGCACGCCGCTGATAACGATCAGCACCATCTGACCTTCGATAGAAGGAACGAAATATAGAATGGGAATGCCCAGCACAATCCCGGCCAGGGTACCGATGATCCTCAACGCCAGACGGCGTCGGGTGGCGCTGTAGTTCGGCTGGCAAACAAACAAACTGGTGAGCAAAATCCAGTAACCGTGACTCAGCCCACTAATTTGAATAAACCCGTAACCGACGACCAGTACAATCGACATACGAATCGCGTGGCGAAATAGTGCTGATTTTGGTGTCAGATGGCGAGATATCCGCAACCAGATGTCATCAAGGCCCGTGAGCTTGTTGTCTGCAAACGGACTTTTACCGTCCTGGTTCTCAGGTAGTGTTTGCTCGGACTCAATACTGGCTAACTGAGCATCGATGGCGCGTAAGTTACGTAATAAATGACGCAGCGCCTGAAGCATTTCCCGATGTTTTGCCTGAGCGTCGAGGCGCAACAGGGCTTCGTCAAGACGTGAAAACGCCCGATCGAACTGGGTATTATGTGAATACTTTTGCCGGTAAAGAATAGATTGTGAAAGTTGCATGCAGGCGCGGGCCTGCATGCTCATGAGGCGTTGGAAGCGGAACAAAATATCGCTGTGGTGAAATTGTTCGCTGAGCTTTTTATATTGCACATGTGAGGAACTCGCCCGCTCGTGAATATCCTGCACAACAAAATAGTAGTGCAGCGTTCTGCGTGTTCCTTTCTGCCCACGGTCGCCTTTCAGGCGGGTTTGCAGCGTGTTTTTAGTCTGATTCAGGGTGGCAACCAGTTGGCCGTTGGCCATTGCCAACTCCACCAATTGTTTCTTGTTATCGCCTTCTTGATCGGGGTCGAACAGCGTGGCTTTGGCTTCCAGGTAATGAGCCAGTTGCTGATAGCAGCGCGAAATCAGGTCCTGCAAAGGGCGAATCGGGTAAAGAATATGCCCGGCAAGTGTCAGCAGGTTGTACCAGATAGCCCCGCATAACAGCAGCGCAGGCTGCTGATACCAGACGTGGTACATGCTGGTGCCGAGCATGGTGTAAATGGCAATCAGCAGCGCGCCGAAGGCAATCGTGGCGTAACGTTGTCCCAGAGCGCCTAACAGAATAAAACCGCAGGTAGAGACCATCAGACCTAAGGCAAAAAACCAGGGGTATGGGAAAAGCAGTTCAATCGAAGCCGACGCAATGAAAAAACAGACCAGCGTGATCAACAAATTGCGTAACCGGCCGGTCAGGCGGTCATCAAGATCCGCAAGCGCTGCCGCCACCACACCCAGTGTTAACGGGATGGTTAATTTCGGCAGATGAAGCCACCACGGCATTGCCGCCGCCCCGGTAAGCGCGATAAAAATACGGATGTAATACAGCACATTGCTGTTATAGGCAAAACGCCTTAAACCCGGAGCAAAAGAGAGCACGACGAACTCCACGTAATAAAAAGGCTGAAGTAATGGCTGAAGGAATCAGGCAATAATTAACGAATACGTCCGTTATCCAGATTGCGACGGGCATTGGCTTCGCGAACCTGTTGCGCCATCTCAACGGAAACCACCCGCTGGCCCACAGGCCAAAGGGCAATCACGGCAATCTTGAAATTAGCAATACCCACCGGAATGCCGATGATGGTGCAACATTGAACAATACCGGCGGCGATGTGCGTCAGGCACAACCACCAACCGAAAAAGATGAACCAGAAGATATTCAGCAACGTCCCGCCGCCTGAAAGCACAGCATTACGCTTTTCCGGGTACAATTCATTGACGTGCATGGCTTCATTACCGAACGGAACCAGCGAAAGACGGGTGATTTCCCAGCAAGAACGGGTCAGCGGCAAGGTAAAAATCAGCACAATGCTGATAACGGTAGCCAATAACCACGCCAGCGTCGTAAAGACGCCACCCAATACGAAATTTAGAATATTTAAAATAGCGCGCATGTAATCACCCGGCACAGATCATAAGAGGTTAGTAACGCCATAGCGTTAACGGAAATTCTACTCTTTTTATTCTACCCTGACATTGGGGGTAGAGCACCAGCGCTTGTTACAGGTAAACTGACTACAAATCCTTAATTAATAATCAGCTATCAATTAATGGCTCTTAAAATGAGAAATCATGGCGTGATGATATGGAACTGAAATCGACTTCTTTCGGGAAACATCTGGCACAGCATCCTTACAATCGGGTGCGGCTGCTCAATGCAGGCGTTGAAGTCAGTGGCGATAAACATCATTACCTGATCCCTTTCAATCAGCTCATTCATATCCGTTGCAAACGCGGCATTGTCTGGGGAGAGCTGGAGTTTGAGCTGCCGGAAGAAAAAGTCGTCAGGCTGCACGGTACCGAATGGCAGGAAACACAGCAGTTTTACCACCATCTTCTTAAAGTATGGCAACGCTGGAGCGAGGAGATGAGTGAGGTCAGTGCTGGCGTTCTGCATCAGCAGGCTGAGAGCATTGTGCGTATTGAGCAGCAGGATAAATGGTTCAAGAAAAGCGAACTGGCGGCCGTTCAGCAAAATATCGCCGAGGCTTTTTCTGCGGTTCCGGTCCCGGTCGAACGCTTGGGCGAATTCGATAACTGCCGTGATAATTACGAACTTTGTCTGAAATGGCTCCGACAGGGCGCGCAAAGCGTGGATAAACGCAATGTGGCCTGGACCAGCCGGGTTATCGAACAGAACCGCGCTTTCTTTGACAACGTTGAAACCGCGCCGCTTAACGACAGTCAGTGCCGCGCCGTGGTTAACGGCGAAGATTCCGTGCTGGTCTTAGCCGGTGCGGGGAGCGGTAAAACCTCCGTGTTAGTGGCGCGCGCCGGTTGGCTGCTGCATCGGCAGGAGGCCCATCCGCAACAGGTCCTGCTGCTGGCCTTTGGCCGCCAGGCGGCAGATGAAATGAATGCCCGCATCAAAGAGCGTCTAAATACCAGTGACATTAAGGCTAAAACCTTTCATGCGCTGGCGCTGCACATTATCCAGGAAGGCAGCAAGAAAACGCCAAAAATCAGCAAGCTGGAAACAGACAGCAAAGCCCGCCGCAGTTTGTTAATCAAAACCTGGCAACAACAGTGTGCTGAGAAAAAAGTACAGGCCAGTGGCTGGCGCCAGTGGATGACGGATGAACTCGAGTGGGACGTTCCCGAAGGTGATTACTGGAAGAATAAAGCGCTGGCCGAACGGCTGGGTAGCCGTCTTGAACGCTGGCTCGGCCTGATGCGAATGCACGGCGGTAGCCAGGCAGAAATGGTCGAACAGGCGTCGGAAAAGGTGCGCGATCTTTTCCAGAAACGTATCCGTCTGATGGCCCCGTTGCTGAAAGCCTGGAAATCAGCCCTGAAAGATGAGGACGCCGTCGACTTCTCCGGTCTGATTCATCAGGCGGTCAATCTTCTGGAAAAGGGCCGCTTTGTCAGCCCCTGGAAACATATTCTGGTGGATGAGTTTCAGGACATCTCACCGCAGCGCGCCCGCCTTTTAGCCGCACTGCGTGATCAAAATAGCCACACCAGCCTGTTTGCCGTGGGTGATGACTGGCAGGCTATCTATCGTTTCAGCGGTGCCGAGCTATCGTTGACCACCGCTTTTGCGACTAATTTTGGCGAGGGTGCGCAATGCGCACTTGATACGACTTACCGCTTTAACGACCGGATTGGCGAAATTGCTAACAAGTTCGTGCAGCAAAATCCCTATCAGCTGAAGAAACCGCTTAACAGCCTGACGAAAGGGAATAAGAAAAATGTGGTGATCCTGCCGGATGACCAGCTGGATGCGCTATTGGACAAGCTCAGTGGCTTCGCCAAATTTGAAGATCGCATTCTGGTGCTCGCCCGTTATCATCACCGGCGGCCTGAAGTCTTGCAGAAAGCGGCTACCCGCTGGCCTAAGCTGAACATTGAGTTTATGACTATTCATGCCAGTAAAGGTCAGCAGGCCGAGTATGTGATTATCGTGGGTCTGGATGAG
Organism: Enterobacterales bacterium; assembly: GCA_003864575.1. Taxonomy (GTDB): domain Bacteria; phylum Pseudomonadota; class Gammaproteobacteria; order Enterobacterales; family Enterobacteriaceae; genus Ewingella. The sequence continues at coordinate 20,823 of BHES01000007.1, forward strand.
GGTAATGATGGTTTCCCGGCGGCAGCGCGTGAGTCGTTATTGGAAGAGGTGTTATTACCCGAGCCGGAGAATTTCGCTGATGCAGAAGAGCGGCGTCTGCTCTATGTCGCCATGACCAGGGCGAAGCACAATGTCTGGTTATTGCAGAACAAATCTCAGCCCTCGGTGTTTGTTGAACAGCTGGAAGATTTGGGTGTGCCGGCCCAGCGTAAGCCCTGATTTATTGTGAAGATGCCCGTCAATGCGGCACAAGGCGCACTGGCGGGCAGAAAAGCGACTTAATCTTTCAGGCGCGCCCATAAATAGCGTTGATAGTCAGGAATTGAAATTTCGACTTCCGACTTGAACAGCGGCGACGCAATCAGGAAATCAGCCGTCGACAGATTGGTGGCTACCGGGATATTCCACACGGTGGCCAGTCGCAGTAGAGCTTTCACATCCGGATCATGGGGCACGGCGTTCAGCGGATCCCATAAAAAAATCAACATGTCGATTTTCCCTTCCGCAATCAATGCCCCCACTTGTTGATCGCCGCCCATCGGGCCGCTCAGCATACTTTTTACTTCCATTCCGGTACTACGCTGTACCAGATTACCCGTAGTGCCGGTGGCATAAAGCGTATGCTGCGCCAGCTCGGCCATATTCTTATCGACCCATTTCATTAAAGTACTTTTACAGTGGTCGTGTGCGACCAACGCGATATGTTTTTTCTTAGCAATGGTGCGGGTGGTAAATTCCATCAATTATCCCTTAAACACAGAGTCAGAAACGCAGAGTATAGTTGCATTCAGACTACTGAAACTGCGTTTTACTGCATAGAGCTGACGCAAGAATTAAGGGAATGAAAATGTAATTCGTGAAGCAGGCGGGGAAATCTGTTTGCTATCAGGCGCGTGGCAGGGTGAGCCAGGATAAAAAACGACCGAAATGTGCAGAGGAAGTAAGCTGCGCCCAAAAAGGCGGTAAAGATTGCGTTGCGGCAGGGCTGGCTGGGATCAGTGCCGAAAGCGGGGTGGGATTTACCGCAGAATCGCTCTTTTGCGCCAGTGTGGCGAAATCCGGTACTGACGCTTTCAGGCCCGACAAGTTATAGCGAATCATCATCTTCACCAAATCAACGGAACTGCTGTAAGGGGCAGATCTCAGCACATCGCGGCGGGTAGCAATGTCCTGGCCCTTTTCGTCCACTACACGGTAGTTAAGTTTCCGACTGAAAAAAGCGGCGTCCATTTCGTTATTCAAAGGAGGCAAAACGAAGGAAACAGAACGCAAGTCTTTAGCGCTGAACGTCACTATCATCGCTGGCGAGTGATAAGTCATTGGCGTCATCATGGCGGGGTGCAGCGTTTTGCTCACCTGAAATAATATCTGGTGCTGTCCGGCATCGACTTCCAGACTGTCTGCCCCTTTAAGTATTGCACCTGACATTTTTTTGCCATCAATAACCAACAAATCCAGCTCAGGGGAGAGCTTCAGACTGGTAGCAGAAGCGGGTGCCAGCAGGCAAGCCGATAATAAAGCGGCCATCATGGCCTTAGTTTTGACGTACATCGTTCCTCCTTTTACCGCGACTGACACCCTCTATTATCGAACAACACACATAGTGTGTCAAAATTTTGCAGAATGTATTCACATTTACTTTTTGAAACACTATTCCGCGAGTGCTTTCCCTGCGTTTGCTGTTAGGAAGAACGGTGGAAGTCTGAAGGTTGAGTTACACTTTCCAGACGTCATTCAATGAGGTTTACGCCATGCAAGACAAAGATATCAGTATGATCCTTAACGACGTCAAAACCATCGCTCTTGTGGGTGCCAGCGATAATCCGTCACGTCCCAGCCATGGCGTGATGGCATATCTGCTTGCACAGGGATACGAGGTGACGCCGGTGAGTCCAAAACTGGCGGGTAAAACGTTGCTCGGACAAACGGCCTACGCGACGTTGGCTGAGATTCCTCATCCGGTAGATATGGTCGATGTCTTTCGCAATGCAGAAGCAGCATATGGTGTTGCGCAGGAAGCCGTCGACATTGGCGCTAAAGTATTGTGGCTGCAACTGGGGGTGATCAATGAACAGGCTGCGGTTCTGGCGAAGCAGGCAGGGTTGAACGTGGTCATGGACCGCTGTCCAAAAATTGAGATCCCACGGTTGGGGTTGGAAAAATAAATCCGGCAGAGAACGCAGACATAAAAAAACCGGTCTTAAGAGGACCGGTTTTTTGTGGCAAGCATATCTGCTTCGCAGAGGGCTAATTACGCAGGCGTGGCGCCAGTAACTGATTGCGGACGGACTCCGCTAAATCGTCCAGCGAAGTTTGCTCAGGGTGCGAGCGTGCCGCTTCATGATCAATTTGGATCTCAGCCAGATAAGTATGCACGGGCTGACCTTTATCGTCTTCCATCACCACGTGGTACCAAGGTGCGGTGCGCATTGCCTCGTCGGCATCCACTTCTGCGGCATCAGGTTTATCCAGTGAATACTCTGCATCCACGTCAATCACCACACCTAAATACCCTAACAGCCTGTGGCGAACCTGCTGGCCTATACCAAATTTGCTGGCAATCATAGTCACCTCCTGAGAAATACGTTCTACCTTCTATATGGAGGCAGAACGCTCTATTTCAAGTTTTGACCACTTTTAGTACTGATGATTCGCAATTTGTGCCCGTTAAAGGCACAGATCGATAAAATCAGGACATGACGACGCAGGCGAAGCCTTTCAGATAGAGACCTTCCGGATAGGAACCAATCACCGGGTGGTCAGCCGCCTGACGGAACTGTTCAACAAACTGAATCTCACGATGAGCATCAAGTGCCGCATCCGCGAGGATCTTCTGGAAGAGATCGGTTGGCAGCAGGCCAGAACAGGAGAAACTCAACAAAATGCCACCCGGTCGCAACAACTGTAATGCCAGCATGTTGATATCTTTGTAACCGCGACAGGCGCTGGCCAGTTGATTTTTGTTTTCGACAAACTTCGGCGGATCCATCACGATCATGTCGAATTGTTCGCCTTCTGCGCGGTATTTACGCAGCAGCTGGAACACGTCTTCGCGCACGAACTCAGCCTTGGACAGATCAAGATTATTCAGTTCAACGTTCTGACGGGCGATATCCAGCGCACCCTGCGAGGTATCGACGTTAATGACTTTCTCACAACCGCCCATCAGCGCGGAAACCGCAAATGCGCCGGTGTAAGAGAAGCAGTTCAGCACTTTACGACCTTCGGCGTATTTACGCGCCGCCAGGCGACTGTCGCGCTGGTCAAGATAGAAGCCGGTTTTATGGCCTGCTTTAATATCGACCAGCAAACTCATGCCGTGTTCCTGAATCGGCAGCAGGGCAGGCGGTTCATCTCCCAGAACGTGCCCCTGGGTTAGCTCAAGACCCTCTTTCTTACGCACCGCGACGTCAGAACGGTCCCAAATAGCACAAGTCGGATAGCATTTTTGCAGTGCAGCCAGCAGTGGTGCTCGCTGATATTCCGCGCCAGCGGACAACAGTTGGATCACCAGGAAATTCTGGAAACGGTCGATGGTGATACCCGGCAGACCATCGGATTCGCCGGCAATCAGGCGGTAGCCGTCAAGGCCATCACGTTTGGCAATCCAGTCACGCCAGCTTTGTGCCTGCTGTAAACGACGGACGAAAAATTCGATATCGATGTCTTCGTCCTGACGGAAAGTCCAGACGCGGGCGCGGATTTGTGAAGCGGGAGAATAGGCACCGCGCGCCAGCCATTTGCCCTGACTGTCTACAATATCAATAGTGTCGCCAGAATTAGCTTTGCCTTCAACACGGGTTACCGCGCCGGAAAACACCCACGGATGGCGGCGCAGGAGGGATTTTTCGCGGCCTTTGGCCAAAAATAAACGAGCAGTCATAGAATTAGGTTCTGTCAGTTCGGAGACAAAAAAAGAGCGTCATTGTCCGGGCAAGCAGTCTAAATTGCAACGAACCATACCGCTAACGGAGAGAATATTATGGCAAAAATCAGTATAGCCGCCTATGTCTACGGCCGGGTACAAGGTGTCGGTTTTCGTTTTGCAACACAGCATCAGGCGACGGCGCTGGGTCTGACCGGCTATGCCAGAAATCTGGATGACGGCAGCGTGGAGGTCGTGGTCTATGGTGAGCAGGATAAAGTTGACCAACTGCTGGCATGGCTGAAACAGGGGGGCCCAAAACATGCCACCGTGGATCGTGTAATAAGCGAACCGGCGGCGCCCGGCGATTTCAGCGACTTTAAAATCCGCCATTGATTGAAAGACGAATTGCCCGAATCTCTTACAGGCATTTCACCGGCTTTGGCAGCCCGGCAATTTTAGTGGCTTGTTTCGCCGGGCCTTCAGGGAACAGCCGGAACAGATAACGGCTGTTCCCTTTTTCTTCGCCGTACTTTTGGCCTATGGCTTTGACCAGCATGCGGATGGCCGGCGAGGTATTGAATTCCAGATAGAATTCGCGCACAAAGCGGATCACTTCCCAGTGGGCGTCAGTCAGGGCGATGGCTTCCTGTTCGGCCAGCAGAGGTGCTATGGCTTCATCCCAGTCAGCGCTGTTTTTCAGATAACCCTGAGCGTCGGTCTCAATTTCACGACCTGCAAACTCCAGCATAAAACCTCAAAGCGGTAAAAACTCAGCGTACAGTCTAACAAAAAGGTCAGCGGCACAAAATAAAAAGCCCCGCATTTGCGGGGCCTGATTCATTGGGAGCATTAGTTACTGCGTGACAGCCCCAGAATACTCAACAAGCTGACGAACACGTTATACAACGAGACGTACAGGCTGACCGTCGCGCGAATATAGTTGGTTTCGCCGCCGTGAATGATGTTGCTGGTCTCCCACAAAATCGCACCGGCGGAGAACAGAATAAACAGACAGCTTATCGCCAGTGACAGCGCAGGAATTTGCAGGAACAGGTTAGCGATCACGGCCACCAGTAACACTACAAAGCCCGCCATCATCATCCCCGACAGGAATGACATGTCTTTGCGGGTGGTCAGCACGTAGGCTGAACAGCAGAAGAACACCAGCGCGGTGCCACCGAGGGCCAACATAATAATATCACCCGCACCGGCTGCCAGCAGCGAACTGAGCATCGGACCCATGGTATATCCCATAAAGCCGGTCAGGGCGAACGCAGCCAGTATTCCGGCCGGGCGATCGGCAGTGCGATAAGTCAGGAACATCAGACCGTAAAAACCGACCAGCGTGAGCATCATGCCAGGTGAGGGCAGACGCAGTATCGTGCTGGCCGTTGCGGTGATCGCTGAAAAGCCCAGCGTCAGCGCGAGCATAAAATAAGTATTACGCAGCACGCGGTGGGTGCTTAACAGCGAGCCCGCGCGTGATGAGGAAGAGGCAACGATACGATCCATAGTAAAAATCTCACTTATCGACAAAAGTTGGAGTCGGTGAAAATACAATCAGGTGAGGATCATAGATAGTTACGGCAGGTGATTAAAGGCGTTTTACCCTTCTTTACCCATCAGAACGCCGGTAAACTGCGGAACAGTGACGTTAAAATGGCCGCAATGATGATTTAATCATCATTTGATCATCGAATGCCTGTTTTTCAGGCAAATGAACGTGATCAGGCTTTACAAGGAGAATAGCTATGTTTATAGTTCGCTTCGTTGCGGAGGGGTGGCCGAGCGGCTGAAGGCACCGGTCTTGAAAACCGGCGATGGGAAACCATTCGAGAGTTCGAATCTCTCCTCCTCCGCCATAAACAACACAAGAAAGCTGCTAAGCAATTAGCGGCTTTTTTTGTGTCTGGTATTTGGGGGTGTCCTCTAAATACTCATGAAATCAACAAGCTGGAGTGAAAATAATGTTTGCTTCTTTTATTCTGTCTTGTATACTACGCCCCGTCTGAGCAACTGAACGTTCAGGCAAGTTGTTGTTTGCGGAGGGGTGGCCGAGCGGCTGAAGGCACCGGTCTTGAAAACCGGCGATGGGAAACCATTCGAGAGTTCGAATCTCTCCTCCTCCGCCACAAACAACAAGAGAAAGCTGCTAAGCAATTAGCGGCTTTTTTTGTGCCTGTCGTTCAGCAAGTCACCCTGCCAAATCCCTTTTCTCCGTGGTTTTAATGGAGTTAATTGCCTAAAAAACGCCTCGAATCACAAATTGCGAAGATAAAAAAATTACCCCATTGCCAGTCAGATGTTATGCGCTATGTTGATTTTTAGTTTCTCAAATGTAACTAGAGGTTAACAATAATGTCGAAAAAATTACGTATCTCTCTGATTGCTTCTGCTGTCCTTATCTCTACCTCTGCACTCTCTGCATTGCCTCAAGGGTATCCTGCTGACTATCAAAAAATTATCGATGCGGCGACGAAAGAGGGCAAGGTGGTTATCTATTCAACCACCGACACCAAGGCGGCAGGCCCGCTGATTCAGGGCTTTGAAGCGGCTTATCCAGGCGTGAAAGTCGAATATAACGACATGAACAGTACCGAACTCTACAACCGCTATATTAGCGAACAGGCGGCGGGCGGCACCAGCGGTGACGTCGTGTGGAGCTCATCGATGGACACCGCGCTGAAACTGGCGACCGACTATGCCGCCGAATACTCATCACCTGAATTGTCAAAATTACCGAAGTGGGCCGTGTGGAAAGATAAAGCGTATGGCACGACGTATGAGCCAGTGGTTTTTATCTATAACAAACGCCTGATCCCTCAGGCCGACGTTCCTGATTCCCACACTGCGCTGGCAAAGCTGATTGCCAGCCAGCCAGACAAGTTCAAGAAAAAAGTCACAACCTATGACATTGAAAAATCAGGTCTCGGTTTCATGCTCTCCGTGCAGGATTTCAAAGCTGACCCGAATTACTTCAAAACGTTAAGCGAAGTGGCGAAAGGTGGCCTGGCGGTGCAGTCCTCGACCGGCACCATGATGGAAAGGGTTTCTTCAGGGGAAAACCTGATTGGCTTTAACATTCTCGGTTCTTACGCTGAAGCCCGCGCCAAAACCGATCCTTCACTTGGTATCTCCTATCCGAAGGATTACACCCTGGTGCTGTCCCGCGTCTCCTTTATCAGCCAGGAATCCAAAAACAGCAACGCTGCGAAACTGTGGCTTGATTACGTGCTGTCAGAAGCGGGGCAGAACATTCTTGCTAACAAAGCCGATATTCCGTCAATCCGCAATGATATTGAAGGCACCAACGATATTGATGGCATGACCAAAATGCTCGGCAATGCGCTCAAGCCGATCCCGGTTGATGAAACTCTGCTGGAATATCTGCAGCAGAAAAAACGTCTGGATTACATCAAAGAATGGCGCGAAGCCGCTCAAAAATAATGATTGGGGCGTGAGCCGAAATTCGCCTCACGCCTTCTTTTCTCGGGTTTTATTGCATTGTTCCGGGTTCCTCACCGAAGGGAAGTGACATGAATGCATTGCGCCGAAAGTGGCAGGGGTTGCCGCGCAGTCTTGTGGTATTGATAACAACCCTCGTTATTTACATCCCGCTGTCGTTTATCGTTATACAAAGTTTTCTATCAGCACCGTTTTTTTCACCGTCAAAAGTCTTCAGTCTTGAAGCCTTTGAATTTATCTTCACCGATCCCGACTTTTATAAGGCGCTGAAAAGCGGATTTATACTGGCATTCGGGCTGGTAGTTATCTCTATTCCGCTTGGCGGAATACTGGCCTTCCTGATGGTGCGTACCGATTTACCCGGTCGCCGTCTGATTGAGCCGCTGATCCTGGTGCCGATCTTTGTGTCGCCAATGGTCCTCGGTTTTGGCTATGTGGTTGCCGCCGGGCCGGTGGGGTTCTTCTCGCTGTGGGCGGAATCCCTGTTTGGTTTTGTTCCCTGGAACATTTATGACATGTCGAGCATCGTGGTGATCGCCGGTCTGACCCACGTTCCTCATGCCTACCTCTATATCTCTTCTGCGTTGCGAAGCGTCGGTTCCGACGTGGAAGAGGCCGCGCGTACCGCCGGTGCTTCCCCGCTGCAAGTGATGACGGCGGTCAGCTTGCCGATGGTACGTCCGGCTATTTTGTATGCCACCGTATTGCTGTTTTTCCTCGGGCTGGAAGTCTTTGGTCTGATGCTGGTACTCGGCGATCCTGAAGGCAACATGGTGTTGGCGACCTACCTCTACCAACTGACCAATAAACTCGGTACGCCGTCTTATCACCTGATGGCTGCCGTCGCCGTGGTGCTTATCTGTATTACCATTCCGTTGGTGATGTTGCAGCGACGCCTGATGCGTACCGCCAACCGCTTTGTAACCGTCAAGGGCAAAGCGTCACAGGCCCGTGCTTTACCGCTCGGAAAATGGCGGTGGGTAGCCGGTGCGGTGGTGGCGTTCTGGCTGACGGTGACGATTGGCGTGCCGCTGGTGGGCGTTGTCTTACGTGCCTTTATTTCCAACTGGGGCGTGGGCGTATCGATTTGGGATGAGCTCTCGCTCAATACCTTCCGCACTATCTGGGAGCAACCCAATCTGCTGCGGGCGATCGTCAACTCCATGAGCATCGGGGTTATCGGTGGCGCGTTGGCCGTGGGCTGCTATCTGTTTATCGGTATCGCCATGCACCGTAAACCAGACGGCGTGACGCGTTTTCTCGACTACAGCGTGCTGGTGCCGCGTGCGGTGCCGGGTTTGCTGGCCGGTCTGGCGTTTCTGTGGGTCTTCCTGTTCCTGCCGATGTGGCTTGATAACTCGCTTAAATCTGGCTGGTTGTCGGATATGTGGTGGTCACAGTGGATGCGCGACAACCTGGTGGTGTGGCTGCGATCGCTGCGTAGCACCATTTTCAGCGTCTGGCTGGCGTACACGGTGGTGTGGATGGCGTATGGCCTGCGGTTGATCTCCTCGACGTTATTGCAGGTTGGTCCCGAGTTGGAAGAAGCGGCGCGCAGTACCGGTGCCACCCGTGGACAAATCACCCGCCACGTCACTATCCCACTGTCGCGTTACGGGCTGATTGGCTCATGGCTGCTGATGTTCCTGATTTTTGAGCGCGAATACTCGACGGGGGTTTACCTGCTTTCACCAGGTACCGAGACCATCGGCTCGATGCTGGTCTCCCTGTGGGCGGCTGGTGCTATTGATATCGTCGCTGCGCTCTCCTTTATTAACATCCTTTTGGTGGTGTTAGGTCTGGGTATTGCCTTACGTTTCGGAGTGAAATTACATGATTGAGCTATCAGTAGATAACCTGCATCTGACCTACGGCGACAATCCGGTGCTGAAGGGCGTCTCCATGGATCTCAAGCGCGGCGAAGTGGTCTCATTGCTGGGGCCGTCGGGCAGCGGGAAAACCACGCTGCTGCGCGCCGTTGCCGGGCTGGAAAAACCGACGCAGGGCCGCATCATCATTGGTAAAAATACCGTGTATGACGGCACTTCACGCAGCGAAATCCCGGCAGAAGAGCGCAACCTTGGGCTGGTCTTTCAGTCCTATGCGCTCTGGCCGCATAAAACCGTGTTTGAGAACGTGGCGTATCCGCTAAAACTGCGAAAAGTTGCGTCGTCTGAACTTAACCAGCGGGTGCAGGCCGTGCTGGAACAGCTCGGTTTAGGCCATCTGGGCAAACGCCACCCGCATCAGCTATCGGGTGGACAGCAACAGCGTGTGGCGATTGGCCGTGCGCTGGTGTATAACCCGCCGGTGATTTTACTCGATGAACCGTTGTCGAATCTGGACGCCAAACTGCGCGAAGAGGCGCGGGTTTTCCTGCGTGAACTGATCATCAAACTGGGTTTGTCGGCCCTGATGGTGACGCATGATCAGAATGAAGCGATGGCCATTTCCGACCGCATCTTGTTGCTCAATAACGGCAAAATAGAGCAGCAGGGTACGCCGCAGGAAATGTACGGCTCTCCCAAAACGCTGTTCACCGCCGAATTCATGGGCAGTAACAACCGTCTGCACGGAAAAGTGACCGAAGTGACCGACGGCAAAGCCAGGATTGAAGGCAAAGACTGGGTCTTGTGGGGGCAGGCAGGTGATGGCGTGAAAGCCGGTGAGGAGGGAACCGCCGTTATCCGCGTAGAGCGAGTACGGATGGGCGACAACCCGGACGGCAATCAGATCGAACTTCCGCTGCTGACCAGCATGTACCTCGGTGATCGCTGGGAATATCTGTTCCGTACCGTAGCCGAAGATTTCGTGGTTCGTGCCTATGGAACCGATGTGCGCAGTCAGGAGATGTGCCGCCTTTCTCTGCCGGTTGAACACCTGTGGATCTTCCCTAAAGGATGAATTAGACCGAAGGTCGCTTGACACTCGCAGGGGGAATAGACAAATTAGTGCTTTCGGTGCTTTCTGGAAATGGTATATTTTCAGTGGTGCATGGCGTGAGGGGAAAGTCGGTGTAGTCACGGGGGTTTATGCCATGCTTTATAGTTTTCTGAAATATTTTAAAGCCTGGTATAAGAAACCATAATAATTTTTTGGAAAATACCTAGAGGTTAATATAGGCAATATCTATCGATTGTTTAAATGACGAGAAATGTATTCATGCAAGTTATGCAGAAATATATTCCCCGTCACTGTGCTATTTCAGCATCATATTAGACGCCCAGTTTGTCGTAACCTTTCCAGTGGTAGTTGACCGCGGATATCCCCCAGAAGAGGATAAACAACGCCACGGCGGCGTAGCCCACGCTGCCCATATTTTCATTCAGGCGGTCAATTAACTGCCAGCCACCCTGGTGCCAGTTGAATTTATCGGCCAGTAATCCAAGGGCTTCCAGCCCGCCGATGAACAGGGCAATGATCACGCTGGTGGCTGTAATGGTCATATTGTAATAAAGCTTGCGCACCGGCTTGTCGAAAGCCCAGCCGTAAGCGCCGACCATAACAAAATTGTCCAATGAATCGATAAGTGCCATGCCGCTGGCGAACAGTGCGGGGAATACCATGATGCTCCAAACCGACATGCCGGAGGATGCACCTGCTGCCGATATGCCCAGTAAGCCAATCTCTGTTGCGGTATCAAAACCTAAACCGAACAGAAAACCGACCAGATACATCTGCCAGCTGCGGTTGACCAATCTGAAGGCAAAGCGGAAAACTTTGGTCATCACACCACCCACAATAGCCTCGCCATGTTCAGTCTGACTGAATGGCACGCCGCGCTTTGCCTGTCCGAAACGGCGCCAGACGTCGCGCAGAATCGCGGCATTGACGGCCGCCATCAGCAGTAAAAATAGCGCCGATACCAACGTTCCAACGGTGCTGCCATAGTCGTGCAGCCAGCCTATCTTGTCACCAAACAACAAGGAGGTTGCGGCAATGGCCGCGCAGGCGATCACCACAATACTTGAGTGGCCGAGGGAGAAGTAGGCTCCGACAGCGACCGGCCGCTGACCCTGTTGCATCAGTTTACGGGTGACATTGTCAATGGCGGCAATATGGTCAGCATCGACTGCATGGCGCAGCCCGTAACCGTAAGCCAGCAAGGCGGCAGCGATAAGTCCTGCGTGGTGACTGAAAAGGACGAAGGCCCAGACCCATGCTACGACGTTGAGCGCCACGAGGCCAAGCAGCAGCCAGAAAGCACGACGGTGCGTGTGAAAAAATGTGCGGTTAATCATGAGAATCCTTAGGTAAATCTGATCTGATTGAAGACTGAATTCGGGCACAGGCCACCATGGCCTGGCCTAGCGCCAGCCCACCGTCACCGGCAGGGATCGCCTGCGGGGTGAGAACGTGGAGCGGGGCTAAATGTTTGAGAAGACATTGACGCAGCAACGCGTTGTGAAGAACGCCCCCTCCCAGCGCCACGGTTTGCAGGCCGTGCAGGCGTGCGGCATGGTGGGCCATATTGGCGAAACCCTGAGCCAGCGCGTCATGAAATGCCCATGCGCGGGCAGGGCGCGGTGCTTGCCAGTGAAGCCACTGTTGCCAGAAACCCGCCAGATCCAACACAAGCCCTGTTGCTGTTTTTAACAGGTTGACTGTGATGGGATGAGGCTGTCCCTGTGCCGACTGGGCCAGTGCCTGCAAGCGGCAAGCGGCTTCCCCTTCCCAACTGAGCGTTTGCGGTGCGCAACCCAGAGCCGCCGCTACCGCGTCAAACAATCGCCCGCAGGAGGAAGCCAGAGGTGTATTCACCCCCCCAGCGATGGCTTTTTCCAGCGGCTGCCACGGCTGAGTTAATAGTCCGGCGGCTTCGGGATATTTTTGCCAGCCAGGTACAAAACGTAACCACTGGGCCAGCTGATTGCGCCACGGTTGCAGCGCAGCGCGCTCACCTCCGGGTAATGCTACGGCAGGGAGTCCACCAAGATGTTCGCAATGCAGATAGTCCACCAACAAACACTCCCCGCCCCAAAGTTGCCCCTTTTCTCCGTAGCCGAGGCCATCGAGTGCCAGACCGATGACCGGCCCGCCATGCAGCGGCCAGCGGTGTTCGGCCATACAGGCGGCAAGATGTGCATGATGATGCAGCACTTCAGTTCGGGGTAAGGCCTGCTGTTGCGCCCATTGATGGCTGACATATCCCGGATGGGCGTCACAGACCAGTTGTTGTGGCTGGCAGCCGAAAAGGCGGGATAAATGTTCGGTTGCCTGTTGCCACTGCACAAAAATATCGCTTCGCTCAAGCGACCCAATGTGTGCGCTCAGCACCGCCTGTTTCCCGTGGATGAAACAGAATGTGTTCTTCAGATCACCACCTAAAGCCAGTAAGGGCGGCGGTTCGGTGAATCCCGGCGGCAGATCGATGGCGTCAGGCACAAAACCGCGTGCCCGGCGTATCATCTCGGGTTTCCCGCCAGTAAAGCGCATCACGGAATCATCGGCGCGCTGCACAATATCCCGGTCATGCAGCAGCCATAAATCTGCAATACCGGTCAGCTGTGTCAGCGCCTGCTGATGCGTTAACGCTGGTGCGCGGCCCGATGAATTGCCGGACGTCATGACCAGCGGGGAATTCATCTGCTGCATGATTAAATGCTGTAGCGGGGAGGACGGCAGCATCAGCCCGACCTCATTCAAATCCGGCGCAATTTCCTGGCAAAGCGGCGATGATGCAGCAAAAGGCACCAGCACAATCGGCGCGGCCGCGGATTGTAACAATGCCTGAACATCAAACAACGGCGCGGCGTCGGTGCATGTAGCCAGCCAGTGGCTGTTCGGCAGCATGACGCCAAAAGGTTGAGTGGGGCGTATTTTGCGTTCGCGTAAACGAACCACGGCCAGTTGTGAGGTGGCGTCGCAGGCCAGATGAAAACCGCCGAGTCCTTTGATGGCGACAATGCCGCCTTCGCGCAGCGTTTCGACCGCCAGCGTTAATGCATCATCACCTTTTGCCAGCGGCACGCCGTCAGCATGGCTGGCAAATAGGGTGGGTCCGCAGTTTGGACAGGCGACGGGCTGGGCGTGAAAACGCCGTTCAGCCGGACTGCTATATTCTTTTGCACAGGCATCGCACAACGGAAAATCAGCCATCGAGGTGGCGGCGCGGTCGTAAGGCATTTGCCGGATGATCGTGAAACGCGGACCACAGTGGGTACAGTTGAGAAAAGGGTAGTGATAGCGACGGTCTTGCGGGTCATTCATCTCGCGCAGACAGTCCGGGCAGGTCGCGGCGTCGGGCACGACCTGAGTGTTCATCTGTCCCGTCTGGCTTTCCCTGATGTCAAACGCTTGTACCGGGGTGAGCCAGGAGAAAAGACGCAGGCTGATGCTGTCAATGTGCGCCAGCGGCGGGCAGTGCTGGTACAGCTCGTGCAGCAGTTCTTCAACATTCACCGGTTGCAGCAGGCGAATTTCTACGCCCTGGTTATCGTTATGGACTTCACCTTTAAGCTGTAAACGCTGGGCAAGCTGCCAGATGAAAGGGCGAAAACCTACCCCCTGAACTTTCCCGCTGACGCGAACCAACAAACCGGGAGCAGACATAAACGTTCCTTACTAAAATACCTCCCCAAGAGGGGAGGCATAAAACATCAGTCGACAGCAACGACTGGGATCACATCTTCAACGGCGCTGCGCAGGCGCGCTTTCATATCGCTGTAGGTTTGTTGGGCGTAGTTTTCGGCCCAGCGCTGATCGGCAATCTGCTCGACTTTCACCGCACAATATTTGGTTTCCGGCGTTTTAGAGATCGGATCCAAATTGTCCTGGGTCAGTTCATTACAGGCGCCAATCCACCACTGGTAGGTCATGTACACCGCACCAATATTGATGCGCTCGTTGTAGTTGGCGCGGGAAATAACTTTGCCACGGCGTGAGGCGACCCAGACCAGTTGCTGATCGCGGATACCCAGCGCTTCTGCGTCCTGCGGATGCATCTGCACGAAGCCCGGTTCATCGGCCAGCGTTTGCAGGGCGGCACAGTTACCGGTCATCGAGCGGCAGGAATAATGGCCGACTTCGCGCACCGTGCAGAGCACCAGCGGATAATCACCGTCCGGCACTTCAGCCGGTGCGCGCCACGCGGTGGCAAACAGCTGGCCTTTGCCGGTTGGCGTATCAAAACGATTGTCTTGATACAGGTACTGCGTTCCCGGGCTTTCCAGCGTGGTACACGGCCATTGAACATGGCCGAATGTGCCCATTTTTTCGTAGGTTGCGCCGTAGAACAGCGGGCACAGCTCGCGCATTTCATCCCAGATTTCTTGATTGTCTTTGTAGTGCATCGGATAACCGAGTTCGGTGGCCAGCAGACTGATGATTTCCCAGTCGCGCTTGACGTTGTACTTCGGTTCGATGGCTTTCTCGAAGCGTTGGAAACCCCGGTCGGCACAGGTAAACACGCCGCCGTGTTCGCCCCAAGAAGTTGCAGGCAGGATCACATCCGCCTGTTCTGCCGTTTTGGTCATGAAAATGTCCTGCACCACCACAAATTCCAGCGCCTCAAACCCTTTGCGCACCAGACTCAAGTCGGCTTCAGTCTGCAACGGGTCTTCGCCCATGATGTAGTAGGCTTTGACATGGCCTTCTATCGCCAAATGTGGGATCTCAGTGATGCGATGGCCGACTTCCGGGTCCATCTGGTTCACGTCGATGCCCCAGGCGTCGGCGAATTTGGCACGGATTTTCGCGTCAGTGACCGACTGATAACCCGGGAATTCGTTCGGCAGCACGCCCATATCACAGGCTCCCTGCACGTTATTCTGACCACGCACCGGCCCGACGCCGACGTTGGCGCGCCCGAGGTTCCCGGTCAACAAAGCCAATCCCGCCAGACCTTTTACAACGTCCACCGCCTGACCAAACTGCGTCACGCCCATTCCCCACATGATGGTGGCTGACGGTGCCGCAGCGTAAGTGCGCATCGCCTGACGAATTTGCTGGGCGGAAACACCGGTCTGCTCAGCCACCGCTTCAGGTGAATAATTTGCGACGTCTTTGCGGTACTGGTCGAAGCCTTCGGTATATTTGGCAACGTAGTCGTGGTCATACAGATTTTCTTCGATCAGTACATGCGCGAAGGCGTTGACCAGCGCCATATTGCAGCCGTTAGTGATTTGCAGATGCTGATCGGCGATGCGCGCGGTTTCGATACGACGCGGGTCGCATACAATGATTTGCGCGCCTTTCTCTTTGGCTTTGATCACGCGGCGAGCGACGATTGGGTGCGAATCTGCGCAGTTATAGCCGATCACCAGCAGACATTTGGAATTCTCGATATCGCCGATGGAATTACTCATCGCGCCGTTGCCAAGGGTGGCTTGCAAACCGGCGACTGACGGGCCGTGACAGACGCGGGCACAGCAGTCAACGTTGTTGGTGCCGATCACCGCACGGGCAAATTTCTGCATCACATAGTTGGTTTCATTACCGGTGCCACGGGAGGAACCGGTATGCATAATCGAGCGCGGGCCGTGTTTTTGTTTGATCTCTTTCAGGCGTTGCGCGGTGTAACGGATGGCCTCATCCCAGCTGACAGCCTCGAATTTTCCGCCTTTTTGACGGCGGATCAACGGCTGTGTCAGACGGGGAGTCAGCAATTTGGTGTCATTGAGAAAATCCCAGCCGTAATAGCCTTTCAGGCACAGTTCGCCCTGATTGGTCACGCCATTGGCGGCTTCTGCGCGGATAATTTTGCCGTTATCCACAACCAGATTCATTTTGCATCCCGCCCCGCAATATGGGCAGACAGTGGTGATCTTTTTCATGTTCATCCTTCCTCTATCCGAGGTTAAAACAGCAGGGGGGAGGTACTATCGAGCGCAGCGCGGCGGCGTTTTTCTGCGTTCATTTCCTGTAAATGGTTCCGGTCGATGGCGAACAGTGCCTTGGTCGGGCAGATTTCCATGCAGGCCGGGCCGCCAGCGCGGGCGTGGCACAGGTCGCACTTATGCGCTTCGGCTTTATCAGAGGTCGCGGTCATAGCCGCACCGTTCTGGCGGAAAATGGGTTTGGTGACGACTTCCATCGCGCCGTACGGACAGGCCACGACGCAAGTTTTGCAGCCGATGCAGCGTTCCTGCATCACCTGAACGCGGTCGCCGACACGGCTGATAGCGCCGTTCGGGCAAACATTGGCGCAGGGCGCATCTTCACACTGACGACACATTACGGCCGTGCTGAGATTGACGCCTTTAATCACATGCAAACGCGGCGCAAACGTGGCGACATTCAGCAGCGAGATATCCTGCGATTCACTGTGAGCCATGACGCAGGCAATTTCACAGGTACGGCAGCCGATACATTTCTTAGGATCGGCGATGATAAACCGGTTCATAATTTCGTCTCCAAATCTCCGTCGCCCTTGACGCTGCAGGTGTGTTGGCTGCACTTACTCGCCCGAATCACTGACTTCTGTCAGCTCATCGGGACTCTTTCGTTTGCCGCCTTCCTGCAACGCCAATGACTTTGGAGATTATGTATTCAGTTTTAAACTTCTTCAGCTATCGGTTATACATAAACCATGCCAGTTTTTCGGCTTGGTTTTTATCGTTTATATTCATAGTGTTATGCGGGATTTTTCCGTCAGTGACGAAATTCGCCACTGACGTCATGTCTGCTTCGTCACTACCTCGACAGTTGTGTCGAAAGTCAGTGTCAGGCCATTTCCGCGACGTAAGGCGCGATGCCCAGCCCGGTTTCAAGCTGCGGTAATTGCCGATGCAAACGGCTGACCGCCCGTTCCACCGCCGGGCTCATCGGGTAGTAAAACGCCACGACATCGGGCTGGATGCCGACAAACGTGATTTGCGGGATGTCTTCACGCAGCTGCTGGATAAGAAACGTCAGCGGCAAGTTGTGGGTGGTCATCATGAACATTTCGCCGATGTCATTTTCGTCGATGATGCGCATCTCACCAGGTGCCAGCCCCATGTCGGTGGCATCGACAATCACCAGATGGTCGGGGTGCAGCTCGCGCAAAAAACCGATGTCGTTTTCTGGCGCAGCGCCGCCGTCCACCACCGTCCAGTCGGTCAGAGGCTGTTCGGCGCAGAGTTCAGCCAGCCGGGGGCCAGCGCCGTCGTCACCCATCATGCTGTTACCAACGCACAGCAGGGCGAAGCGGGAAAAGTTGGAAGGGGTATCAGGCATCGTATCTCCTGACCATCAGGTACATGGCGGGGTCGTTTTCGATTTGCTGAAGCAGGGCAATAAGTTGTTCGCTCCAGCCCAGTTGCAGCGGGTTCATTTGCTCGCGGGCGCGACGGAGCGCCAGAGCCAGACAGTGCGTGTGGCTGCTGTCGATGTTGATTTCGCCAAAGCGAAGCACACCGGCCAGTTTGCGGCGTGCTTCGCTGTTGTCCGGCAGGCAGTCAAGCCACTGCCCGTAGCCGTCGAGCGGGCATTCGAGGCGGGCTTTCAGACAGTCAATCACGCCGAGGTGATGGCCGATGGCCAGACTGTAGTAGATCACTTCTTTGACCTGCTGCGAACTGCGTTTCTGTGCGCTTTTCTCATCGACAAACTTGCTACTGAGCGAATAAAAAACCACTTTGTTCTTCTCTGGCCGAATGCCCGTCGGGTTCTGATGCCGGGCATAACGCTGGTCGTTGGCTGGCGTCATCACAGACGAATCTCCCCGCGCAGTACCTGCTGATAAATCTGTTGCAGATTGCCGACAATCTCGTTGAGCCGCAGATCCCCGCGCTCTTCGAGATACGCCGACAGGCGCTGCTCCACCGACTCCGGCCCGGTCGCGGCGATGAGGTGCATAAACTCGTCGGCAATCTGACGGCCATAACGGTAACCGGCCATGCGGCGGGCTTCCCTGTCGATCAATACGCGCAGTGGCTGCGGCAGAGCAGGGTGCAGTAACGTCGCCGGAACGGCGGCAGCCTCATCGTGCTGCTGACCTTTGATTTTCTGGTCGAGCAGGCCGAGTGCCATCGCGAAGCCGTAAATGGTGGCGGCTGGCGTTGGCGGGCAGCCGGGAATGTACACATCGACCGGCACAATTTTGTCGGTGCCACCCCACACGCAATACAGGTCGTGGAAGATGCCGCCGCTGTTGCCGCAGGCACCGTAGGAGATGCAGATTTTCGGGTCTGGCGCACTTTCCCAGGCGCGCAGTGCAGGCACTCGCATGGCGCGGGTGACGGCCCCGGTGAACAGCAAAATGTCGGCATGGCGCGGTGACGGCACCACTTTGATCCCAAAGCGTTCAGCGTCGAAAAGCGGCGAAATGGCAGCAAAAATCTCAATCTCGCAGCCGTTGCAACCCCCGCAGTCCACGCGATATACGTAGGCGGAGCGGCGGATGCGGGTGAGCAGGGTGGATTTCAGTTTGGCGATGCTTTCGTCAATAGTGACGGGCACCGGCAAGCCATTTTCGTCACGTGGGCCAATCAGTACCTGGCTCATGGCTGCGCCTCCGTGGTCATATGACGGCCGATATTGATCCGGTCGGTGGAGGAAAGACTGTGCATTTTTTTGCAGGTCGGGCAGGTTTCGTACTGCGCCCGGCGGTCGTCAATTTGCCGGTCGCTCAGTGCGCCGTTTTCTTGCAACAGGCTGAGGGCAAAGTCGATTTCCTTTTGTACGGCATAAGGCTTGCCGCATTCGCGGCAGTGGCAGACAGGGAAATCGGCCGTTTCGAACAGGTCCTCTTTGCGCCATACCGCCAGTTCGAACTCCTGCGAAAGCGTGATGGCCGCCGTCGGGCAGACTTCCTCGCAGCGGGCACAGAAAATGCAGCGTCCCAGAAACAGCGACCAGCGGATGCTTTCGCCGCCCTCCGCCGTGGTCATGGTTAGCGCGTTGGACGGGCAGGCGTTAGCGCAGGCACCACAGGCGATGCACTGCTGCGCGGTATACTGTGGCTTGCCGCGAAAATTCGGCGCCAGATCCAGCGGTGCAAACGGGTAGCCCACCGTTGCCGTGCCAGTTTTCAGGACTTTCTTAATCAGTTTCAGCATGAGTTTGGCGGCTCCTTATAGAGGCGAGTTTTTGCGTTCAATGCCGTAACGCTCGATCTCTTTGTATGGCACGACGATGGTGGTTTTCTTGCGTACATCCACCACCGTCATGCGGTCGGTGCAGGAATAACAAGGATCGAGACTGCCGATGATCAGCGGCGCATCGGATACCGTATTGCCGCGTAACATGTAGCGCAGCGTCGGCCAGTTGGCGTAGGTCGCCGCACGGCAGCGCCAGCGGAACAGCTTCTGGTTGTCGCCGGTCATGCTCCAGTGAATGTCATCGCCGCGTGGTGCTTCGGCAAAACCCAGCGCAAAGCGGTGAGGAATATAATTAAATCCTTCAACGGCCAGCGGGCCGCCGGGCAAGCTTTGCAGGCCGAATTCGATCATATTCAGTGAGTTAAACACTTCGTGGATGCGAACTTTCAGGCGGGAGTAAACGTCATTGCCGGTTTCACTAAACAGCTCAAACGGTAATTTGGCGTAGCCTGCATAAGGATGATCCTGGCGCATATCACGGCGGTGGCCGCTGCCGCGCACCATCGGACCGACATTGCTGAAATCGCGGGCCACCTGCGGGTCGAGAATGCCGACACCAACGCTGCGCTGCTCGGTATTCGGGGTACTGAGCAGAATATCCACGAGGTCATTAAGGTCGCGGCGCATGCTGCCCGCGAGCGCAATCGTGGCGATCATGTCGTCTTTAAGAATATCGCGGCGCATACCGCCAATCAGGTTCATGCCGTAAGTTTTACGTGCGCCGGTGAGGATCTCGGCCATTTTCATGGACTGCTCACGCACACGGAAAAACTGCATGAAACCGGAATCAAAGCCGACGAAGTGACAGGCCAGACCGAGGTTCAACAGATGGCTGTGCAGGCGTTCCACTTCCAGCAGAATCGAGCGGATCATCTGCGCGCGTTCCGGCACCACAATGCCCATCGCATTTTCTACCGACGAGGTGTAAGCCACGCTGTGCGTAAAGCCGCAGATGCCGCAGACGCGATCCGACAGGAACGTCACCTCGTTGTAGCCCATGCGGGTTTCGGCCAGTTTTTCCATGCCGCGATGCACGTAAAATAAGCGGTAGTCGGCGTCGATAATGTCTTCGCCATCGACGAACAGACGAAAGTGCCCAGGTTCGTCCGACGTAACATGCAGCGGACCAATCGGCACAATTTTGCTGCCTTCTTTGGCCTCGGAAATAAATGGGTAGGTTTCTTCGTCGGTGGTCGGTGCGGGACGCTGGCGGTAGTCCATCGCATCTTTACGCAGCGGATATAAATCGTCTGGCCAGTCATCGGGTAGCACCAGGCGGCGTTCGTCCGGCAATCCGACCGGGCGCAGGCCGTACATGTCGCGCACTTCACGTTCACCCCAGACGGCGGCCGGTACGCGTGGCGTCACGGAAGGGAATTCCAGGGATATTGGGTCCACTTCGGCGCGCACCGTGATCCAGCACTTCACGCCTTGCTCCATCGAGAGCACGTAATACAGCGCGTAGTTGCCGCACAGCGTGCGTTCATCATTGCCGAACAGCACCGACAGCCAGCCTCCCTGCTGGTAATAAAGCCACTCGACCACTTCCGGCAGGGCGTTCAGTTTGATGGTCACCGTGGCCTGCGTGTCGGTCTGCCATTCGCTGTCTAAAATGGCTGACGGGAACTGCTTCGCCAGCGCTGCCAGATAGTGCAGGCCGACAGGATGTTGGTTTAACGCGGTATTGAAGTCACTCATTACAAAGCCTCTTCCTGCCGCAGCAGGATAAGAAAAATATCAGGTCAGCCAGCGACCAGCCAGGACACCAGCGCCAAAAGTGCCAGCCCGAAGCCCGCCCAGGTGGTGCGGGACGTTTTAAGAAAGCGCAAACGGGCCACGCTGTTTTCGATCAGCGCCACCAAAAAAACAGCGATCAGCAGTTTCAGCAGGCATAGCACCACGGCCAACAGCAGCGTCAGTGGTGCGAGGTTTTCCGCCAGCCCGAACGGAAAAAACAGACTGAGAAACAGCTGCAACACCACCAGCTGCTTTAGGCTTATCCCCATTTTCAGTACGCCCAGCGCCGCGCCGGAATACTCGGTCAGCGGCCCTTCCTGTAATTCCTGCTCGGCTTCTGCCATATCAAACGGCAGCTTGCCCATTTCGATATAGGTAGCGAAGGCGCAGGCCAGACCGGCCAGCACCAGCGTTAAAGAAGAGGAAACTGGCCAGTGCAGCGTGCGCGCGGCAATGACGCCCAGCGAAGTTGAACCGGCCACCAGCGCCGCCACCCACAGGCCGAGCAGAAGAATCGGCTCAACAAGTACGCCGAGCACCGCTTCACGGCTGGCGCCGATGCCGGTGAAGGGGCTGCCGGTATCGAGACCGGCGATGGCGAAAACGAAGCGCACGATGGCGAAGAGATAAATGACGGTGATCAGGTCGCCCGCCGCGCCCATTGGCGACGCCAGCGTCACCATCGGTAGGGCGGTGGTGATAACCAGCAGTCCGCCGGTCAGCAGATACGGCATACTGCGAAACGCCGCGCCGGACGCCGCAGGTGCCACGCTCTGGCGTTGCAGTAATTTGGCGATGTCGCGATATTCCTGTAACACGCCAGGCCCCTGACGGTTGTGCATCCGGGCGCGCATCACGCGGCTGAACCCGGCAAACAGTGGTGCGACAGCCAGCAGGGCGAGCGCCTGAATCAGCGCCAGCGGCCACAGCGCGTTATTCAACATAACGGGAAAATTCATAGTCAGTTCCTCAGGCAAAAGCCACGACCAGCAACACGGCCAGTTCGATGAAAGCCAGACGACGGCAGAAAGCCCCAAGCCAGCCCTGATGCAGCGCCGTCACCAGCCTTGCAGGCGTGGCGTGCTGACGCAGACGGTAGAGTGGCGCAAACATCACGCGCAGTGGCTGGGCAAAACCGGTGGCCGTCACGACCATCTCCGGGGAATGCCTGTAGCCGCAGGCCCAGGCGTCGCCGCGTCGACGGTTTGGCAGACGGGATCCGCGTAACAAACTGGCAATCAGCCACGGCAGTAACGGCAGCGTCAACAACAGGAGAGCAATCATCGGTGCAGAAACGACCGATGTGCCGGAGACCGTGACGCTCTGATGGGCAAACGGCATGAACGGCGCGTTGAGTACCGAAGCCGCAACGCCAGAGAAATGCGGAATCAACCACGGTGATGCAACGCCAAAAATCACGCACAGCAGTGCCAGCAACACGCTGCCGAGCGTCATCGCAAGCGGTGCCGGTGTGGCATCCGCCGCGCCCTGACTGCGCGGAGCCCCAAGGAAGGTGACGCCGAAAACTTTGGCAATACACATCAGCGCCAGCGCGCCAGTCAGTGCCAGACCAACCGCCAGCAGCGGCCCGAGCAGACGTGCAATAAACAGGTGCGTGCTGCTGAGCTGGAACAACGACTGATAGAGCAGCCATTCACTGGCGAAGCCGTTCAGTGGCGGCAATGCTGCCATCGACATCAGCGCGATGAGCATCGCCACCGTGGTCCATGGCATCAACCGGGCCAGCCCGCCGAGTTTTTCCATATCCTTGATGCCGGTCTGCATTTCAATTTCACCGGCACCAAGGAACAGCGCGGTTTTGAACAGACCGTGGTTGAACAGATGGAACAGTCCGGCCAGCAGAGCGAGGGAAGCCAGTACCGGCAAATTCAGCGCCACGCCGACCATCGCACCGCCGACGCCGAGCAGAATAATCCCGACGTTTTCCAGCGTGTGATAGGCCAGCAGACGGCGGATATCGTGTTCCATCAGGGCGTACAGCCCGCCAATAAAAGCGGTCAGCATCGCCAGCAGCAGCACGATGACGCCCCACCAAAGTGGCGGTGCACCGAGCACGTCCAGACTGATTTTAATCACGCCAATGATGCCAATTTTCATCAGGCCGGAAGAGAACAGCGCTGCGGCATGGGCCGGTGCGCTGGAGTGCGATTGCGGCACCCAACCGTGCAGGGGGATGATCCCGGCGTACAGTCCAAAACCGGTCAGCGCCAGCAGGAAGGCGAGTGACTTCACGCCAGCGGAGAAGTCCGTATGGCGCAGCACGTCAAAGTTCACGCTGCCGCTGGCGTTATGCAGCAGGGCAAAGGCCAGAATCAGGCATAGCGTACCGAGACGGCCGGACAGAAACTGATTCAACCCGGCACGACGGCTTTTCACATCGTCGGCTTGTACGATCAGGAAATACGCACACAGCGCCGCCAGTTCCATCATCAAAATCAGTTCAGCCGCATTGGCAGCAACCGCCGCTGCCGTCAGCGCGGCCAGAAGCAGATTGCACAATAAACCGGAGCGTGCGCGGGTGCGCCGATTCACACCCTTAAGCCAGGCGCAGGCATACAGGCTACAAAAAAGTGCCGGAACTGACATTGCCAGCAGTAGCAACCCGTTCAGTGGGCTGAGTTCGACAACATAATGCAGCAGAGGCAAGGTGATAATTTGCGCCGGACCGTCGTGAAGAAGGTGTAATGCGGCGAGGATGACCAGGAGAGAGCCCAGCATGCCGCCAGCACCGGAAATCAGGCTGCTCAGACGGGCTGAGGCTGCCACCAGCCAGCTCACTACGCCGCTCAGCAGCCAGACCATCAGCCCTAGCGCCAGCAGTGATGCCGGAGTAAAAGCGAACCAAGGGGTCATGATTTTGCCTCCGCGTCAGGTACGGTGAAAGGGGTCAGTCCAACAGGAATATCGGCCGGAAAAGCGTTCATGGCGTTCAGGCGCTTTTGCTGGCTGGCGCGTTCTGACAGACCGGCGGTAACTAGCGTGATGGCCTGCGTCGGGCAGGTGATGATGCATGCCGGGCCATCCGGGCTGAAACTGCATAAATCGCACTTCACCGCCACGGCGCGGATGCCGGGAACGCAGTCGAGGAAAGGGCTGATGGCGCGCGGCGCACGAGGTGCGGGCAGCGCTTTTGACGTATTGCAGTCGCGTGGGATATCCACGGGCGTGCTGCCGGAAAAGGTGATCGCCCCGAACGGACAGGCGATACCGCACAGCTTGCAGCTGACACACAGACTCTCATTCAGATGAATAGTATTGTTTTCGCGGGTGATGGCATTGACCGGGCACACCTGCGCGCAGGGCGCGTCTTCACATTGGTGACACATCACTGGCGCGGAATCCAGGCGGTTACGCATCACCTGCAAACGGGGGGCAGACTGTAAACCATAACGCTGATGTTCCTGCGAACAGCTGGCCACACAGGTATTGCAGCCGATACAGAGTTTTGGGTCGGCTATCACATATTGATTCATGGCGACGGTGGTGCGCATGAAGTCTCCTCGTTATTTCGTCAAAGGTGACGAAATCGGCACTTAAAATGACATTTCGACATATATGTCGGAATTGAACTCAGTCAGTTTTAACGTTTACCCGGCGGAAAAGAGTATTTCCGTCGCGCAAAAAATAATGTGTTGCTGAGTTTTCCTCATGCAGGACTGAGTAATTTCTCTAATTGTTCATGAATGGGCTGATTACTGTGCAGGGAGTCAAACAGGCATTGATAAATCACGGAGATCTTATTCAGATAATGCTCCAACACCGCATTTCTATCGCGGATATCGACCGTGTCGTCGATACGTCCCTCTTCGTTGAGTCGTGCATGGGCAAAGGCTTTGAAATCAGGCTCTTCGCTACTGGTTGCCATATTCAGGCTGTAAACAATGTCCTGACTGTAGAAGTCATCGTTCAGGTGAATGCTGACGGCGAAATGGTTAAACAGCGTGAAGCGAATGTCCTGCTCTTCGCCGTAAGTAAATTCATGATTTATCTTCTTATTTGAATGTGTCACGGCCTGAATAAGGCTGTTCTGATAGGTGTGCCACTGTGATTTAAGGCGATTATTTTTGCTGGCAATGTAATCCGCTTTACTGGTCAGTTCGCTGAGAGTGCTCATGATGATTACCGTGGTTGAGTTCTGTATGGGTGCCATGTCGACATGTCAGATGACGACGAAAATACGGCGCATAAGGCTCTATTGGCATAAAGCGTGCCAGTTACGGAAAATTTAGTTTAAGTGATTAAAAATCAGAGGGTTGTATGTTGCATTGAGTTTCTGTTGCCGTTATTGCAGAAATATTGACATGTCGATGACACCTTATTTCGACAAATATGACGGGGCTGCGCCGTTGACTATTTTCAGTATGCCTATTTACGGCGTAATAGCGTGGCGCTAAATCACTGGCGAAATTCTGGCATTAATATTGCAACCTCTGGTTCATTGATCTACCTGAGGGACGGTAAATAATGCACGAAATAACCCTGTGCCAGAATGCCGTGGAAATAATGCAGACGTTTGGGCAGCAAAATAACGCCCGGCGCATTACGGCGGTGTGGATGGAAGTCGGCGCATTTTCTTGCGTCGAGCCGGAGGCATTGAAATTTTGTTTTGAGCTGGCCTGTCGCGAAACCCTGGCCGAAGGTTGTGACCTGCATCTCGACACGCCTGCCGCCGAAAGCTGGTGTCACGATTGCCAGCAGGATATCCGCCTGCTCAGCCCCGGCGTGCTGATCTGCCCGGAGTGCGGCGGGCGCAATGTGCGCGTGATTGCCGACGACGGCATGAAAATCAAACGTATTGAAATCGAATAACGGGCTTTCATTGGC
This sequence comes from Enterobacterales bacterium, assembly GCA_003864575.1. Taxonomy (GTDB): domain Bacteria; phylum Pseudomonadota; class Gammaproteobacteria; order Enterobacterales; family Enterobacteriaceae; genus Ewingella. The sequence continues at coordinate 46,761 of BHES01000007.1, forward strand.
CTGGGGAGAAGACTATGTGCAGTACCTGTGGTTGTGCCAGCGGCGAACTTCGGATTGAAGGCGTCAACAACGAACATTCTCATCACCATTCTCACGACACAACCAATCACTCTCATCCGCATGAACATTCGCACGGTGTGCCTTTTGCGCCGCGTCGGTTGATTGATATCGAAATGGATGTGTTGGCGAAAAATAACCACATTGCCGCCCACAACCGCGAGCATTTCGCGCAGGCGTCAATTCTGGCACTCAATCTGGTCTCCAGCCCCGGTTCGGGTAAAACGACGTTGCTGACCAGCACATTGACGCGCCTTGTGTCTCAATTTGACTGCGCCGTGGTGGAGGGTGATCAGCAGACGACCAACGATGCTGACCGTATCCGTGCGACGGGCGTTCCGGCGATTCAGGTGAATACCGGCAAAGGCTGCCATCTCGATGCGCAGATGGTTCACGATGCCGTGCATCAACTGGCACCGAAAAATAACAGCCTGCTGTTTATCGAAAACGTCGGCAATTTGGTGTGTCCGGCCAGCTTTGATCTTGGCGAACGTCATAAAGTCGCCGTGCTATCCGTCACGGAAGGCGAAGACAAACCGCTGAAATACCCGCATATGTTTGCCGCGTCGCGTCTGATGATCCTCAATAAAATCGACCTGCTGCCTTACGTCACTTTTGACGTCGACATCTGTATCGCCAATGCGCGTCAGGTGAACCCTGAGATTGAAGTGATTCAACTTTCGGCCACCACCGGCGAGGGCATGGACCAGTGGCTGGCGTGGCTGGAGCAGCAGCGATGTGCATAGGCATTCCAGGACAAATCGTCGCGCTGCACCTACAGCAGCCTGATCACGCCTGGGCAGAAGTGTGCGGCATGCGCCGCGAAGTGAATATAGCGCTGGTTGGCGGTGACAACCGTGAAGCGTTAATCGGCTGCTGGGTGCTGATCCACGTCGGTTTTGCGCTCAGTAAACTTGATGAGCAAGAAGCGCAGGAAACCCTGGCAGCGCTGCACGCTATGGAAGAAGTGGAAGCCGACGTCGCGTTATTCCTTGGAAGGGGAGAGGTAAGATAATGCGTTTTGTCGATGAATTTCGTGACCCACAGCTGGCTAAAACGCTGATCGAGAGGCTGCATCAGCGTGCGGCTCAACTGCCTTACACCGCCGAAAAACCGATGCAGATAATGGAAGTGTGCGGCGGCCATACCCACGCCATTTTTAAATTTGGGTTGGATAAACTGCTGCCGCCACAGCTGGAATTTATCCACGGGCCGGGCTGCCCGGTGTGTGTGTTACCGATGGGACGCATCGACGCCTGCTGCGAAATTGCTGCGCATCCGGAGGTGATTTTTTGCACCTTTGGCGACGCACTGCGGGTACCCGGCAAACAGGGTTCGTTGCTACAGGCACGCGAACGCGGCGCGGATGTGCGGGTGATCTATTCGCCGCTCGATGCGTTAAAACTGGCGCGGGAAAATCCGCAGCGTAGCGTGGTGTTTTTTGCTCTGGGTTTTGAAACCACGCTGCCGGTGAGTGCCGTCACGCTGCAACAGGCGCGCCGCGAAGGGCTAACTAACTTCAGCGTGTTCTGCCAGCACATCAGCCTGATCCCAACGTTGCGTAGTTTGCTGCAACAAGACGACGTGCGCATCGACGCCTTTCTCGCTCCCGGTCATGTCAGCATGGTGATCGGCACGGCGCCGTATCACTTCATCAATCAACAATTCGGCAAGCCGCTGGTGGTCAGCGGATTTGAGCCGCTGGATATCTTGCAGAGCGTGTTGATGCTGGTGGAACAATTTTGCGAGGCATCGTGTAAAACCGAAAACCAGTACCGCCGCGTGGTGCCTGAAGAGGGTAACCTGCTGGCACAGAACGCGATGCGAGAGGTATTTGTCCTTTCCGGCAGCAGCGAATGGCGCGGTCTGGGGCTGATTAAAGACTCTGGAATTAAACTTACCGACGCCTATGTGACCTTCGATGCCGAGCGGCGCTTTTGCCCGCAGGCGCAGTCGGTAGCGGACGATCCTCGCGCACGCTGTGGCGAAGTGCTGACCGGACGCTGCAAACCCCATCAGTGCCCGTTGTTTGGCACCGGCTGTACGCCGCATAACGCGTTCGGTGCGCTGATGGTGTCGTCTGAAGGGGCTTGCGCGGCGTGGTATCAGTACCGGCATCGGGAAAATCTAACCCTGCAAATGGAAGACAATCAGAAGGTGGCAGTATGAGTGATCGCAATCATAATGAAGTGGTGACAATGGCGCACGGCAGCGGCGGGCGGGCAATGCAGCAGATGATTGAACGTATGTTCATGAGCGCGTTCGACAACCCGTGGCTCAATGAGCGCGAAGATGGCGCACGGCTTAGCCTGGCTGAACTCAGCCGTGAGGGCGACAGTCTGGCGTTCACCACCGACAGCTATGTCATCGATCCGATTTTTTTCCCCGGCGGCAATATTGGCAAACTGGCGGTCTGCGGTACGGCTAACGACTTGGCGGTCAGCGGTGCGACCCCGGCCTATCTTTCTTGCGGATTTATTCTGGAAGAAGGATTACCGCTCAGTGACTTGCAGGCCATCGTCAGCACCATGGCGCAGACCGCGCGCGAGGCGGGTATTGCGATTGTGACCGGTGATACCAAAGTGGTGCAGCGCGGTGCGGCGGACAAAATATTTATTAATACCGCAGGCATTGGCGTGATCCCGACTACGGTGAAGTGGGCGGCGAAAACGATACGGGCCGGAGACAAAGTGATCGTCAGCGGTACGCTCGGCGATCACGGTGCAACGATCCTCAATTTGCGTGAACAGCTGGGCATGGATCTCAGCGTGCAAAGTGATTGCGCCGTACTGGCACCGATGGTCGCGCCATTGCGGGCAATAACCGGCGTACACGCTTTACGTGATGCCACGCGCGGCGGGGTCAACGCCATCTTGCACGAATTCAGCGAGGCCAGCGGTTTCGGGATTTGCATCGACGAAAATGCCTTGCCGGTGAAATCTGAGGTGCGTGGGATCTGCGAACTGCTCGGGCTGGAACCTCTGAATTTTGCCAACGAAGGCAAGCTGGTAGTCGTGGTTGACCCGCAGGCAGAAGCGGCCGTGTTGAATGCCTTACATCAACATCCTCTGGGACGTGATGCGGCGACTATCGGCGAGGTGACAGAAAATCCGCAGGTCTGTTTGCGCGGTGTGTTGGGTGTTACCCGTCAGCTGATGTTGCCGCATGCGGAGCCGTTACCCCGCATTTGTTGATCTCGACAGGGAATGACCTGCGATGAAAGGGGTAGAATTTTGTTATGTACCCCGTTGACAGAATTCTTGCTACACAATCTACGTGATTGGAAAAACAGGTATCCAGAGCAAATGCTATGCAGAGTGCAACAATGAGCATCACAAAACACAAAGGTATACTGGAACTGACGCGCACGTTGCTGCTGCAACAGACCATGACATCGCTGTTGGAGACCCTGACACAGGTGGTGCAAAGCGCCGGTATCGCTGATGCCGTCACGCTGGTGCTGTTTGACAACAATAACAGCCGTGTGAGCTTTTACGGAATTGATCCCCATCACCAGCCGGTCAATTATGAAGATGAAACCCTGCTGGCGACCGGTCCTGTGCGTTCTTTGCAGAACAATCCAAAAATGCAGGTCTGGCGTCGGGAAGCGCTCTATTTACGTTATCCACAACTGGCGGCGCTGAATTTGTATCCCTCGTTTACCGGTTATTGTCTGGTGCCTTTGCTGGCGTCTTCTGGCCTGCTCGGCGGCTGCGAATTTACCCGCCAGCAGGAACACGCTTTCAGCGATGAAGATAAAGCCGGTTTGCATGAACTCTGTATTTTGGCTGCCATCGCGGTTGAACAAATTCAGCTGCGCGAAAAAGCACTGTTTCAGCAAGCCCAGTTGCGACATGAGCGCGATGATTTCCGCATTCTTGTCGATATCACCAACGCCGTGCTGTCCAAACTGGATCTCGACGAACTGACCGGCGAAATTGCCAAAACGATCCACCACTTTTTCCATCTCAACGCCATCAGCATTGTATTGTGCGATGCTGACAAAGAGAGCGAGCAGGCCAGCGTCTACGCCACGCACTATGTACAGCAGCATGTCGCCGAACGCGAGCAGTCGCGCATGATATTGGCCGGCACGCTGGAACAGCAGGTGATGAACAGCGGTGAAATGCTGCTGACTAACGTGCGGCCAGCGCACGATGAGGAAAGCGAAGAGAGCACGCTGTTCCAGCTTTTGTGGCGAGACCAGACCAAAACGCAGTGTATTTTACCGTTACGTTTCGGCCACAAAACGCTGGGGGTGCTGAAGCTGGCGCAGTGCCAGCCGGACAATTTCAACACTGCGAATCTGCTGGTGCTTCAGCAAATTGCCGAGCGTATCGCGATTGCCGTGGATAACGCGCTGGCCTATCAGGAAATTAAAAGCCTCAAGGAGAAGTTGCAGCACGAGAATCTCTATCTGACCGAACAGATCAACAATGATAACCCGGACTTCAGCGACATTGTTGGGCGCAGTAACAGCATGTCTGCCGTGCTCAAACAGGTCGAAATCGTCGCGAAAAGTGATTGTTCGGTGCTGATCCTCGGCGAAACGGGGACAGGTAAAGAGCTGGTTGCCCGCGCGATCCACAATCTTGGCGATCGTCGCGATCAGCGCATGGTTAAAATGAACTGTGCGGCGATGCCAGCGGGTCTAATGGAAAGTGATTTGTTTGGCCATGAAAAAGGCTCGTTTACCGGTGCGACTGCGCAACGCATGGGGCGCTTTGAGCTGGCTGACAAAGGCACGCTCTTTCTTGATGAAGTGGGTGAAATTCCGCTGGAGTTGCAACCTAAGCTGTTACGAATTTTGCAGGAGCGGGAATTCGAACGGGTTGGCGGTAACAAACTGATTTCAGTTAATGTGCGGATGATTGCGGCGACCAACCGTGATTTGCAGCAGATGGTGGCCGACAAAGAGTTTCGCAGCGATCTGTTTTACCGGTTGAACGTCTTCCCAATCATCATTCCGCCGCTGCGCGAGCGCCCGGAAGATATCCCGCAGTTGGTCAAATTCCTCACCTATAAAATTGCCAAACGCATGAAGCGCACCATTGACAGCATTCCTGCCAGCACGCTGCGTCATTTGAGCCAAATGCCCTGGCCTGGCAATGTGCGCGAGTTGGAAAATGTGATTGAACGCGCTGTGTTGCTGACACGCGGTACGGTGCTGGATTTGCAACTGCCAGAGCTGAACTATTCGCTGTCGATAACGGCGCCTGTCGTTCCTGCTGCCGTTTCTTCAGAGGCTGAAAAGCCGCTGATGAGCGAGGGCGATGAGCGCGAGCACATTATTGCCGTGCTCAAAGAGACTAACGGCGTGGTCGCTGGTCCGCGCGGCGCAGCGCAGCGTCTTGGATTAAAGCGCACCACGCTGCTGTCGCGGATGAAGAAGCTCGGGATCACGACCCATTAAGCGAATCCGCCAATCATGTGAGTCAGCGTTTTAGCTCTAACCATTGGCGGATAAATTCTTCTGGTGGCATAGGTTTACCGAAGAAATAACCCTGTAGGTAGTCCAGACGGTAAGGCGCCAGATAGTCGACTTGAGTTTGGGTTTCGATCCCTTCGGCCACAATCACCATATCCAGGCGTTTTGCCAGCGCGATGACGTTATCGACAATATGGCCGGAGAGGGCGTCAGTACCGATGCGGCCAATAAAACTTTGGTCAATCTTCAGGAAGTCGATGTGGAATTTTTGCAGATAGGTCAGGCTGGAGTGGCCGGTGCCAAAGTCATCCAGGGCAATCAGCACCCCGAGCCGCCGCAAGGCTTTGAACAGACTGTCTGTGGTGTCACTGGGAACGATAAGCTCCCGTTCGGTCAACTCCAGCACCAAAATAATGGGTTTGGCTTTGAAGGCATCGATAAAGGCTTTGCAATCTTGTAACAGGCTAAAATCTTTAAAATGACTGGCACAGATGTTAAACGCGAAATGGAAGTGATCCGGTAATTGAGTTGCCAGCGGCGCATAAACGTCACGGGTTTTTGCCATCATCTGGCGGGTCATCTCGACAATCAAACCACTCTCTTCGGCCAGAGGAATGAAGTGGTAGGGCGGTCTCAAACCCATCTGCGGATGTTGCCAGCGCATCAGTATTTCACACCCTGTCAGTTGGTGATGGGTACCATCCACGACCGGCTGGACATACGGAATGAACTCCTGATTAGCGATACCCGCCTTGATCATCGCCAGTGGCGTGCCGACACGCCCGAGCGCCATAAAGGTAATAAAACCGACAAACAGACCCAGCATGGGGAAGAGAAACAGGCTGATAGGCGAATAATCAAGCACGTAGCGCCAATGGCTGGAGTGATGAACAAATGCCACGACCTGATAAGGGTAATGCGCGGAATTACGCTGGATCCTTTCACCCATATTGTTGTTATCCGTTTTATGCACTTTGCCCTGGGCATCCATCCACTGGTCGCCAATTTGCAGCGTCATTTGGGAGTGGGTGCTCAACAGGTTAAGAATATTGTGCAAGTAATAACCGTCAACGCCAATCAGAATACTGTTTTCGCCGTGGAGGTCACGGAAAGCAATCAGTGGATGATTGGGGGTGATTTCATTACCACTCATCAGCAATAGCCGGTTATCTACATAATGATTATTGTCAATCACCCCGCTGCGGGGGCCAAACAGCGCCGTACAATAGATATTTTTACCGCGTTCGGTGGCCAAATTAATGGTGCGAACGTTCGGCACTATCGCAATTTGGCGGCGCAGTTCCAGCACCACGTCCTGAGTACAAGGTTTACCCAGATAAGGTTCAACGGCTTTTGCGGCTTTCTGGGCATTCGCGAGCATCATATCAACCTGTTGTACGGCCATACCGAGGCGTTCCTGCGCATCGCTATTCAACCCTTGCGAGGTTTGCCAGGACACAGAAAAAATACCCAATGCGACGATCAGCAAAAAGGCGATAATCGATGCGGCGATGCGAGTACGTGTTTTATTGATATTGGCTCGGAACAAAGGGAATCCTGTACAGATGAATGAGCGTAAAAGGATAGGCTAAATATAACCTATTTTGGAAAATGAGTTTTTAAAAACAGGCCACTACGTATTTTTTTTCAGAACAGGTCGCCGGTGGTTTTGTACGGTTTCGCCCTCGTCCGATTCCTTTAGCGGCGTAAAATTTGTAGGATCATTCTTTATGCTTTTCATTTGGCATGACGATTTAAAGGATTGAGCAATGCTATCCCGATTGAAAATTATTCTCCCCGCTGCAGTGCTTTCCTTGTTTCTTAGCAACAGCGCACTGGCCGATGCGCCGTCTTACGGACCGCAATTGCAAGGATTTGATTACCCGTATCCTCTTAAGCACTACGCGTTTAATTCGCAGGGTGAAACCTTGCAGATGGGTTACATGGACGTTGCGCCTCTTGGCCATAAAAATGGCCAGACAGTGGTGCTGATGCACGGTAAAAATTTCTGTGCAGCCACCTGGGGCGATACCATCAAGGCGCTGATCGGCAAGGGATACCGGGTGATTGCGCCAGACCAGATAGGTTTTTGTACCTCTACGAAACCCGGACATTATCAGTACAGTTTCCAGCAACTGGCGACCAATACCCATGAGTTGCTGAAAAGTCTCAATATTAAGAAATCAGTGATTGTCGGGCACTCCACCGGCGGTATGCTGGCAACGCGATACAGCCTGATGTTTGCCCCGGAAGTGTCGAAACTGGTGATGGTAAACCCGATAGGCCTGGAGGACTGGAAGGCTAAGGGCGTGCCGTACCGCACGGTCGATCAATGGTATGACCGGGAGTTAAATATCACGGCGGACAGCATTCGTGAGTACGAGTTGAAAACCTATTATGTCAATCAATGGAAACCAGAATATGACCGTTGGGTCGACATGTTGGCAGGGCTAAACAACGGGCCGGGACATAAGCTGGTGGCTTGGAACTCGGCGCTGATTTACGACATGATTTTCACGCAGCCGGTAGTGTATGAATTTAAAAATCTGCAAGTGCCCACCACGCTGATGATCGGGACGTCGGACACGACTGCGATTGGCAGTGACATCGCTTCGCCAGCGGTGAAAGCCAAACTCGGCAATTACAAAGTGCTGGGCAAGCAGGCGGCAAAAATGATCCCGCACGCTCACCTGATCGAGTTCAAAGGGTTGGGGCACGCCCCGCAAATGGAAGAACCGGCGAAGTTTAATGCTGCATTACTGAAAATTCTGGGTCGATAGACATAACGGCCTGCTGATAAAAACGCCCGCTGCGGTCACCCCGGCGGGCGTTTTTTTATGGCGAGATTTCTCAGGCGTTGATTAACGTAAACCCGCCGGGAAATCCTTCGGTAATTCGCTGGCGGCGCAGTTGATCACGGTTTCATTATTTTCACCGCAGTCACGCACAAAAGTAATGGTGGCGAATTCGTCGATCACTTCCGTCGGATAGGCCGGTCCTGCGTCACGCAGCGCCTGCATTTCAGCAATATGTTCGTTCTGGAAACAAACGGTTTTTTCCGGGTTGTTCATCACCCAGCGTGGGAAGAAAATGGTGCCGTGGAACACTTTATCGGCCAGATTAACGCTCAGGCTGACATCGGTACCGGTCGGTTCAGTCCATGAAATTTTGTAGATATCTTTGCCAATGCGCACGATGTACGCCTGTTGGTCTTTTACCCAGCGGTTAGCGACCAGCCCGCTGTGGATGCGGTAATCAAGGGTGTTGGCGTTTTTGACATAGATTTCATAGTTCCAGCCGTTGTCGTAGGTGTAAACCAGATGTTTGCCCACGAAACCACTCAGGTCATTTTTATCAATATTGCTCATGGTATTTCTCCTCAAAAACTCGGTTGTCTTGCGATGAGGTGATCCTACGCTTTCATTTTTTAAATAAAAAACGCTGATTCATGATAAAAAACATCTAAAATTTAGATGTGATAATCACCGTATTTGACAGAGTTAACCTTTGAGGGAGAGACCGATGCCGTTACCGCAAACCACGCTGGAACAATGGTTCGTACTACAGACCGTCATTGAAAAAGGCGGATACGCGCAGGCTGCGGTGCATCTGCATCGCAGTCAGTCGTCGGTCAGTTATGCGTTGAGTAGTTTGCAGCTGCGACTCGACCTGCCGTTGCTGGAGATCGTCGGTCGCCGCGCGGTGCTGACCGAACAGGGACAGGCGCTGCTGGCGCAGGCCCAGCCGCTTATCGCCGCTTTCACCCAGCTTGAACAGAGAGCCGCAGGGCTGAAAGGCGGAGTACGTACCCAACTGAGCCTAGTGGTCGACAGTGTTTTTCCGAAGCGTCAGCTGTTTTCAGCCCTGAAGATTTTTCAGCAGCAGTTTGCGCAAACCCAGGTGCATCTGACTGAGATTTTGAGGACCGAAAGTGCCCGTCAGCTTTCAGAAAGGGCAGCGGATTTGTACATCACGACACTGGCCCCGGAAGATGCCCAGAGTGGCCGCTGGTTACTGGATGTGGATTTTATACCGGTGGCAAGCTGCGAACATGCCTTACTGCAACTGCATGCGCCGCTGTCGGCTACTGACCTAGCGCGCTATCCGCTGATTACTATTGCCGACCGCGACGCGCAGCGTCAGGAAAAACGGCGGCTGGACCCGGCGGCCAGTTGGACGTTTACCACCGTTGAGGCGGCGCTGGATGCGATATGCGTTGGGGTGGGGTATGGCTGGATGCCACTGGAGAGAGTGAAGAGTGCGCTGGAGAGCGGGGCGCTATGTCGTTTGCCTCTGGCGGCAGGAACGGTACGCCAAACGCCGCTGTATCTTACGTTTGGCGCAGATCTTGATGCTCATGACCGCACGGTGAATGCGCTGGCGCACATTGTCAGGCAGGAAATTGCCGCCATGCCGTCATGAGTTTTTTCTGGTGCGGCTAGCTGCCCGTTTTGCAATTACGCAAAATGTTTAACTGCGGGTCCAGTTCAGACGTTTTCACGTTCATTGCATCTAGCACCGTGTGGAATAAGTTGTCCTGAGAAACAGAAGCACTGGCACCTTTTTCTTTCAGACATTGCAGATTGATGCCGTTGGCGCTGACATAACCGGGCGAAAGCCAGAACAACATGGGAACGTGAGTCTGTTCGGCCGGGGCAATACCATAAGGCGTACCGTGCAGGTAAAGACCGTTTTCACCCAGTGATTCGCCGTGATCGGAGAGGTAGATCACCGCGACATTGTATTTATCCTGATACTGCTTGGCCTTTTCGATGATCTGCGATACCACGTAATCTGTATAGTGCAGCGTGTTGTCATAGGTGTTGATTAACTGTTCACGCGAGCAGTTTTCGATATCGCTACGCGGACAGTCCGGCATAAAAGTGCGGAACTCAGGCGGATAACGTTTGAAATAGGTTGGGCCATGGCTGCCAATCAGGTGCAGGCCAATCAGGGTGTTTTTGCCGTCATTTTTAATGTCGTCGTCAATATTGTTGAGCAGCGCCATGTCGTAGCAGGTATCGCCATCACAATTGTTGCCGTCTTTGGCCGTGCTGATGATGACATTGGGCACGCGATCGCAGACGCCTTTACAGCCTTCATCATTGTCTTTCCAGAAAACGGAAACCCCCGCCTTCTGCACGATATCCAGTACACCTTCACTATTACGGGCGCGGTTGTTGTCAAAATCGACCCGCTTCATATTCGAGAACATGCAAGGAACCGAGACCGCCGTCGCCGTGCCGCACGAGGTAGTGTGGTTGAAATAGACCAGGTCTGGCACTTTTTGGGTGAATTCGTTGGTCGGTTTGCTATAGCCGTTTGACGACTGGTTCTGGGCCCGTGCCGTTTCGCCAATCACCAGGAAGAGCAGCGTCGGTTTTTGCCCCGTCTTCTGTACCAGCTTCGCGTCATCGCCAATCTTCTGGAAAGGCCCTGTATGGGTAAAGTAACGATGGTTGTAGTACTGGAAGGCGCTGTAGAGGTAGTTGGTCGGGGTAATTTCAAGATTCAGGGTACGGTTGTTACGGCCCACTGACGCGTAATCTTTGTAGTAAACCCCGGCAACGGCGGCCAATACCAGCAGGGAGAGCAGCATGGATAGCAGACGAACGCCCAGACGGCGCAGTGCGGATTTCTCATACTTTACCTGTGTGAAGAACAGTATCACCGCTGGCAGCATACCGGTCAGCAGGAACCAGACAACCACTGAGACATTCAGGTATGACGAGGCCTCGCTTTGTTGCGTCTCGACGATATTTTCAATCATCCCGCGATCAAAAATGATCTGGTATTTGAACATGGCGTAACTGGCGAGCGCACTGATCGGCAGAATCACGATGAAGAAAGGCTTAAGTAACGGGCGGAAGCTGAAGGGTGTGAAGACAAAATTCAGCGCGGCAAACAGCACCAGGGGGATCGTGCAGGCAAAGCCCATACTGAAGGCGGGAAGCGCGTGGAGTATCTTATAAAAATGCAACAAAATCGGGAAGTTAACCACAAAGGTAAAATAAAGGCTTAACAATAAAGTCAGCGACAGATAACTGACTTTAGGAATGAATTTGCGCAAGAAAAACTCCAACAAAAAAGGCAACCAGCTGAATGGATTAACAGCAAAAGCGGAAGGCCAAATGAGAAATAGGCTGAAATAATCAGGATGGTAACGATCTTAAACGTGCAAGCTTAAGAAAGCCTTAATCCGCCAAAGAGGGTTCTGAGTCAGGAAAAGGTTCATAAAATAAATAAAATAAATAAAATATAAAATAGTCACTTAGTGGTACAACGCCCGTATGCTGAGGGATGTATACCCATAATTAATGAAGATGCTTGATATTGTGAACCATGAGGACCATGCTACTCGTCATGAAAATACATCTGACTTCGGAACAACGGATAGCCCTGAAAATGCTGCATAAGAACAACCGGGATA
>BHES01000008.1 GCA_003864575.1 Enterobacterales bacterium
ATGAGGAGGTAAGAAACAACCGTTACTTCGCTTCAGCAAAGCAGTTCCGGGAGGAGATAAGACGATTTTTTAGTGAAATATTACCGGGACTTTCTGGTGCGTTGCCACGCCGAATTAATGACAACTTCCAGATGCTGAAAAATGCATCTTCAAGTTAACTGTGTATATACGGTATTACCGGTGTCAGCCATGGTCTCATTCCATTACCGAGTGATTCAAAATGGGTTGCCGTCGATTTGGAAAGATAGTGAGAGGCAGTCATTAGGAAGAGTTGGAAGTTAAGGAGTCAGTAAAGTGTTAATAAAAAAATAACCCCGGTATCGCTACCGGGGTTATTCATTTTTACGTCACACTCGTTAACGACTAGTCGTCAAGGAAGCTGCGCAGTACTTCAGAGCGGCTTGGGTGGCGCAGTTTGCGCAGGGCCTTCGCTTCGATCTGACGGATACGTTCGCGGGTAACGTCGAACTGTTTGCCCACTTCTTCCAGCGTGTGGTCGGTATTCATGTCGATACCGAAACGCATACGTAGTACTTTCGCTTCACGTGCAGTCAGACCGGCCAGAACGTCGTGCGTTGCAGAACGAAGGCTTTCTGAAGTGGCAGAATCCAGTGGCAGTTCGAGGGTAGTATCCTCGATGAAATCACCCAGATGCGAATCTTCATCATCGCCAATTGGCGTTTCCATGGAGATAGGTTCTTTGGCAATTTTCAGCACTTTGCGGATTTTGTCTTCCGGCATCAGCATACGTTCAGCCAACTCTTCCGGCGTCGGCTCGCGGCCCATCTCTTGCAGCATCTGGCGAGAAATACGGTTGAGTTTGTTGATAGTCTCAATCATATGCACCGGAATACGGATGGTACGCGCCTGGTCGGCGATGGAGCGGGTGATAGCCTGACGGATCCACCAGGTCGCATAAGTTGAGAACTTATAACCACGGCGATATTCAAACTTATCAACGGCTTTCATCAGGCCGATGTTACCTTCCTGGATCAGGTCGAGGAACTGCAAACCACGGTTGGTGTATTTCTTCGCGATAGAAATAACCAGACGTAAGTTTGCTTCAACCATCTCTTTCTTGGCGCGACGTGCCTTGGCTTCACCAATCGACATGCGACGGTTAATGTCTTTGACCTGCTCGATGGTCAGGCCGGTCTCTTCTTCAATCTGACGCAGTTTCATCAGGCCGCGTTGTACGTCGTCAGTGACGTCTTTCAGCTTCTCGGACCATGGTTTACCCATTGCCAGAGCTGCATCAAACCAGGTTTGGCTGGTTTCGTTACTGGAGAACAGAGTGACGAAGTTTTTCTTCGGCATTTTGCACTGTTCAACGCACAGCTTCATGATCAAACGTTCCTGAGTACGGACGCGGTCCATCATGGAACGCATGCTGTTAACCAGGAAGTCGAACTGTTTTGGCACTAAACGGAACTGCTTGAAGACGTCAGACAGCTTCAGAATTTCTTCTGCGGCGCTCTTGTGGCTGCGGCCATTTTTCTTGATGACGGCACGAGTCGCTTCATGCTGTTCACGCAAATCCGTGAACTTCTGGCGCGCCAGTTCCGGGTCGATGCTGTTGTCGTCTTCAGCATCGTCGTCTTCATCTTCGTCATCGTCGTTGTCGTTCTGCTCTTCGGTGGTCAGTTCAGAACCCACGTGAGTAGCCGTTGGCGCGATTTCTTCTTCTGCATTCGGATCAACAAAACCAGTGATCAGATCAGAAAGACGTGCTTCGCCCGCTTCGACACGATCGTACTGCTCGAGCAGATAAGTAATTGCTTCAGGGTATTCGGCAACGGAACACTGAACCTGGTTGATACCATCTTCGATACGTTTGGCGATGTCGATTTCGCCTTCACGGGTCAGAAGTTCAACGGTACCCATTTCACGCATGTACATGCGAACCGGGTCAGTGGTGCGTCCGATTTCAGATTCAACGCTGGACAGTACCTGCGCGGCAGCTTCTGCTGCATCTTCGTCGGTATCCGGGCGGTTTTCGGCCAGCATTAAGTCATCGGCGTCAGGAGCTTCTTCAAGAACCTGAATGCCCATGTCATTAATCATCTGGATGATGTCTTCGATCTGGTCGGAGTCGACGATATCTTCCGGCAGATGGTCATTGACCTCAGCAAAGGTCAGATAGCCTTGCTCCTTACCACGGGTGACAAGTAGCTTAAGCTGTGACTGCGGGTTTTGCTCCATAAGACGGTATCCACACTTCAGAGTATTTGGGTTGGTGTTGGTCAGCGAAACCGCCAACAATAACGTTTACCCGTTAGGGTAGTTGGGGCGTTTACTTGTTGCCGCGGCCCACAAGGGCGGCATAGTGCGGGACAGCATCCCACTTTTTATCGGCACTTAAGCCGTTTATCTTCTTGCCTACACGTTCAGGCTTAATTTTTTTTCGCTAAAACCTGATTCAACGAACTGACCTCGGTACGTTCTTCCGGGCTGAGTCCATGCGTTCGGGCTTTAGCGATTAATATTTCGAGCCGTTGCTCCAGAATCGAGTCATACAGGCTGGCAAGCGTGGCACGAAACTCTTCTTCGACCATATCCTCAACGATCATATGGTTCCATGTCGCAAGAGTTTCAAGCTGTTGGTAGAACTTATTGTCGCGGTACAACTCAAGCAACTGGCCCGTGGTTAGCCCTGGCTGAGCTAAGCAAGTGGTTACCAACTCAGTAAAGAGATCCAGTCCAGGCTGTTTCGCTTGTTCCAATCCCTGGAGCGAGGGTATAAGTGTAGCCAGTTGTGGATTTTGTACCAGTAACCCTATAAGTATACGCATGGTTGTGCGTTTTAGCTGGGGCGCCTGATAGGTATTCCCACTGTCAGCTTGCTTTGGCATCAGCTTTTCAAGCTGATTGTCATCAAGAATGCCCAGCTTATTGCCCAACTGCTGCCGCAGGTACATCCGCAGCGTCTCTCCCGGCACCTGGCGAATTAAAGGCAGTGCCAGCATGCTCAATTTTGTGCGCCCGTCGGGACTGCTTAAATCGACCTGTGGCATCAGTGAATCGAACAGGAAGGTTGAAAGCGGCAGCGCCTGCTCCATCCGTTGTTCGAACGCTGCTTTACCTTCTTTGCGTACCAGCGTGTCAGGATCTTCGCCATCGGGTAAAAACATAAATCGTAACTGACGGCCATCGTTCAGATACGGCAGGGCCGTTTCCAGTGCGCGCCAGGCCGCTTCGCGACCGGCTCTGTCGCCGTCATAGCAACACACCACGTTATCGGTGGCGCGGAACATCAACTGAATGTGGTCGGCAGTGGTCGAGGTGCCCAGTGAGGCAACGGCATAATCGATGCCAAATTGCGCCAGTGCGACTACGTCCATATACCCTTCGACAACTAATAACCGCAAAGGTGTCGGATGTTTCAGTTGAGCTTCATAAAGACCATATAGCTGGCGGCCTTTATGGAAAATCTCCGTTTCCGGCGAGTTCAGGTATTTCGGCGTGCCATCACCTAAAACCCTGCCACCAAAGGCAATTACGCGGCCACGTTTGTCGCGGATCGGGAACATAACCCGCTCGCGGAAACGATCATAGCTGCGTCCGTTGTCATTGGTGACCAACATACCGGCGTCAATTAATGAGGCTTTGTCATCCGCATTTTTGCCAAAACGCTTGAGTGCGTTGTCCCAGCCCGGAGGGGCGAAACCGATGGCAAAATGGGTGATGACATCTTCACTTAAGCCACGCTGAGAAAGATATTCTCTGGCAGGTGCACCGGCGGGTTGTTTAAGTGATTGTTGATAGAAGGCGGCAAGCGGCTCCATCAACTGGTAGAGGCTTTGACGCTGATGGCGCTCCATCTGACTTGGACCCGTGCCTGCTTCGTACGGCACTTCCAAACCCTGCATTGTCGCCAATTCCTCGATACTTTCGACAAATTCGAGTCTGTCGTAGTTCATCAGGAAGTCGACGGCATTGCCGTGCGCTCCACAGCCGAAACAGTGATAAAATTGCTTATCGCTGTTTACGGTAAATGAGGGTGTTTTCTCATGGTGGAAAGGGCAACACGCGTGATAATTCTTGCCTTGTTTCTTCAGCTTTACACGAGCATCGATAAGATCCACGATGTCGACTCGAGCCAGCAAGTCATTGATAAATACGCGCGGAATTCTCCCAGCCATAAGCCCCTTACTCACTAGCCTATAAACGAGAACAAGCCGCGCATTCCTTTCGGAAAGCACGGCATGCGTATGCAACTACTCATCGATTTGTGTGTTTTTGCGTGAGCAAAAACACACTGTGGGGTTGCCCCCGGAGATTAATACAGACGAGTGCGGCGTGCGTTTTCGCGAGCCAGTTTCTTGGCGTGGCGTTTTACTGCAGATGCTTTGGCGCGTTTACGTTCGGTAGTCGGTTTTTCATAGAATTCACGACGACGAACTTCTGCCAGAACACCCGCTTTTTCGCAGGAACGTTTGAAGCGACGCAGAGCTACGTCGAACGGCTCGTTTTCACGTACTTTAATTACAGGCATGTGCCTCTCACCTCGATAAAATCGGTTTGTTTGCTGGTTTGTACCAGCACATTTCAAAATGGTGCGGAATTTTACTCCAACTTGCTCTGCGTTGTAAAGCATAACGGCAAATTGAAGCTGCGCCTTCCAACCCATCTATTCCAAAAGTGCGCTCGCTTTTGCGTCGGCCGGCGATTATATACCAATCAACTTAAATTGCTCGACATTAATTGGCGAAGACGCAGGATTTACTTAGCAGAAGCAGCGTCGTGCGGGCGTTGTATGGTAAACTGCGCGCCGCAAGTTAGCGTGAAAACAAGATGGGAAAGGTGATGCGAGTACTGGGTATAGAAACGTCCTGCGATGAAACCGGAATTGCAGTCTATGACAGCGAAGCCGGTTTGTTAGCCAACCAACTGTATAGTCAGGTAAAACTGCATGCAGATTACGGCGGCGTCGTGCCTGAACTGGCATCACGCGACCACGTGCGCAAAACCATTCCTCTGATCCAGGCGGCGTTGAAAGAGGCCGGTCTGACCGCTCAGGACATCAACGGTGTGGCCTATACTGCTGGCCCAGGTTTAGTCGGCGCGCTGCTGGTCGGCGCGACCATTGGCCGTTCACTGGCGTTTGCCTGGGGTGTGCCAGCCGTGCCGGTGCATCACATGGAAGGTCACCTGTTGGCCCCGATGCTGGAAGATAGCCCCCCTGATTTTCCTTTCGTTGCGCTGCTGGTCTCTGGCGGCCACACGCAGTTAATCAGTGTGACCGGGATCGGCCAGTATGAACTGCTGGGTGAATCGGTGGATGACGCTGCAGGCGAAGCCTTCGACAAGACCGCAAAATTGTTGGGTCTGGACTACCCCGGTGGCCCGATGCTGTCGAAAATGGCGCAGCAGGGAACGGCGGGGCGCTTTACGTTCCCGCGGCCGATGACCGATCGTCCGGGTTTGGACTTCAGTTTCTCTGGCCTGAAAACCTTCGCGGCTAATACCGTTCGCGCCAATGACAGCGATCCGCAAACTCATGCGGATATCGCCCGTGCATTTGAAGATGCCGTCGTGGATACGCTGGCGATCAAGTGTAAACGTGCGCTGGATCACACCGGCTTTAAGCGTCTGGTGATGGCCGGTGGCGTCAGCGCGAACCGCACCCTGCGGGCAAAACTTGCCGAGATGATGCAAAAACGCGGCGGCGCCGTGTTTTATGCCCGTCCTGAGTTTTGTACCGATAATGGCGCGATGATTGCCTATGCGGGAATGGTGCGGTTAGGCAGCAGCCAGAATACGGATTTAAGTATTTCGGTGCGCCCGCGATGGCCTTTGTCTGAGCTTCCGCCAGTCTGAAGGGGGCAATATTGCCGAACAGTGGCTGAATAAAAAAAAACGACCTGCAATGAGGTCGTTTTTTTATGTCTATGATCCGACGTTATTTTTCGCTTTCATTTCGCTTTTCGGCAGCTAACGCTGCTTTTTTCGCGGCACGTTTCTCTTTCCACTTATCCCAGATTTTCGTTTCCTGCCGACGCCACAAACGCTGAATGTTGTCGTGATGACGCAGTAAAATTAGGCATGAAAGCATGGCCACTGGGAAAGTAAACTGAGGTCTGAACCACCAGACATAAAAGGGGGCAATCAGTGCACTGACAATCGCTCCCAACGACGAATAGCCGCTCAGCAACACCGTCAGCAGCCATGTCCCGGTCATCAGACCGGTCAGGTCCCAACCGATAGGTGCGATGGCACCAAACGCCGTAGCCACCCCTTTCCCGCCTTTAAAGCGGAAAAATACCGGGTAGATGTGCCCAAGGCAGGCCGCAATCGCGGTCAGACCAAGATAAATCGGCGGAACGTTCAGGATGTAGGCCAGCCATACAGGCAACATGCCCTTAAGTACATCGAAAATCAGTACCGTTGCGGCCGCAGTACGACCGCCAATCCGCAGAACGTTGGTTGCACCGGGGTTGCCGGAGCCTTGCGTTCGGGGATCGGGTAATCCGGCTACCCGGCAGACCAGAATTGCACTGGAAATCGAGCCGCAAAGGTAGGCGAAAATAATCATGCCAAGCGCGGTAGCACTCATAATGTAGTTCCGTCTAATAAGGGTCGTTTTAATCGCAACATCTATGGATAATACGCATTTTCCGCCGGAAGTGGTATCCGGCAGACCCAAAAACAGAGAAACGCGTGATGGATATCGTATTTATTGAGCAACTAAATGTAATCACTACCATTGGCGCTTATGAGTGGGAACAGACCATTCAGCAGAAGCTGGTGTTCGATATCGAAATGGCGTGGGATAACCGGCAGGCGGCTGCCAGTGACGATGTGAACGACTGTTTGAGCTATGCTGATGTCAGTGACGCGGTTATCCAGCACGTGTCATCGCAGAATTTTGCGCTGGTTGAGCGCGTGGCCGAAGAAGTGGCGACCCTGTTGCTGGCGCGGTTTAACTCCCCGTGGATACGCATCAAGCTGAGTAAGCCGGGTGCCGTTGCGCAGGCATCTAACGTCGGCGTGATCATTGAGCGTGGCGTGCGCGGCTGATTACGGTTTCTGAAAAATGCGGATTTAAATGTAAATTTCAGAAACTGATTGTACGAATGTTTGTCATAAAAAAACGTTATAACAGCATGCTCATCATGAGCGATGCCGTTTTAGCGGCACCTGCGGGATGCCGCTTTTTTATTGTCTGAATTTGTTCCTGCTGTCGGGCAACGCGGACAGTTTTCACTTCTTATGCATTGAGGCATTTAAATGGTAGTTGAAAGCCATTCTTTACTGGTTGCCGTCATTTTGGGTGTGGTCGAAGGGTTGACCGAATTTTTACCGGTGTCATCCACCGGACACATGATCATCGTCGGTAATTTGCTGGGCTTCACCGGCGATACCGCGAAGTCTTTTGAAGTCATTATCCAGTTGGGCTCTATCCTGGCTGTGGTGGTGATGTTCTGGCGCAGATTGTTTGGCATGATTGGACTGCATTTTGGTAAGCCGCCGGTGCATGAAGGCACCGGAACTCGCCGCCTGAACCTTATCCATATTTTGCTCGGGATGCTGCCCGCCACTGTACTGGGACTGCTTTTCCATTCCCAAATCAAAATGCTGTTTGAGCCTAAAAATGTCATGTACGCGCTGATCGTCGGTGGTATCTGGCTTATCGCCGCCGAATGGCTGAAACCGAAAAAGCCCCGCGCCGAAGGCGTAGATGATATGACTTACTTCCAGGCATTCATGATCGGCGTGTGCCAGTGTCTGGCGTTGTGGCCCGGTTTCTCCCGCTCAGGGGCGACAATCGGTGGAGGAATGTTGCTGGGTGTCAGCCGTTTTGCTGCGTCGGAGTTCTCTTTCCTGCTGGCGGTGCCGATGATGCTGGGGGCGACTGTGCTGGATCTCTATAAGAGCTACAGTTTCCTTTCTCTGGCCGATTTGCCGATGTTCGCCGCCGGTTTTGTGACGGCGTTTATCGTGGCGCTCTTTGCTATCAAAGCGTTTCTGAGTGTGATTAAACGTATTTCGTTTATTCCTTTTGCCATTTACCGCTTTATTGTGGCGATTGCCGTATACATCGTATTTATCGCCTAATCCCCGCCATCCTTCGAGCTGTCTCTGCGTTGGCTGCCTTCAGTCACCCCGGTCACTTACTTCAGTAAGCTCCCGGGGATTCATTCTGTTGCCGTCTTGATACAACTCGAATGATTTAGGGGATACACGGGTATATTCTGTCTGTCCGACTTACTGTTCAAATTCTTGGGTTTTCTTCCATTCGCTAATCGCCTGTATCCGGCGCTTTTTCAGCTCATCGCGGATTGCCGTGCCTTGTAAACCTGACTCCACCACTTCTTTGACAGAGATTGTTTGCGCCGCGGCATAGGCTTCACGCAGGTAATCACCTTGCGGATAAGGGTTTTGCTCAAAACCGGTGCGGCCACGGGCATCGGCTTCGCTGGTCAGAATCATCTGCTCCAGACGTTGCGGTTTACGCCAGACGTCGATGGTGTCGAACAGTTTCAGAATAGTTTCCGGACGCAGCTTATTTACTGTGTGAATCAAGTCATGGAACTCGGCCACCAGTTTCGCCAGTTCGCGGATATGGGTTGGCACTTTTAAGCGCTGGCACACATTTTCAACCAGCTTAACGCCTGCCGGACCGTGGCCGTGATGATGCGGCCAGTATTCAGGTTTGGTCAGCCCTTTGCCGAGATCATGACACAGGGCCGAGAAGCGTACATCGACGTCAGGCGTCAGTTCCGCCGCCATTTTCAGCGTCATCAATGTATGGATGCCGGTGTCGATTTCCGGATGCCATTTCTCCGGTGCGGGAACGCCAAACAGGGCATCAAGTTCTGGGAACAGCACCTTCAGCGCGCCGCAGTCTCGCAAAACCTGGAAATAAACCTGAGGATCCTGCGTCTGTAAGGCTTTTTCCGTTTCTTTCCACACACGTTCCGGCGTTAGTGCTTCGAGCTCACCGCTGTCGGCCATTTGCTGCATCAGTTGCTGCGTTTCCCCGGCGACGTGAAAGCCGAGATGCGCAAAGCGTGCAGCGAAGCGGGCGACGCGTAAGACACGCAGCGGGTCCTCACCAAATGCATCTGAGACGTGGCGCAGAACGCGCTGTTTGATATCCCGCTGCCCGTGGTAAGGGTCGAACAGTTCGCCCTCAGCACTTTTAGCAATGGCGTTAATGGTCAAGTCACGGCGCATCAAATCTTGTTCGAGGGTGACGTCCGGTGCGGCATAGCAGGTAAAACCGTTGTAACCGGCCCCGGATTTACGCTCGGTTCGCGCCAGCGCGTATTCATCGCGGCTGACCGGGTGCAGAAAGACCGGAAAATCTTTGCCGACCTGCTGATATCCCTGCGCCAACATATATTCAGGGGTTGCGCCCACGACGACCCAGTCATGTTCGGTCACCGGCAGATTTAACAAACTGTCTCGGACTGCGCCGCCGACCAGGTAGATCTTCATGGTATGGCTCCTGGATAAGAAGAAAATCAAAGCAATATTGCCTGAAAGGGGCGCGAAAAGGCCGCCAATCCGTTCATCATAGCAAAATGCGGGGACGCAATCTTCGGCTAACAGAAACGCAAAAAGGCACCGGAGTGCCTTTTAAAATGCGTAGTACCTGAAGCAATAGCGTTAAGGCTTAGCTCATCCAGCGATCGTTCTTCTTACGACGCGGGACCAGGTGCGGCAGGATAAGTCCAAGCAGGAGACCGACACCCGCGACGCCACCACCGTACATAAACCATTGTAAAATAATGGTGCGTTGCTTGTCGTCCAACTGAACATTAACTGCGCTGACTTTCTTCTGCGCGACGATCAGCTGATTTTTCAGATCCTGATTTTCTTTCTTCAGACCATTAATAATACCGTCGCTGGAGGCTACTTTTTGCTGCATTTCGGCAGTGCGCTGGTTCCAGCTGGAGTCGATATTAGTTAACTTATCCGTCAGCGTTTTGACCTGCTGCTCCAGATCAGGAACGCGGGTACGGAGACTGGGAATATTGCTCAACTGGTCAAGCGGGATCCAGGCTGTTTTGCCTTTTGAGTCAACGATTTCACCATATTTGGTGCTGTCGTTAACGCTTCGCAGGGTGACCTGCTCACCGGCGTTCAGCGTGCCTACGATACGATATTGATTACCCGGACCGCTGTGGATATAGGTGATCAGATCGTCGGAAATGTAGCGCTTTTCATCAGCGTGAGCGCCCCAAGTGATGCTTAAGGTAAGCAAAGCGAGACCAATTAGGCGTAATTTCTGCATTTTTTCATCGTTTCTTAGTGAATTTATGGAACGCGATGTGTGAACCGACGTTATGAGCGGTTGATACTAAGGGCAACAGTTTGACGACGCAATGCATAAACAGGAATGGGAACTATCTTACTATCCCTTGATATGCGGCTTGCGCCCGGACCCTGTGTTAGAATTCGGTCTATCGATAACTCCTTTTGTCGGCTATATAACAGCCTTTTGACATCCAGAACCGGTGTGAAACCACTATGACCGTAGAAATAGAATTAAAATTTATCGCGACCGCCGCTGCTATTACCGAATTGCCGGATCAACTGGCAAAGTTTGATAGCGTGCATTCTGCACCGCAAAAGCTGAGCAACATCTATTACGAAACTGCCGATAACTGGATGCGCAGCCATGATATGGGCCTGCGTATTCGTGGTTTCGACGACCAGTATGAAATGACCATCAAAACCGCTGGCAGCGTGGTGGGGGGGCTGCATCAGCGCCCTGAATATAACGTTGAGCTGAAAAAGCCAACCTTAAAACTCAGCGCGTTTCCGAAAGATATCTGGCCGGACGGCTGCAAAGTGGCCACGCTGCAAAAAGCCTTACTGCCGCTGTTCAGCACCACCTTCACGCGTGAGAAGTGGGTGATCACTTACCAGCAAAGCGAGATCGAACTTGGTCTTGATCAGGGGGAAGTGGTAGCCGGTGAGCTTTCTGAGCCGCTATATGAGATTGAGCTGGAGCTGAAAAAAGGTAACACCGCCGATTTACTGGCGCTGGCCGCACTGATCGGGCAGAACGGCGGATTACGCCAGGGCGGCCTGAGTAAAGCTGCACGCGGATATCATCTGGCAAAAGGCAATCCAGCCCGCGAACCGCGCCCGTTGCCGGTCTTTAAAGCTGCACCAAAGGCGACGGTTGAGCAGGCGATGACTGACACGCTGGCATTGGCGATGGACCACTGGCAATACCATGAAGAGCTCTGGGTGCGCGGCGATAAAACCGTTCGTCTGACCGTTCTGCAGGCCGTTGAAACCGTACGCCAGATCCTGGTGATTTTCGGCGGGTTGATCCCACGTAAAGCGTCGACTGAACTGCGCGCGTTACTGACGGATTTAGTGCCGTTGCTGGAGAAGAAAGGCGCTGATGCTGAAGCCGTTTGTTATAGCACACCTTATCTGCAATGTAAGTTGGCGCTCACATCATGGTTGGCAACACAGGCGTGGAAACCTTTCGTTGATGATAAAGCACAGAAGAAACTTGACGGTTCGTTCAAGCGTTTTGCTGACATCATGCTGGGCCGTACCGCCGCTGAATTGAAGGAAGTGTTCGGCCAGTCGTTGGATGAAGACGGTTTCCGTGACCAGCTGGCTCGTCTGAAACGTCATATTATCTCCTTCCATATGTTAGCAGGCGCTTACCCAGAAGAAGTCAGCACGCCGTACATCAATGGCTGGCTTGAGCTGCAACAGGCTATCGTTCAGCAGCAACACGCTTGGGAAGATTCAGCCCGTCAGCACGCGGTCATGATGGACGCGTTCTGGCTCAATGGCAAAATCGCCAAATAAGACAGCTCCGCTGTTTTTGGTTTATGGTTGAAGTTTAATTGAACAAGTAGCCTGAGTCTGACTCAGGCTTTTTTGCGAAAGGAACCCGATCTCATGTTGCCACTCTCCCCAACGCTGCAAAGTCAGGCCGACAGTTTTATTTTACGCTGTCAGGAACATCCGCAAGAGCTGCCAAACATTGATGAAAAAACTCTGGCCGTGGTGACTGCCAGTGATTTTATCAGTGAAAATCTATTGGCTTTCCCGCAGTGGTGGCATGAGATCGTGCAGCATCCACCGCAGGCGCAGGAGTGGCAGCACTATGGAAACTGGCTGAGCGAAGCGCTGGCGGAGGTCACCGATGAGGCCGGGCTGATGAAAGCACTGCGCCTGTTTCGCAAACGGATTCTGACGCGAATTGCCTGGTCGCAGGCGTTAATGACCAGCGAGTGCGAGGAGACCTTACATCAACTCAGCGAACTGGCTGAAACCCTGATCGTCAGCGCACGTGAATGGTTATATAACGCCTGCTGCCGTGAGTTCGGTACGCCTGTCAATGCCGAGGGTGTGCCGCAAAAGCTGCTGATTCTTGGCATGGGGAAATTGGGTGGCGGAGAGCTCAATTTCTCGTCCGATATCGACCTGATTTTTGCTTACCCTGAAAACGGCCAGACGCAGGGCGGCCGCCGCCAGCTGGATAATGCCCAGTTCTTTACCCGTCTTGGCCAGCGGTTGATCAAAGCGTTGGACCAACCCACCATCGACGGCTTTGTCTATCGCGTGGACATGCGCCTGCGGCCGTTCGGCGACAGCGGCCCGCTGGTGATGAGCTTCCCAGCGCTGGAAGATTATTATCAGGAGCAGGGGCGCGACTGGGAGCGTTACGCCATGGTCAAGGCCCGGCTGATGGGCGGTGCTGAAGACAGCAGCAGCCAGGAGTTACGTAAATTACTGATGCCGTTTGTCTTTCGTCGCTATATCGACTTCAGCGTTATCCAATCGCTGCGTAATATGAAAGGGATGATTGCCCGCGAAGTTCGCCGTCGTGGCCTGAAAGACAACATTAAACTCGGGGCTGGCGGCATCCGCGAAATTGAATTCATCGCGCAGGTATTTCAGCTGATCCGTGGCGGTCGTGAACCGTCGTTGCAGCAGCGTTCTTTGTTACCCACCCTGCAAGCCGTGGATGAACTGGGATTACTGCCGTCGGTACAAGTACAGCAACTGCGAGACAGCTATCTGTTTCTGCGTCGTCTGGAGAATCTGCTTCAAGCCATTGCCGACGAACAGACGCAGACCCTGCCGTCGGATGAACTTAACCAGGCGCGGCTGGCGTGGGGGATGCAGTTCACCAACTGGCCGACCTTGCTGGATGGACTGAATGCCCACATGCATGCGGTGCGCGCCGTGTTTGACGATCTGATAGGCGACGACACGCCGGACGCAGATGAAGATCCCCAGCATGCGCAGTTCAGCAGTCTGTGGAGTGACGCGCTGGATGATGCTGACATCGCCGGTTTAGTGCCACAGATGGCTCCCGAAGCGCAGAGCCGCTTATTGCGCCTGATTGCGGAGTTCCGCCGCGATGTGGATAAACGTACCATTGGGCCGCGTGGCCGCGATCAGCTCGACCTGCTAATGCCTGGCCTGTTGGCGCAGGTCTGTGCGTATAAAAATGCTGATATCACCCTGCAACGCCTGACGTTGTTGCTGCTCAACATTGTGACCCGCACCACTTATATCGAACTGCTGGTGGAGTATCCGGGCGCACTGAAACAGCTGGTCCGCTTGTGTGCCGCCTCACCGATGGTGGCAAACCAACTGGCGCGCCACCCGCTGCTGCTCGACGAATTGCTCGACTCCCGCACCCTTTATCAGCCCACGGCGCCTGACGCGTACCGTGATGAACTTCGTCAGTTTTTACTGCGGGTTCCGGCCGATGATGAAGAGCAACAGCTGGAAGCGCTGCGCCAGTTTAAACAGGCCCAGCACCTGCGTATTGCCGCCGGTGACATTTCAGGCGCACTGCCGGTAATGAAGGTCAGCGACCATCTGACGTATCTGGCCGAAGCGATCCTTGACGCGGTTATCCAGCAGGCATGGGAGCAAATGGTCACCCGCTATGGTCAGCCCACTCATCTGCAACATCGTGAAGGGCGCGGTTTTGCCGTGGTCGGTTACGGCAAACTGGGCGGCTGGGAGCTGGGCTACAGCTCGGATTTGGACCTGGTCTTCCTGCTCGATTGCGGGACGGAAGTGATGACCGACGGCGAGCGCAGCATTGATGGTCGCCAGTTCTATTTGCGGCTCGCCCAGCGGATCATGCATCTGTTCAGCACGCGTACCTCGTCGGGGATCCTGTACGAAGTGGATGCCCGTTTACGTCCTTCCGGCGCGGCCGGAATGCTGGTCAGCACCATCGAAGCCTTTGCAGATTATCAGCAACATGAAGCCTGGACCTGGGAGCATCAGGCGCTGGTGCGTGCCCGCGTAGTTTACGGCGATCCGCAGCTGACCCGGCAGTTCAACACTACCCGCCGCGAGATTTTATGCCGCCAGCGTGATGCTGATGCATTGCGCAAAGAAGTGCGCGAAATGCGCGAGAAAATGTATGCCCATCTGGGCAGTAAAAAACGTGATGTTTTTGATCTCAAAGCCGATCCGGGTGGCATCACCGACATTGAATTCATTGCACAATATCTGGTTCTGCGGTTTGCGCACGATGAGCCTGGCCTGACGCGTTGGTCGGACAATGTGCGTATTTTCGAACTGATGGCGCAGTACGACATCATGCCGGAAGAGGAAGCGCAGCGGCTGAAACATGCATATGTCACCCTGCGCGATGAAATACACCATCTGGCATTGCAGGAACACAGCGGCAAAGTGGACGCTGGCGCGTTTATGACGGAACGTGATTTGATCACCGCCAGCTGGAATTCCTGGCTCGGCTGACAGGATAAATCTCCGTTTTGACGGTTTTTTCGGGGAGGATAATGGCTTGTGATATTATCCCCGCACTATTTTTATGTCAGGTTTACCTGTTTTGGAGTATGGGATGAAAGTGACTCTGCCTGAGTTTCACCGTGCCGGTGTGCTGGTAGTGGGTGACGTAATGTTAGACCGCTACTGGTATGGCCCGACCAACCGTATTTCGCCGGAAGCGCCGGTGCCGGTGGTGAAGGTCAACACCATCGAGGAGCGCCCTGGTGGTGCGGCCAACGTGGCGATGAATATCGCGTCCCTCGGTGCCGGATCACGCCTGATCGGCCTGACCGGTGTTGACGATGCAGCCCGTGCGCTGAGCCAGCGGCTGGATGAGGTCAAGGTTCAGTGTGATTTCGTGGCGATACCCACTCACCCGACCATCACCAAGCTGCGCGTATTGTCACGCAACCAGCAACTGATCCGCCTCGACTTTGAAGAAGGTTTTGAAGGCGTTGATCTCACGCCAATGCTGCAAAAAATCGAACAAGCCCTTCCGCAGAGCGGTGCACTGGTGTTGTCAGACTACGCCAAAGGTGCGCTGACGGACGTTCAGCCGATGATCCAACTGGCGAAAAAAGCCGGGGTCCCGGTACTTATTGATCCTAAAGGCTCTGATTTTGAACGCTATCGCGGTGCCACGCTGCTGACGCCTAATCTGTCAGAATTTGAAGCGGTGGTCGGACATTGTAAAACCGAAGCAGAACTGGTCGAGCGCGGCATGAAGCTGGTGGCGAATTTCGACCTTTCTGCGTTGCTGGTCACCCGTTCCGAACACGGTATGACGTTGCTGCAACCGGGCAAAGAACCACTGCATTTGCCGACGCAGGCGCAGGAAGTGTACGACGTTACCGGTGCGGGTGACACGGTGATTGGCGTACTGGCAGCAGCCCTGGCGGCGGGTAATTCTCTGGAAGAATCCTGCTTCCTCGCCAATGCCGCGGCCGGTGTCGTCGTGGGTAAACTGGGTACGTCGACGGTTTCTCCTGTTGAACTGGAAAATGCTATCGGCGGGCGTTCTGATATCGGTTTTGGCATCATGACCGAAACTGAGCTGAAGGCGGCGGTAGCCATGGCTCGTCAGCGCGGCGAAAAAGTCGTGATGACCAACGGCATCTTCGACATTCTGCATGCCGGCCACGTCTCCTATCTGGCGAATGCCCGTAAGCTTGGCGATCGCCTGATCGTAGCGGTCAACAGCGATGCCTCCACCAAACGTCTAAAGGGCGAAACCCGTCCGGTCAATCAGTTGCAAAATCGCATGATTGTGCTGGGCGCACTGGGCGCGGTGGATTGGGTGGTGGCGTTTGAAGAAGATACGCCACAGCGTCTGATCGCCGGGGTCCTTCCGGATCTGCTGGTCAAAGGTGGAGATTACAAGCCAGAGCAAATCGCCGGTAGCGAAGAGGTCTGGGCCAACGGCGGAGAAGTGCGGGTGCTCAACTTCGAAGATGGTTTATCTACCACCAAGCTCATCAATCAGATCAAAGCGCAGGATTAATCCTCTGCGACGGTGACTGACCGTGAAACCGCGAAGGCCTGGCATTGTGCCGGGCCTTTCTTTTATCGATCAAATCCATATCGATCAAACCCACATTGATCAAATCCTGAGCAGAAGAGGCATTCGTGAGCGGATTAAAACAGGAGTTGGGGCTGGCACAGGGTGTCGGGCTGCTTTCTACCTCGTTATTGGGGACCGGCGTTTTCGCGGTGCCTGCATTGGCCGCCCAACTGGCGCAATACGACAGCCTGTGGGCGTGGCCGATATTAATTCTGCTGGTCTTTCCGATAGCCATTGGCTTTGCCGCTTTAGGCCGGCACTTCCCGAGCGCGGGCGGCGCGGCACATTTTGTCGGCACGGCTTTTGGTCCACATATGGCGCGGGTCACTGGCTGGCTGTTTCTCTCCGTCATCCCGGTCGGCCTGCCAGCTGCCTTACATATTGCTGCGGGCTTCTGGCAAGCGGCTTTTGGCTGGAGCAGCAATAATCTGTTGTTGGTTCAGTTGGGAACGTTGTTCGCCATCTGGTTTCTCGGTACCCGCAGTGCAGGCTCAAGCGCCAATATTCAGACGTTGATCGCTTTTTTAGTCGTGGGTCTGGTGGTCGCCATCTGGTGGAAAGGCGGGATCACGTTCGGCCAAATCCCGCTGCCGAAAGTGGAGGATATCTCACCGTCATCTATGTTTGATGCGCTGGCGGTGATGTTCTGGTGCTTTGTCGGGTTGGAGGCTTTTGCACATCTGGCTACCGAATTTCGCCACCCTGAACGCGATTTCCCACGCGCACTGTTGATTGGCATGCTGGTGGCTGGCGCTGTGTATTGGGGCTGTACCGTCGCAGTGCTGAAATTCCATGCCTGGGGCGAAGGCCGTGAGGCGGCGGCGTCGTTGCCCGGCATCGTAGTGGCGCTGTTTGGTCAGCATGCATTATGGGTGGCCTGTATTATTGGTTATCTGGCCTGTTTCGCCAGCGTGAATATTTATACTCAAAGCTTTGCGAGGCTGGTGTGGTCGCAGGCGCAGCTGAAGCCGAAAACCCGGCTGGCGCAGCTCTCTGCCCAGCGTGTGCCTGTTGCGGCACTGAATGCTGTCGTGGGCAGTTGTGTGCTGTTTACGCTGCTGATTTACTGGCTGAACCTGCCACTGGATGCGCTGATTGTCTACGCCAACGGCATCTTCATTCTGATCTATCTGCTGTGTATGTTGGCCGGCTGGCGGCTGCTGAAAGGGCGTTCGAGAATGATGGCGCTGTTGGGGAGTCTGCTCTGCTGTCTGTTACTGGCGATGGTAGGCTGGAAGTCGTTGTATGCATTGCTGATGCTGGCAGCATTATGGCGGTTTCTACCGAAGTCGCGAGCGGTAATACAGGCTGAATAGCGGGTGTGCTGCCATTAAAAAAGGCCTGTAGAAACAGGCCTTTTTGCATTCGCTAACCACCGGAAGGCGTTAAGCGGGATCTTGTGTTTTTTGACTCGCCGTCAATTTGCTTTCGAGCTCAGTCAGACGTTGTTCCATTGCCACCAGCTTCTCGCGGGTGCGCAAAAGTACCTGAGTCTGCACATCAAACTCTTCACGATTGACCAGGTCCATGCGGCTGAACTGCGCCTGTAAGACCTGACGGATTTTCTTCTCGGCATCTTCACCAAATTCACGGATGCCTTTCGGCATAGATTCATGAACCTGACGGGCAATTTGTTCAATTTTCTTCGGGTCAATCATGTGGGTTACCTTATTTCGCAGTAGGCGCTTATGCCTAGTGTAATCGCAGACGTGATTTCTATAAACCTTCCCGATGGCATTAATCGGCCATTCGACACATTGCTCCGATCTTTTAATGGCGTTATAGTTGACCTGCTTATTCTCAGGGCGGGGTGAAAGTCCCCACCGGCGGTAAACCACCATCAGTACTGATGAAACTCATTTTCATCTTTCGTGGAAGCCCGCGAGCGCTCAACCTTTCGAGGTTAGAGGTCAGCAGATCCGGTGTAATTCCGGGGCCGACGGTTAAAGTCCGGATGGGAGAGAGTAACGGTTCAAGCCGGGCAGATGACATTGCCCGCTGCGTTATTTTTTCACACTGTCGCACGGCACAGCTGTGCCACAGTGATACTCCTCAAGACGCCCTGATTCTGGTAATCCACATACATTTAATGAGGTTATTTTTACCATGAATCAGACCCTACTTTCCGAATTTGGTACGCCGATTCAACGCGTTGAGCGTGCACTTGATGCATTGCGCAATGGCCGCGGTGTGATGGTACTGGATGACGAAGATCGTGAAAACGAAGGCGATTTAATCTTTGCCGCCGAAAATATGTCCGTTGAGCAGATGGCGCTGACGATTCGCCACGGCAGCGGCATTGTTTGTCTCACCATGAACGAAGACAGCCGTAAAAAGCTCGAATTGCCGATGATGGTGGAGAACAACTCCAGCCAGTTCCAAACCCCTTTCACCGTGACTATCGAAGCGGCCGAAGGCGTGACGACCGGCGTGTCGGCGGCTGATCGTATTACCACCATCCGCACCGCCATCAAAGATGGCGCGAAACCTTCTGATCTGCACCGCCCTGGGCACATTTTCCCGTTGCGCGCGCAGCCAGGCGGTGTGCTGACTCGTGGTGGGCACACCGAAGCATCGATTGATTTGGTGACGTTGGCTGGCCTCAAACCTTTCGGCGTACTGTGTGAACTGACCAACGATGATGGCAGTATGGCGCATGCGCCGGAAGCTATCGTGTTTGCCAAAAAATACGATATGCCGGTACTGACCATCGAAGATCTGGTGACATACCGCCAGGCGCAGACTCAACAAGCCAGCTGAGTTCTGTTTTTCGCGTTATCAAAAGCCCGTTTTGCCTTCCCGGTAAAACGGGCTTTGTCGTTTCTGTTGCTCTCTGGCTGCCGGTAATCCGGCCTTCCGCACAGCCCGAAATCGTGTTTTACGATAAGGTAAGGGGAAATTCCCTGAACAGGCGCTGACTAAGGAAGTTATGAAACGTAAA
Organism: Enterobacterales bacterium; assembly: GCA_003864575.1. GTDB lineage: Bacteria > Pseudomonadota > Gammaproteobacteria > Enterobacterales > Enterobacteriaceae > Ewingella. The sequence continues at coordinate 19,254 of BHES01000008.1, forward strand.
GATCTCGTTTGCCATGAGCTGGAAAGACTCACCCTGACGCTAACGCGCGATGCATTGATTCAATCGTCAGGGGGCGGGCTGGATGCCGTCAGGATCAGTACGAATCTGGGGCTGGCACGAAATTCAGTCAGCAAGGAACTGAACGAACTGTGTCTTGAGAAAAAAGTCATCAAGATCAAAAGTCGTCCGGTACTGTTTTTGCATCGCGCCGCCTGCGAAATCCTGCTGGGGCAGGCGATGAACGACGATCAGTTGCAGATCCGCTCGTTTGAAGAGCTGATCCCGTTGGAAGTGGCAGAACGCTCTCCTTTTGAAGCGATCATCGGTTACGATCGCAGCCTGCGTATGATGGTGGATAAAGGCAAGGCGGCAGTGCTCTATCCCGGCGGTTTGCATGTGTTGCTGACCGGTTCCTCCGGCGTGGGCAAAACGTTTTTCGCCGAGATCATGCATCAGTATGCCTGTCAGGCGCTGGAACAAGAGATGCCGCTGGTGTATTTCAACTGTGCGGAATACGCCCACAACCCTGAACTGCTCTCTTCGCATTTATTCGGCCACAAACAGGGGGCATTTACCGGTGCGAGTGAAAGTAAGCGCGGGTTGATCGAGCAGGCCAACGGCGGTTTCCTGCTGCTCGATGAAGTACACCGACTCTCCTATGAGGGGCAGGAAAAACTATTTTCGATTCTGGATAAAGGTGAATATCGCCCGCTGGGATCGAGTGCGCAGTCGCAGGCGGTGCGCATTCGTTTGATTTGCGCCACCACTGAACAAGCGGATTCCACCCTGCTGCGCACGTTTTTACGCCGCATTCAGGTGGCAATCGCCATCCCTGCGTTGCGCCAACGTTCGCTGGAAGAGCAGGTGGAGCTGATCACGGGTTTCCTGCAGCGTGAAAGCCGCAAAATAGACAGAACCATCCGCATCGACAAAGCGCTGTTATTGTATCTGCTGGAAAAACCGTTGGAAGGGAATATCGGCCAGCTTAAAAGTGACATTCAGTTTTTATGCGCGCAGGCATGGGCCAGCGGAATGGGCCAGCAAAACAGTGAGTTGCTGCTGGATAAACGCCTGGTGGACGGCCGCCTTCCGGCCAGCAATGCCGCGACGCGATTACGGGTCGATGCTCTGTTCGGCTCGCAGGATCAGCTGGACATCAGCGGCGGCCCGCTGCCTGCGTTGCTCACGCAGCTGGCGCTCTCTGGTGAAAATGAGGACAGCGACCTGTTCTATACCTACCTGACGCGCGAGTACGTGAATCTACGCAACAGCAACGTGCCGCCGCAGGAAACCTTGTCGATTCTGAAAAATAAACTGCGTTCGATTTTCGAGTACGGTCTTTACAGCCACCGTGGGGCAGAGAGCGGTGAGCGGGTTTACGGCGGGCAGGTGGAACAGCGCATCACCGTACTGACCGAATGTGTGCAACAGGTGGTGGGATTTGACCTGCCGCAGAATTTGGTCAGCCATCTGCGTAAACATATTCTGGCGCTGCTCTCGTATGTTCAACGCGGTACCATTCCTAATCTTTACTCCTCCAGCCTGATCCACGATTACTGTAAAGATGAATATGAGCACGCCACCGGACTGTGCCGCAAAATTGACGAAATATTTCATATTCAGTGCCCGTCGACGGAGATCGTTTTTCTCTGCCTGTTCCTGAAGGAGTGCCGTAACTGCCGTCAGCGCAAAGATGAAAACCCAGAGTGCGGGGTGATCCTAATTGCACACGGTGCAACCACCGCGACCAGCATGGCCCAATATGTTAACCGGGTACTGGAGCGCGAACTGTTTCTGGCGATCGATATGCCCTTTGAACAGTCGGTACATGACACGCTGGATCTGTTGATCAATACGTTGCACGAACATAGTTATCAGCGGCTGATCCTGATCCTGATCGTGGATATCGGATCGCTGGTGCATTTTGGATCCACCATCAGCAAATTGTTCCATCTTGACGTGCTGTTGATCCAGAACATCACGCTGTCCGCCCTGATCGAAGTGGGAATGGATCTGACCTACGACACCAGTGAATTCGCCCCGTTGATGGCGTTAATGGAGGATAAAGGTATCGCCTCACATTTGTGTCATCAGCATGAACAGTTGGTCGGCAATGTGTTGGTGATCTCCTGCATTACCGGTTTGGGTACGGCAGTAAAAATCAAAAAAGTTCTGGAAGAAAGTTTCGGTGAGTTGATGTCTGACGACACCCGGCTGGTGGTGGTGGACTACAACGATGTGCGCAGCATGGAGCGCCTGCGCCACGTGATTGACGGCGACGAAAGGCTGGTGGGCATTGTCGGCACCTTCCAACCGGGACTGCCGGACATTCCGTTTATCGCTCTGGAGGAGCTGTTTTCTGAACAGGGGCCGGAGCTGGTGCTTAGCCTGTTAAATCCAGATCTGAGCCGAGCCGAACGGCGGCTGGAAGTGGAACGCAGTTCACTGCGGTTTATCAGCGCCCTGACGCTGGAAAGCATCATCAATCACATTTCAGTATTGAATCCGCAGCGAATTTTGCAGGAAATGGAAGGAGTGTTGCAGCAAATCACCCAGCGGCTTGGGCTGCATCCTACCCGGCAGGTGACACTGCGCTTTCTGATCCACTGCTGCTGCATGGTCGAGCGTATCGTGTTAAGCCATAAACCGTTACAGATCCCGCTCAATGCCAGCCAGCAAAGTGACCCACAGATTCAATCTGTCATCAAAGCGGCTTTTTTACCCATTGAGGAGGCCTATTCGGTGCGTTTTTCCGATACCGAATATTTTTATATCTACGAACTTTTATACCGCTAACCCTTTCCCGATGCGGGCTTACACCGGCCCGCACGCCGCCTGACCCCTGCGTGACACAAAAGCTGGCATCCCCGTTGCTATAAGAAATTAACGATCACAATCTTATGCCTGCGGAGAGCGCGTTTTGAATACAACACCACAAATACTGTTACTGACACACGGCGGCTGGGGGCAGCATCTGCGCGACAGCTTGCGCATGGTGATCGGCGACATCGACGGCGTTTTTGATATCGCGCTGATGCCGGTCGATACGCTTGAAGAGTTCATGCTCAAAGTCAAAGAGCGCGTGCAAACCATGCCTGCTGGATCACTGGTGCTGACCGATTTCCTCGGCGGCACAACGTCTAATGTCGCAGCCCGTCTGAGCCAGGACTATGACATCGGCGTTATCGCCGGCCTCAACGCTTCACTCTTGCTGGCCGCTATCGACCAGCGTGACAGCGGTGCACTGACTGACCACCTCGACCAACTGGTTGATACGGGACAGGCTAGCTGTATCGACGTCGTCAAACACATCAAAAAAACAACATCAGGGAAATAACACCATGGCGAATATCGTTTTATGTCGTATCGACAGCCGTTTGATCCACGGTCAGGTTGTCACCAAATGGGTCGGTCAGTCTCAGGCTAACCGTATCGCCGTTGTCAGCGATGAGCTGGACGCCGACCCGTTTATGAAAAGCATCTATCTGATGGCGGCGCCGCCGAATGTCAAAGTGGACTGTTTCAGCAACCAGAGTTTTGCCGCCGCCTGGCTGGACAATCAGCTTGGCGAAGGCAACGTGCTGGTGCTGTTCCCGAATCTGGTCGCGGTGCAGCAGGCGGTGATCGCCGGCTTCAACGTGAGCAATATTCAGGTCGGTGGGCTCGGTGGTGGGCCCAACCGCAAAGCGGTATTCCAGAATATTACGCTGGATGATGCCGACGTAGTGGTTCTGCGTGATCTGCAGCAGCGCGGGGTGAAAGTCTATTTCCAGACTATCCCGGAAGATAAGCCGCAGGCGCTCGACGATATTCTCAAAAAATACTAAGCCTCTTCATCAGGAGCAATAAATGGATAACTTAACCGTCGCCATCTGTATGGGACTCTACTACTGGTTTGCCCGCCTGCGCCTCGGCTATACCTTCTCGGGGATGCTAGTGCAACCCATCGCCATCGCGGTTTTCGTCGGCTTCCTGCTGGGCGATATGAAGACGGCGATGATCATCGGGGCCGGGATGCAGCTGGTTTATCTTGGTGTGACATCAACGCCGGGCGGCAACGTGCCGTCTGATCCCGCGTTGGCCGCTTGTATCGCTTTGCCGATTGCCGTTCAGGCCGGTATGGATGCCAATCTTGCCATTGCGCTGGCCATCCCGTTTGGCGTCATTGGTGTGTTTATCGACCAGCTGCGCCGCACGCTGAACGCTGCCTGGGTCCACATGGCTGACAAACATGCTGAAGAAGCCAACATGGCCGGCATCATGCGCTGCGCCTTTCTCTACCCCGCGTTGCTTGGGCTGGTGATCCGCTTCCCGGTGGTGTTTGCCGCCAACTTCTTTGGTCAGAGCGTGGTGGAAAAATTCCTCGCGCTGATGCCGCACTGGCTGACCCACTCGTTTGAAATCATGGGCGGGATCCTGCCAGCGCTCGGTTTTGCCATCACTATCATGGTGATCGGTAAGAAAAGTTTACTGCCGTATTTCATCGCCGGATTCTTTGCCGTGCTGTATCTCAAAGTCGACATTATGGCGATGGCTATCTTTGGTACCTGCGCCGCTTTCCTGGTGAAAGGTATGGCGAAAAGTGAAGGGGGAGCATCATGAGCAGCGACATCATGCAACACGAACTGGTGGAACGCGCGCGTCAGACCAACGTGCTAACCAAACGCGATATCACCAAAGCCTGGTTTATTTACTGGCTGGGGGCAGAAGTGTCCAGCTCCTATGAGCGTCTGCAAAGCCTGATTTTCTGTGCATCGATGACGCCGATAATCAAGAAACTCTATCCACAAAAAGAGGAACAGGTAGAAGCGCTGAAACGTCACCTCAACTTCTTCAACAGTGAACAGACGTTTGGCGCCGTGATCCAGGGCGTAGCGATCGCCATGGAAGAGCAGAAAACCCGTGGCGAGCCAATTGCTGACTCCTCGATCACCGGGATCAAAACCGGTTTGATGGGGCCGCTGGCGGGGATCGGCGACTCGGTGATATGGGCGGCGATCATGCCGCTGTTGATTGCCATTTTTATCCCTTTTGCCGCTAAAGGCAGCGCAATGGGGGGCATCATGCCGGTTGTGCTGTATACCGGGATCACGCTGGCGATCAGCTACGGACTGGCACACAAAGGGTATACGCTCGGGCGTGATTCGATCATCGGGTTATTGCAGGGAGGGAAGATCAAGGAGCTTATCTACGGCGCCAACGTGTTGGGTCTGATCATGATGGGTGCGCTGTCGGCAAGCTACGTCAAGATCACCACGCCACTTAAGGTCAGCGCATTGCCGGGTTCGGAAGTGGTCGCTCAGCAGATCCTCGACTCCATCGCGCCGGGGATCCTGCCGCTGACGGCGGTCTTTGCCATCTACTTCTACTTAGTAAAAAAAGGCCCGCGCTACACCACTATTTTACTGTCGGTGGTGGTGCTGAGCGTGTTCTGTTCACTGTTCGGTATTTTGTGATCCGTTAAGGGAATTCAATGAATATTTACCAACGCTTAGGACTAAAACGGGTTATTAATGCCAGCGGAAAAATGACGCTGCTCGGCGTGTCGTCCGTGTCTGCCGAAGTCATGCAGGCTGTGACGGAAGCGGCGGGCAGTTTTGTGGAGATTGACGCGCTGGTGGATAAAACCGGTGAACTTATCTCAGGGCATACGGGGGCGCAGGATAGCTATGTCACTTCGTGCGCTTCGGCCGGGATCGCCATCGCGGTGGCGGCTGCTGTCACACGCGGAGAGCCGGACGGCGTTGCCCGGCTTCCAGAAAGCAGCGGGCGCAATCAGATTGTCATGCTGCGTGGACATAACATCGACTACGGCGCGCCTGTCACCACGGCAATTCGGCTTGGTGGCGGAAAAGTGGTTGAGGCTGGTCAGAGCAATCTGGCCGCTAAATGGCAGCTGGAAACCGCCATTGGCCCGCAGACGGCGGCGCTGTTTTATGTCAAATCCCACCACTGTGTACAAAAGGGTATGGTGGCGCTGGCTGACTTTGTGGAACTGGCATGCCGCTTCGATTTGCCGTTAATTGTTGATGCCGCCGCCGAAGAGGATCTACGGGTTTACGTTGCCGCAGGCGCCAACATGGTGATTTACAGTGGGGCGAAGGCGTTCGATGCGCCCACCTCTGGTTTTATTACCGGAGATAAGCGGTGGATAGCCTGTTGTAAGGCCCAGCACGAGGGTATCGCCAGGGCGATGAAAATCGGCAAAGAGAACATGGTCGGGCTGGTTGTCGCACTGGACCGTTATCGGGACATATCGCAGGCGCGTGAAAATCAGTTGCCGCAGCTGGAAGCGATGATCGAACAGATCGGCGCGTTGCGTGGTTTACATGCTGAACTCGAGCCGGATGAAGCGGGCAGACCGATTTATCGTGTTCGGGTGAAAGTCGATCCGACGCAGTGTTACCTGACCGCCACTGACGTCGAGGCGAAGTTGCGCACGGGCGACATGGCGATGTATACCCGTCATTACTTCCTGCATCAGGGCGTATTTAGTTTGGATCCGCGGGCATTACACGCAGAGGAGATGGCGCTGATTGTCGATCGTCTGCGCGAAATTGTTGAAGGAAATCAGCATGCAGCAGATTGATTTTTACCAAAAGCGCGTGGCGGTTAACGTCCTGGCCAATACGCCGGAGAATGCCAAAGCGGTGTATCAGGCCGCAGAGGGGCACGCGGTGGTGGGGGTTTTGTCGGCACAGTTTCGCGACGTGGTTACGGGCATTGCAGAAGTGCAGCGCTGGATGAAAGACGTACCGGCAATTTCTGTCGGACTGGGAGCGGGCGACCCGGCGCAATACTATAAAGCAGCGATGATTGCCGCCGCCACCGCGCCAGCGCACGTTAACCAAACGTTTACCGGCTGTGGTTTTGCCGCCGGTGCATTGGCGCAGAACGGTAATACGACGACTCGCATTAACGCCCTGATTTCACCGACAGGAACGCCGGGGAAAGTACTGATTTCCACCGGTGTCAGCAGCAGCCTGGGCGACAAGGCTATTGTTAGCTGTGATGCCGCCGTGCGAATGATCCTTGATATGGGCGGTCATGCTGCGAAGTTCTTCCCCATGGGCGGGTTGGCGTCTCTGGCCGAGTTGAAAGCGCTGGCCGAAAGCTGCGTGCGTAACGGCATGACCATGATTGAACCTACGGGCGGTATTGGTCTGGACAATGTGAAAGCCATTGTTGACGTTTGTCTGGAGGCTGGTGTTCCACAGGTGATGCCGCATCTTTATAACGCGATCATTGATGCGAAAACCGGGGAGACGCGCATCGGGGATATTCACCAACTGATGGATATTATGCGCACACTGGTGTGAAAATTACGGTCAATCCCTTGCCACGATTGACCGTCTTCTTTTAAAATAATCATCAAATTTATTGAATAACTTCATCATCGTTATCCGGCTGTGTCGTGTCGTGAAAAAGAGTAACTTATTTTCATCGCGCAGCGTCTTCCGTCCGGGAGCTCTGCCACTTTTTCACTTTGCGGTAAGGAAAACGTTATGACTTCCCCTCGTATGCCCGCGCTGTTTTTAGGTCACGGTAGCCCAATGAACGTGCTTGAAGATAATACTTATACCCGTGCATGGCAGGCACTGGGCGAAAGCTTGCCGCGTCCGAAAGCCATTGTTGCCGTGTCTGCCCACTGGTTTACCCGTGGCACGGCGGTAACGGCGATGGAAAATCCGCGCACCATCCATGATTTTGGCGGTTTCCCACAGGCGCTGTTCGACCAACGCTATCCTGCACCGGGTTCACCGGCGCTGGCAAAACAGCTGCAAGAAATGCTCAAACCCATTGATGTGAGTGCGGATACCAGCGAGTGGGGTTTTGACCACGGCACATGGGGTGTACTGATCAAGATGTACCCCGACGCGGATATTCCTGTTGTGCAGCTCAGTATCGACGGCACACAACCGGCGGAGTATCACTATCAAATTGGTAAAAAACTAGCGGCCTTGCGCGACGAAGGTGTGATGATTGTCGCCAGCGGCAACGTGGTACACAACCTGCGCATGGCGAAGTGGGAAGGGAACTCAGAGCCTTACCCTTGGGCGAATTCTTTCAACCAGTACGTACGGGATAACCTGGACTGGAAAGGTGCGGACAAAGACCATCCGCTGATGAACTTCATGCAGCACGACGGCGCAGCGCTCTCTAATCCGTCGGTCGAGCACTATCTGCCGTTGCTGTATGTCCTGGGCGCATGGGATGGTGAAGAGGCGATCACTACGCCAACCGACGGGATTGTGATGAGTTCGTTGAGTATGCTTTCAGTTCAATTAGGTTAAATAGGCTATTTTACTTGCCATTTTGAACCCAGGCAGTGCTCACACAAAGTTTTAGCTTTGAACGCCTAATAGGCGGCCGAAGGGGGAGCGTAGCGAATAATCCTCACGTACTATGTGTACGCTCCGGTTGTTGCGCGCTGTCCGTGTCCAAACTGACTGCGACAATACACGCCTATTAGACCGGAGTATTGTCGCCATAAAAAACGGAGAGTGAAGTTAATCACTCTCCGTTTTTATTAGTCGATCCGAAAGATTAACCGACGATCACATGCGGGTAGAACCGCGAAAGATCTTGTGTGATCAGCGCTTTATCTTCGCGCAAGCCAATACCGCAGGGCTGATCATTGACCAGCCAGCTGCCGATCAACGTATAGCTGTCGCCGAATTTTGGCAAATGATGGAACTGCTGGACGATCATGCCTTCTTCGCCGTAAGGACCGTCAACGCTCGCCACTTCTTGTCCTTTCTCGATGATGCGAATATTGGCACCTTCGCGAGAGAACAGCGGTTTAATCACATAGTGATCCATTTCCGGGTGGGCATCTTCTGCGAAATAAGCTGGCAGCAGATTCGGGTGATCCGGAAACATTTTCCACAGCAGCGGCAGCAGTGCCTTATTCGACAAAATAGCTTTCCAGGCCGGTTCCAGCCAGCGTACGCCCGCATCTTCCAGCTTAGTCGAGAAGATTTCGCGGAACATAAACTCCCACGGATAGAGCTTAAACAGATTGCTGATCACCTGATCCTGCGGATCGGTAAACTGACCGCGTTCGCCAAGGCCGATCTCTTCGATAAACAAAAACTCACTGGCCAGTTCCGCTTCCAGTGCGCAATCTTGTAAATATTGCACGGTACCGCGATCTTCTTCCGTGTCTTCGCAGCAGGCGAAATGCAGCAATGAGAAGCCGTGCTGGCTTTTCAGCTCGCTGAAACGCTCGATCAGCTTTTCCTGCATACTGTTGAACTGGTCAGCATCCTGCGGCAGTTTGCCCGCGGCGATTTGCTCTTCCAGCCACAGCCATTGGAAAAAAGCGGCTTCATACAGCGACGTTGGAGTGTCGGCGTTATTTTCCAGCAACTTAGGTGGATTCACGCCGTCGTAGGCCAGATCCAGACGAGAATAGAGTGACGGTTGCTGAGTTTTCCATGACGTGCGGACAAAGTCCCAGACGTGTTTTGGGATCTGGAATTTGGCCATCAGTGCATCATCACCGATCACTTTTTCCACCACTTTTAAACACATCTGGTGGATGTCAGCGGTGGCGTCCTCGAGTTCTTCAATCTGGGCCAGCGTGAACTCGTAATAAGCATCTTCACACCAGTAGGGTTCGCCATACATGGTGTGAAAGTTAAAGCCAAACTCGGTGGCTTTTTCGCGCCAATCCGGGCGCTCTGCAATCGCTAAACGTTTCATGACGGCCTCTTAGCCACCCATGCTGCGTGACGGTGAACGCGTCGTAGAGGCTGAGCTACGCTGCATGGTGTTCTGTTTTGCCACGCTGTCACCAAAGCCGCCGCGGGTGACGGTGCTGGTGGTCGCAGGTTTGGGTGCCATCGCGGTTTTCGGCACGGTCATAGTGCGTCCGCCTGCGGTCGCCGGGCCATAGCTTTTACCGGTGGCATCGACAAATTTGCCGTTGGCCGGGCTGGCAGCATTTTTGGAGGTGAACAGCGGTTGCTGAGCAAAGCCCGCGCCGCCACCCATCATGCGGCCCATCATGTAACCGGCCATCAAAGGCATCCAGAAGCTACCGCTTTGCTGCGGTTGTGCTGCCATGCCAGCCTGAGCCGGGGTTTGTGTACATTGGCCTTCACCAAATTCAGCCACACATTCTTCGCGGCTGGCATATTTTGGCGCGGTTTTTGCCGCTTCTATCTTGGCAGCGTCATAAGCTGCGGTACATTGCGCGCTATTAGACGGGTTGGCTTTTGAGCAATCGTCTACGTTTTGGTACAGCGAGACGGTCTCATCGGTTTTTTCACAGCCAGAAAGCATAAATACGGCACTGACGGCGATAGCGACAGGGGTAATGCGGTAGCTACGCCAGGATTTCCGGAAGGTAGCCAGATTGATGTTTTGTGTCCGTTTCATCGTATATATCCCATGTGTAGGGCTTTTTTGCCCTTTCCCAGTAGTGCGTAAGAATAGGGTAAAGACGGTTAATGTTAAAGCAGCTAAGGCAATTGTTACGAGACTTTACGAAAGGCTGTGATGCGGGCAAAAAAAAGCAGCCCTTTCGGGCTGCTGAGGTCGAGAAATGACGGAACTTGCCGAAACCAGATTAATTCTGGAATGGATTACCGCTTTTCTTCGTGCTGCTGGTATTGCTACTGGTGGTCGCTGGAGTACGGTTGACCACCGGTGAGCTCACTTTCTCAGCCTGAACATTTTTCTTGGCCGGAGCCGCAGTCGGGTTGTTACCGTAACCGTCCGCAGATGCATCTTGCTGTGGATTTTCAGGTGCCACGGCGTCTGGCGTAGTCGGTATGGCTTTGCCTAACGCACCGTTCAACGCCATCAGATCATTTTCGTTCAACGTACCTAACGCAGATTTAATATTTAACTGGTTAATCAGGTAGTTGTAACGTGCTGCTGACAGTTGTTGTTTAGCGTTATACAGCGTGGTGGTCGCATCTAAAACGTCAACGATGGTACGGGTACCCACCTGGTAACCGGCTTCCATCGCGTCGAATGAACTTTGTGCAGAAACAACGGCTTGTTTATAGGCGTTGATGCTGCTGATAGACGCAGAAATGTTGTTGAAGGAAGAACGCACGGTCTGCACAACAGAACGGTGCGCGCTTTCCAGCTGCTCGCTGGCGCCCACAAAGTTATATTGCGCCTGTTTGACCTGGGAGTTCACCGAACCACCGGAATAGAGCGGCAGGGAGAAGCTAATGCCGACTTTGTTCTGGCCTGCATCGCTATCCTGATAGCTACCGGAACCGGTGTTAGAACCGTTGTACTTGGTGTTGCTCAGACCTGTCGATGCTGTCAGGTCTACCGTTGGCATGTGGCCAGTTTGGTAGTAACGGATCTGCTCACGGGCTAAATCCTGGGACAGACGGGCAGAGAGCAAGTTCAGGTTGCGGCTTTCGGCTTCTTTCAACAGGCTGGCGACCGGTTGCGGGTTCTGTGTGTTGAAGCTGTCGATATTCAATGAAGAGAGTTGCGGGTAGTAAACCCCGGTAACTTGACGCAAAGATTCCAGTGCGTTGTCGAGGTTATTACGTGCAGTCACTTCGTTCGCTAACACAGTGTCGTATTGTGAACGAGCATTCTGTACGTCAGTGATCGCAACCAAACCCACGTTAAAACGTTGGGTTGTCTGGTCTAACTGACGGTAAATAGCCTGTTTCTGAGCTTCGGTGTAGGACAGGGAATCAATCGCGCTTAACACGTTGAAGTAAGCTGTCGCTGAATTCAGGATCAACGTTTGTTGAGCTGTCTGGAAAGTGACGTCCTGAATACCTGCCGTTTTTTCTTGCAGGGTCAGCGCACGCCATTTTGACATATCAAAAATGGTTTGGGTCAATTGCAGGGACGCACTGGCCACATTGCTGTTAACGCCATTCGCATCACGGTAGCCGTTGGTATAATCATAATCCGCACCCAATCCGAGTTGCGGTAATAATGGGCTGCGCGATTCGTTAATTTTTTCGAATGCAGCATCACGGTCAGCGGCAGATTTGCGCAGATCCGGGTTACTTTCCCTGGCTTGCTGGTAGACCTGCATCAGGTTTTCAGCCTGGCTCATCGCACTAAAGCCGCCCAGGCTCAGTCCGATTAGAAGGGGGAGCAGTTTCTTCATTTGCATTCCTTGTTGTGCAGCAATGTTGTTATGGTGACGCTGTCAAAATACCAATAGACGCGGATTCTATCAGAGACTGGCGGAAGGACTGAGTGGCTTAACGTGCCTTACCGCCCAAATTAGTTTCAATCTACCACAAACGTGCCTGATTATTATTAGCGCATTTTCATCAAATTGACCTCAAATGACGATAATCTGTCTGTGTGAGGAAATAAGGGAGAAGCGAGATGTCTTCGATAAAAAGTTCACCAGTGACTTTCGGTCAGGATGATGTAGAAATTATTGCACGAGAGACGCGCTATAAAGGTTTTTTTTCTATTATCGCCTATCGGTTTCGTCATCGTCTGTTCAGCGGTGAAATGAGCGGGGAAGTGGTGCGGGAAGTTTTCGAACGTGGCCACGCCGCAGTATTATTACCTTATGATGCACAGCGCGATGAAGTGGTGTTAATCGAACAAATCCGTATTCCATCTATTGATTCCAGTGATACCCCATGGCTTCTGGAAATGGTCGCCGGTATCATTGAGGAGGGCGAAACAGTAGAAGACGTCGCCCGGCGCGAAGCGCTGGAAGAAGCTAATATCGTTGTTGGGCGTTGTAAACCCATGCTGAGCTACCTCGCCAGCCCGGGCGGTACCAGCGAACGCCTGTCAATTATGGTGGGTGAAGTCGACGCAACAACGGCACAGGGAATTCACGGCCTTGCGGCTGAAAATGAGGACATCCGCGTGCATGTGGTGAGCCGTGAACAGGCTTATCGCTGGGTGGAGGAAGGCGTAATTGATAATGCTGCGTCTGTCATTGCTTTGCAGTGGCTGGCCTTGCACCATGAATCCCTGAGAAAAGAGTGGTCCCACTGATGATTAAGCGCTATACCCCTGATTTCCCTGAAATGATGAGATTGTGTGAAACCAATTTTGCACAACTGCGCCGTTTAATGCCGCGCAATGATGAAGTCGGCGAAACGGCAACTTATCAGGTGAGTAGCGCAACGTACCGTCTGACGATTGTTGAGTCCACGCGTTACACCACTCTGGTTGAGATAAAGCAGACCGCGCCTGCGGTCAGCTACTGGAGCCTCCCGTCATTGACCGTGCGCCTTTACCACGACGCCATGGTTGCTGAAGTGTGTGCGAGTCAGCAGATCTTTCGCTTCAAAGCACGCTATGATTATCCTAATAAAAAGTTGCATCAGCGCGATGAAAAGCATCAAATTAACCAGTTCCTTGCGGACTGGTTACGTTATTGCCTTGCGCATGGAGCGATGGCCGTTCCGGTTTGTTAGACAGACTTCAACGACAAAGGACACAACTTGGAAAGCCTGTTTAAACTGTCTTTGGTGAATGGGGCCAACGTCAGAATTCTGCAAATTACAGATACTCATCTTTTCGCCGGTGAGAAAGAAACGTTGTTGGGGGTGAACACCTTCCGCAGCTATCGCGCCGTGCTGGACGCAATAAAAGCACAGAAGCGCGATGTCGATTTCATCGCTGCGACCGGAGATTTGGCTCAGGATCAATCGCTTGAAGCCTACCGCCATTTTGCCCGGGGTATCAATGAACTGCCCGCACCTTGTGTCTGGCTGCCTGGCAATCACGATTTCCAACCCGCGATGGTCGATGCTCTGCAAGAGGCCGGTATTCTACCGTCCAAGCAGGTGTTACTCGGCGATCACTGGCAGGTACTGCTGCTCGACACGCAGGTGTTTGGCGTGCCACATGGTCATGTGAGTGAATATCAGCTTGAATGGATGGAACGCTGTCTGGATGAATATCCCGATCGCTTTACCTTGATCATGCTGCACCATCATCCGTTGCCATCAGGATGTACCTGGCTGGATCAGCACAGTTTGCGCAATGCGCACATGCTGGCTAACGTGTTGACGCGCTATCCGAAGGTGAACACGTTGCTGTGCGGCCATATTCATCAGGAGCTGGATCTCGACTGGTACGGCAAACGCCTGTATGCCACACCCTCGACTTGCGTTCAGTTCAAGCCACACTGTACCAATTTCACCATCGATACGGCCGCACCCGGCTGGCGATATCTTGATCTCTGCCCTGATGGCCGGGTGGAGACGCAGGTGTTCCGGCTGGACACCGATGAGTTCAGCCCTGACACCGATTCGGATGGTTACGAATGAGTACCTTACTTTATCTCCACGGTTTCAATAGTTCACCGCAGTCGGCTAAGGCCACCTTGTTAAAAAACTGGCTGGTGGAGCACCATCCGCACATTGAAATGGTGGTGCCGCAGTTGCCGCCATTTCCCTCCGATGCGGCAGAACAACTTGAATCGCTGGTGATGCAAAAATCTGGCCGCAAACTGGGTATTGTGGGCTCGTCGCTGGGAGGTTATTACGCCACTTGGTTATCTCAATGTTTCATGGTGCCAGCGGTAGTCGTCAACCCCGCCGTGCGGCCTTTTGAACTGCTTATCGACTACCTTGGGCAGAACGAGAACCCCTACACCGGGCAGCAATATGTGTTAGAGTCACGCCACGTTTACGATCTGAAAGTGATGCAGGTCGAACCGCTGGAGTCACCGGATTTACTGTGGTTACTTCAGCAAACGGGCGATGAAATCCTCGATTACCGTCAGGCAGTGGCGTATTACACCCCCTGCCGACAGACGGTCGAACCTGAGGGAAATCATACTTTTGTCGGCTTCGAACGTCATTTTTCGTCGATTATTGATTTCCTGGGTCTGGCATCGGACTGAATCGTCAGGGTGAGTTTCCCCCCGGATGACAGTCCGCCCTAAAGACACCGCAGCGCCCGCCCAACGAATGTTTCCCAACCTATGAGCCACGAATATTCAACGATGAGCCAATCAACTTATAACGCGGATTCCATAGAGGTCCTCAGCGGTCTTGAGCCGGTGCGTCGCCGTCCCGGCATGTACACCGACACCACGCGACCGAACCATCTCGGTCAGGAAGTGATCGACAACAGCGTCGATGAGGCATTAGCGGGTCATGCAAAACGCATCGAAGTGATCCTCCACGCTGATCAGTCTCTGGAAGTGATCGATGACGGTCGCGGCATGCCTGTGGATATTCACCCGGAAGAGGGTGTGCCCGCCGTTGAACTGATTTTTTGCCGCCTGCATGCGGGCGGTAAATTCTCCAACAAAAATTATCAGTTTTCCGGCGGCCTTCACGGCGTGGGGATCTCCGTGGTTAACGCCCTGTCAACACGCGTTGAAGTGGCGGTCAAACGCGGCGGCGAAGTGTATGAAATGGCGTTTGAAAACGGCGATAAAGTGCAGGATTTGCACGTCACCGGCACCTGCGGTAAACGCAATACCGGCACCAGCGTCCACTTCTGGCCAGACGTCAGTTTTTTCGATAGCCCGCGTTTTTCCGTCAGCCGCCTCAGCCATCTGCTGAAAGCTAAAGCAGTTCTGTGCCCTGGCGTTGAGATCATTTTCAAAGACAAAGTGAACAACACCGAGCAGCGCTGGTGTTACGACGATGGCCTGACTGACTACCTGATGGAAGCGGTCAACGGTCTGATCACTCTGCCGGAAAAAGCCTTTGTCGGCGCCTTCGCCGGTGATACTGAAGCAGTGGACTGGGCTCTGCTGTGGCTGCCGGAAGGCGGCGAACTGCTGACCGAAAGTTACGTTAACTTGATCCCAACCATGCAGGGCGGTACGCACGTCAACGGTCTGCGTCAGGGGCTGCTTGATGCGATGCGAGAGTTCTGTGAATTTCGCAATATTCTGCCGCGCGGTGTAAAGCTGTCGGCGGAAGATATCTGGGAGCGCTGTGCCTACGTGCTGTCAGTGAAAATGCAGGATCCGCAATTTGCTGGCCAGACCAAAGAGCGCCTCTCTTCGCGTCAGTGTGCGGCCTTCGTTTCCGGCGTGGTGAAAGATGCCTTTAGTCTGTGGCTAAACCAGAACGTTCAGGCTGCTGAACAACTGGCCGAACTGTGCATCTCCAGCGCACAACGCCGTCTGCGCGCCGCCAAAAAAGTGGTGCGTAAAAAACTGACCAGTGGTCCGGCATTGCCTGGCAAATTGGCGGACTGCACCTCGCAAGACTTGAACATGACCGAACTCTTCCTGGTGGAAGGGGACTCGGCAGGCGGCTCCGCCAAACAGGCGCGAGACCGTGAATATCAGGCGATCATGCCGCTCAAGGGTAAGATCTTAAACACCTGGGAAGTCTCTTCGGACGAAGTTCTGGCCTCGCAGGAAGTCCACGATATTTCTGTGGCGATCGGTATCGATCCTGACAGCGAAGATCTGACCCAGCTGCGTTACGGCAAGGTTTGTATCCTCGCGGATGCGGACTCCGACGGTTTACACATCGCCACCTTGCTGTGCGCGCTGTTTGTCCGTCACTTCAGGTCCCTGGTGCGTGGTGGACACGTTTATGTTGCCATGCCGCCGCTGTACCGTATCGACCTGGGCAAAGAGGTATTTTATGCTCTGGATGAGCAGGAAAAAGAGGGCGTACTGGATCAGCTGAAACGCAAGAAGGGCAAGCCTAACGTCCAGCGCTTTAAAGGTCTGGGTGAGATGAACCCGCTGCAACTGCGCGAAACCACGCTGGATCCGAATACCCGTCGTCTGGTGCAACTGACCATCGATGAAGAGAACATTGATCAGACCCTGCGGATGATGGATATGCTGCTGGCGAAGAAACGTTCTGAAGACCGCCGTAACTGGTTGCAGGAAAAAGGCGATACCGCCGATCTGGACGGGTAAACCGCCTGGTTTTGCCGTAACCTTTTGCCATAGTCTTTTTCCATAGCCTTTTGCCATAACAGAACGCCGGACGCTTTACCGCTCCGGCGTTTTTGTTTTCAGCATTATAAGATGTCAGATACACGGGGCTGACATCCCAATAATCAGGCTTTTTCGATAATATGGATCACCACATCCAGCACGTCGGCTTTGATGTTTTCGCGGTGCTTGTCCATATGCGTTGCCTGCTGGTGCGCTTCCAGATGTGCCAGGCTTTCCCAGTCTTCCAGCATGAAAATGGAGTCTGGAGCGGTTTTACGCCACGGGATCTGACCGTTGAAATCAACGTAGGGCTCATAGCGGTGGCAGCCTTTCTCTTCGAGAACGCTTGGCAACAGCGCGATGATTTTCTCCAGTACCGCGTTGCGGCGGCCCGGTTTTACTTTGATTTCGGCAATAACAGTGATCATAAAATCCTCTTGGTGCCTGTCAGAAAAACATGAATGCGAAGCGTAAACTTAAGCCTGACCAAACACATATTCAAGGTGTGCGCGGTAACGGGCGAAATATCCTTCGATATCCGGTTGCTTAATGACGTCGTTACACATGAACGTCGGCAGCGTATCCAGACCGATGAACTGGTTGGCTTTGTGCTGTGGCAAATAGACGCCGTCAACGCCGACGCCATGGAAGAATTGGTCTTTATCTTCAAAGGCTTCCAGCGGTGCATTCCAGGTCACAGAGAGCATGTAGCTTTTGCCCTGCAACAGGCCGCCTGAGCCGTATTTTTTGGCGTCATCCGAACGGGTACGACCATCGCTGGCGTACAGTTTGCCGTGACCTTCGGTGAAGACTTCGTCGATATATTTTTTCAGGGTCCACGGCATTCCCATCCACCAGCCTGGTTGCTGATAAATGATGGCGTCAGCCCACAGATAGCTTTCAATCTCGGCTTGAACGTCGTAGCCCTCTTCAAGGACGGTGACGCGGACTTCGTGGCCTGCGTCGCGCAGGAAACTTGAACCGATGTCAGTCAGGCTATTATTCAGGGCGCCTTTGGAGTGGGCGAAGGTTTTGCCGGCGTTAATAATCAGGATATTGCTCATGCTGTAGGGTCTCGTTGATAAACTGTTGTCCAACAGTTTACTTAAAACGGCGAGGCAGGAAAATGTGATATTGCGCACAATACTATGGACTGAAATGCAATAAAGGTCCGACGTGGTACGCGCCCTGAACATTTTTTATGTCACTTTTTATACAACTGAGCCTGATGATTGCGGGCAGGATCACAGCAACTGTGACAGGAATACGGCAGATGATGTACTATCGCTGGCATCATCGCCTCGTTGCGGGCCATTGTGTATCGAACCCATAATGTTGCGCGCCCTGCAAGTGTGAGCCTCCTTATTTTCCAGAACGATAACGCCACGGGTCTGAGGATTAATCAATGAGCGAAATAACTCATGACGGTACAGAGCGTTTAGCGCTGCACACGTTTACTGAGAACGCCTATCTCAACTATTCCATGTATGTGATCATGGACCGCGCGCTGCCGTTTATCGGCGACGGCCTCAAGCCGGTGCAACGCCGCATTATTTATGCGATGTCGGAACTCGGCCTGAGTAATAACGCCAAATTTAAAAAATCTGCCCGTACCGTCGGTGACGTGCTGGGTAAATACCATCCGCACGGTGACAGCGCCTGTTATGAAGCCATGGTGCTGATGGCGCAGCCATTCTCTTACCGCTACCCGCTGGTGGATGGTCAGGGAAACTGGGGTGCGCCGGATGACCCGAAATCCTTCGCCGCCATGCGTTACACCGAGTCCCGTCTGTCGAAATATTCAGACGTGCTGCTGCGCGAGTTGGGACAGGGTACGGTCAATTACGTACCAAACTTCGACGGCACTATGCAGGAGCCCAAAACCCTGCCCGCGCGCCTGCCGAATATTCTGCTGAACGGTACTACCGGCATTGCCGTGGGTATGGCGACGGATATTCCGCCGCACAACATCCGTGAAGTGGCGAACGCGGCCATTGCGCTGCTGGAAAAACCGGGCAGTACGCTGGAAGATTTACTGGAATTCGTGCAGGGGCCAGACTTCCCGACCGAAGCCGAAATCATTACTCCGCGTAACGAAATCCGTAAAATTTACGAGTCAGGTAAAGGCTCAGTGCGGATGCGCGCCGTGTGGCACAAAGAGGATGGCAGTGCGGTGATCACCGCCTTACCGCATCAGGTGTCCGGTGCCAAAGTGCTGGAGCAGATTGCCAGCCAAATGCGCAATAAAAAGCTGCCGATGGTGGAAGATTTACGTGATGAATCCGATCACGAAAACCCAACCCGTCTGGTGGTGGTACCGCGCTCCAACCGCGTCGATCTCGATCAGGTGATGAACCACTTGTTTGTGACCACCGATCTGGAACGCAGCTACCGCATTAACATGAACATGATTGGCCTGGATAACCGTCCGTCGGTGAAAGGGCTGGTGGAAATTCTAACCGAATGGCTGGCCTACCGCCGTGACACGGTGCGCCGCCGCCTGAATTTCCGCCTCGATAAAGTACTTAAACGCCTGCATATCCTCGAAGGTTTACTGATTGCCTTCCTGAGCATCGATGAAGTTATTCGTATAATCCGTGCCGAAGATGAACCCAAACCGGTACTGATGGCGAGCTTTGATCTGAGCGAAACGCAGGCCGAAGCCATCCTCGAGTTGAAATTGCGCCATTTGGCAAAACTCGAAGAGGTCAAAATTCGCGGTGAGCAAGATGAGCTGGCCAAAGAGCGCGATCAGTTGCAGGCAATATTGGGTTCAGAACGCAAACTGAGCACGTTGATCCGTAAAGAAATTCAGGCTGATGTTGAAGCCTATGGCGACGACCGTCGTTCACCGATCACCGAACGTGAAGAAGCCAAAGCCATGAGCGAGCACGATTTTGTGCCGTCTGAGCCGGTGACTATCGTTCTGTCCGAAATGGGGTGGGTGCGCAGCGCCAAAGGCCACGATATTGACGCCAGCGGCCTGAGCTATAAAGCCGGTGACAGCTTCCGTGCCGCCGCCAAAGGCAAGAGCAATCAGCCGGTAGTCTTTATTGACTCCACCGGACGCAGCTACGCGCTGGATCCAATGACGCTGCCTTCAGCGCGTGGCCAGGGCGAACCGCTGACGGGTAAACTGACGCCGCCGCCTGGCGCTACCATTGAGCAGGTGCTGATGGCGTCGGATGATCAAAAACTGTTGATGGCATCGGATGCCGGTTACGGTTTCGTATGTACCTTCAACGATTTAGTGGCGCGTAACCGTGCCGGTAAAACGATGATCACCTTACCGGATAACGCTAAAGCGCTGCCGCCAATCGAACTGCACGGCGAGGACAATATGCTGCTGTCCATCACTGCTGCGGGCCGTATGTTACTGTTCCCGGTTGCTGATCTGCCGCAGTTGTCGAAAGGGAAGGGGAATAAAATTGTGTCAATTCCTTCCGCGCAGGCGGCCTCGGGAGAAGACAAACTGGTCTGGCTGCTGGTGTTGCCACCGCAAACGTCGCTCACTCTGTACGTCGGCAAACGTAAATTGACGCTGCGTCCGGAAGAGCTACAGAAATTCCGCGCAGAACGTGGCCGCAAAGGAACGCTGTTACCACGCGGTCTCCAGCGCATTGACCGCGTTGAAGCGGAGTCTCCGCTGCGTAAGTCAGCGGGCGACAGCGAAGAGTAACGCTATTGAGTCACCGGCCCCGGCCGGATAATTCAGGGCACATTTGTGCCCTGAATGCTTTGTGAAAATCAGGCAGTTCTGAAGTTGCAGCAGAGCGCAAAGATTTTACAAATGTATAAACAAAACCGTTGTGAAGCGCTGGCTGAGGCCTGAGAATAGCCGAGCGCGGAGGGAAGGGGACGGCGAGGTTTCCTGCTGGCTCCGGCGGTATGTCTAAGAGGATGTTATGTTATTTATTTTGCGTCTGATCATCGTCGTTATTTATTCGATTCTGCTGTCCTTTTTGGGCTGCATTTACTGCCTGTTCAGCCCGCGAAACCCAAAACACGTGGCGACATTCGGCCATATGTTCGGACGTCTGGCTCCGGTTCTGGGAATTACCGTCGAAAAGCGTATCCCGCCTGAAGCGGCGCACTATGGCAACTGTATCTATATTGCCAACCATCAGAACAACTATGACATGGTGACTGTGTCATCCATGGTTCAGCCAAGAACCGTGACCGTCGGTAAAAAAAGCCTGGCGTGGATCCCGTTCTTTGGCCAACTCTACTGGCTGACCGGTAACCTGCTGATTGACCGTGAGAACCGTGCTAAAGCGCACACCACCATTTCTCAGGTGGTAGACCACATCAATAAGAAAAACATCTCTATCTGGATGTTCCCGGAAGGGACGCGCAGCCGTGGCCGTGGTTTGATGCCGTTTAAAACCGGCGCTTTCCATGCTGCGATTTCCGCCGGTGTGCCCATCGTGCCGATTTGTGTGTCCAACACCAATGACAAAATCAAGCTCAACCGCTGGTCCAACGGTTTGGTTATCATTGAAATGCTGCCGCCAATTGATACCTCGCAGTACGGCAAAGAGCGTCTGCGCGAGTTGTCCAATCACTGTCATCAAATGATGGCTGACAAGATTGCAGAACTGGATGCCGAAGTCGCCACACGCGAAGCCGCAGCAAAAGCCAAAAAATAATCTTCCCTTTTCGCCCGCCGCCAATGATGGCTATGGGTCATTAACACAGCTTTGATTTTGTTTTCATGGAGAAAATATGTCACTCAGTCGTCGCTCGTTTCTGCAAGCATCCGGATTGGCTCTGGCCGCGGGTGCATTGCCACTGAGGGCACAAGCGAGTGGATCGCAACCAGCATTGCCTGTTCCTCCATTGATTGAGTCCCGTCGTGGACAACCGTTATTTCTGACCATGCAGTCGGCCCACTGGTCGTTCCTTGGTGGCAATAAAGCGCCAGTCTGGGGATTCAACGGCATGTATCTCGGGCCAACGGTGCGAGTGTACAGTGGCGATGACGTCAAACTGATTTACAGCAACCGCCTGTCCGAACCGGTCTCGATGACCGTCAGCGGCCTGCAGGTTCCGGGAACGCTGGCCGGTGGCGGCGCACGCATGATCTCGCCGGGCGTTGACTGGTCGCCTGTGCTGCCTATTCGTCAGCCTGCTGCCACCTGTTGGTATCACGCCAATACGCCAAACCGCATGGGGCCGCACGTCTATAACGGTCTGGCGGGAATGTGGCTGATTGAGGATCCTGTCAGCAAAAATATGCCGCTGCCAAACCACTACGGCGTGGATGACTTCCCGGTGATCATTCAGGACAAACGTCTCGACAACTTCGGCGTGCCGCAGTACGACACTCCGGCGTCTGGCGGCTTCTTTGGCGACACCATGCTGGTCAATGGCGTACAGGGGCCGTTTGTCGAAGTTTCTCGCGGCTGGGTGCGTCTGCGCCTGCTCAATGCCTCCAACGCCCGCCGCTATCAGCTCAGCCTCACCGATGGCCGTGCTTTCCACGTAGTGGGCTCTGATCTCGGTTTTCTGCCTGCGCCTCTGACCGTTCAGCGTTTATCGCTGGCGCCCGGCGAACGCCGAGAAGTGCTGATTGATATGTCGCAAGGCGACGAAGTGTCGATCACCGCTGGTGAAGCGGCCAGCGTGATGGACCGTATTCGTGGCTTGTTCGAGCCCTCAAGCATTCTGGTCTCCACGCTGGTGTTGACGTTGAAGCCGACCGGACTGTTGCCGCTGGTGACTGACAATCTGCCGATGCGTCTGCTGGCCGACCAAATCCTTAGCGGCAATGTTTCGCGCACCCGTGAATTCCGCCTTGGCGACAGCCAACCGGGCATCAACGGCTCTATCTGGGATATCAGCCGCATTGATTTCACCGCGCAGCAGGGCACATGGGAGCGCTGGAATGTGCGCGCCGACATGCCGCAGTCGTTCCATGTGCAGGGTGTTTCCTTCCTGGTGAAAAACGTCAACGGCGCTGCGCCGCTGGTGGAAGATGCGGGTTTCAAAGATACCGTGTGGGTGGACGGTGACGTCGAACTGCTGGTCTATCTTAACCAGCCCTCCTACGACCATTTCCCGTTCCTCTATTACAGCGGAGCACTGGAGATGGCCGATCGCGGCTCTACCGGACAGATGGTCATCACGCCGTCGTCTTAATTGCGCCGCATAAAAAAACCCGCCTTGGCGGGTTTTTTGCTTTCAGACAGATCAGAAATCATTGTAGATCAAAACGTTTCTGGGTTCGGCCCTAAGCGCTTACCGGCATCCAGCTTGGCGATTTCCGCCAGCTCTTCCTTCTCGAGTTTGAAATCAAACACCTCGAAGTTTTCGCGGATGCGTTTTGGCGTCACGGATTTAGGAATCACGATCAGTCCACTGTCCAGATGCCAACGGATCACCACCTGCGCCGGGGTCTTGCCATATTTTTTCGCCAGTTTTTGAATCAACGGCTGGTCGAAGAGCCCTTCGCCGCCTTGTGCCAGCGGGCTCCAGGCTTCTGTCGCAATATTGTGCGTGGCGTTCCAGGCGTGAAGCTGACGCTGTTGCAGTAACGGGTGCAACTCAATCTGGTTCACCACCGGGAAGATCCCGGTTTCATCTTTCAGTTTTTGCAGATGCGGAATATGGAAATTACACACGCCAACGCTTTTCGCCAGCCCCTGTTCTTTCAGTTTTTGCAGCTGTTTCCAGGCTTCAACAAAGTTGCCCTGATCGGCTTTTGGCCAGTGAATCAGATAGAGATCAACGTAGTCGAGGCGTAGCTTCTTCAGGCTGGTTTCCAGCGCGTCGTGCGCATTCAACTGGTCGTCATTCCACAGTTTGGTGGTAATGAACAATTCTTTGCGCGCAACGTGCCCTTCGCGCAGAACACCGCTGAGCGCTTCGCCTACCCCTTCCTCATTTTTATAAATGGCGGCGGTATCAATGTGGCGATAACCGGTGTTGACAGCCGTCGTAACGGCGCTGCTGGCCTCTTCGTTGCTGGCCTTCCATACGCCAAGTCCTAACTGAGGCATCTTGTTGCCATCGTGAAGTTTGATGATGGGTTGCGTTGCCATGAGTTTCTCCTTCAATCAATTGCGCTTACGTTCTACGTCAGGTTAACGAAACCGGACTCCGGTTTTTCGTCGTCTATCAGGCATGCATATCCAGGATCACGCGATAACGCGCCTTACCGTCGTGTAAATGTTTTACTGCGTCGTTGATTTTGCTGAGCGGGAAGTGCTCAACCTGTGGCGTAATGTTGTGGCGTGCGCAGAAGGCCAGCATATCTGCCAGACGCGACGGCGAACCTGTCGGTGATCCGGAAATTTCGGCCTGTTTGCTGATAAGCGCCATCACGTGTACCGGTACGGCCTCTGGCACCACGCCGACAAAGTGCAGACGGCCTTTAGGGGCCAGTGCGCCGATAATTGCATCCCAGTCCAGCGTGGCGTTGGCGGTCACCATAATGAAATCGAGCTGCCCGGCGATTTTCTTCAGATCTTCGCTGTCACGAGTGGCAACGACGCGATGAGCCCCGAGGGACAACGCCTCTTCACGCTTGGCTTCTGATGAGGTAAACGCGGTGACTTCACAGCCCCATGCATTAAGAAAACGCACGGCCATGTGGCCCAGGCCGCCGATACCTATCACGCCAACGCGATGGGTTGGTAATACGCCAAATTGCAGTAATGGATTAAATACGGTGATGCCGCCGCAGAACAGCGGGCCAGCGCTGGTGCTGTCTACGCCTTCGGGTAATGGGATCGCCCAGGCCCAGTGGCTGCGAATTTTATCGGCGAAGCCGCCATGGCGGCCCACAATGGTGGCTTCGGCCTCATGGCACAGATGCTGATCGCCGGAAATACAAGGATGACAATGCATACAACTACCACGGTTCCAGCCAATGCCGACACTCTGGCCGACTTTCAGCCCTTTGTTGCGCGCGTGGTCACCGATTTTGATGATTTTCCCCACCACTTCATGGCCGGGAACGAAAGGATACTGGGTGATACCCCATTCATTATTCAGCATCGATAAGTCTGAATGGCAGACGCCGCAGTAATCAATAGCGACTTCAATTTCTTCATCGCCTAACGGACCGGCATCAAAAGGGAAGGACTCAAGAGGCTGATGCGGGCCAGCGGCGGCCCAGGCGTTAAAGGTATTTTCTGCTGCGGTTGATGATGACATGCAATCTCTCCAATTAGCGTAAATAGCATAATGATTCTTTCAAGCCTAGCAGCTAACGGCATTACTGCCGATTTCTGTCGCGGCCACCGATGCTCACCACACTAACAATGTCTGCGCGCAATAATCGTGCTCATTCCTGCCAAAGACTTGCCTGTTTCTGCCAGAGGCTGTAGAAAAGGGCGCGCTCATGGCAGAATCAATGCCGGATCATTGAGAGTAAAGGATGTTATGAATGGAACATGTTGAGAGTCTTTGCGCCAACCTGGCGGCGCAGGTTGCGCGGTTGAGCGGTGATAAGTTGCTCAGCCATTCCATCGTGCCCCAGGTGTCACTGATGTACACCAAACGTCACCACCCGCGCACGCCGGTGCTTTATAACCCCGGTTTGGTGATCCTGTTTCAGGGCAGCAAGATTGGCTATCTGGGCAAGCGCACGTTCTCCTATGATCCGAAAAACTACCTGATGCTCACCGTGCCGCTGCCGTTTGAGTGCGAAACCTTTGCCAGCGCGGAGCAGCCACTGGCCGGGATCCAGATCAGTATTAACACTGTCATGTTGCAGGATCTGCTGCTGGATATGGAGGAAGCCGGGTTTGCCGGGCAGAAGGATCAATCTTCGGGGATCAGTTCCGGTGTTCTGGATGAAGACATTCTGTGTGCCGCCGAACGCCTGTTGGACGTGATGGAAAGGCCGTTGCGCGCCAAGGTACTCGGCCCGCAAATCATCCGCGAGATCCTGTTTTTGGTGCTGACCAGTGACAACGGTGGTGCCTTGCAGGCGCTCGTCAATCGCCATACGCACTTCAGCCAGATTGCTAAAGCGCTGCGCCGCATTGAGAGCCAGTACGCCGAAAACCTGAGCGTGGAGCTGCTGGCCAGTGAAGTGAATATGAGCGTGTCTGCGTTCCATCATAATTTTAAAGCGGTAACCAGCACCTCGCCGCTGCAATATCTGAAAACCTACCGGTTACATAAAGCGCGCATGATGATGATGTACGACGGGCTGAAAGCCAGTTCCGCGGCGTTGCGGGTCGGGTATGAGAGCGCCTCGCAGTTCAGCCGCGAATTTAAGCGCTACTTCGGCGTGACGCCCAGTGATGAGATGGCGCGGGCCCGTGAAGGCCATTCGCTGACGCTGGCGGATACGCTGATTCGCTAACCGGCATAAAAAAAACCGCATTCAACGGGTTTGGTTTTGATCTCACCGGCTCAGGCGGGAGATCGGCATTTTCGTTTCTTCCACACCACCAGCAGCGCGCCAACCAATCCCACCACCAACAGCAATACTGGCAGGATCATCAACCCGGCCATCACTTGATCTTCATGGCGTTTGACGATCGGAATATGGCTGAGGGCAAAGCCCATAGAGATCACCACGCCTACCCACAACAGCGCGCTTAACCAGTTAAACAGCTGGAAGCGGGCATTACTCAGCCCTGAAATACCGGCCATGGTAGGCAGCAAAGTACGCACGAAGGCCAGAAAACGGCCAACCAACAGCGCCATTAAGCCGTGTTGAACAAACATCTGATGGGCGCGCTGGTGGTAGTGCGCCGGGAGCTGTAATAACCAGCCTTTCACCAGTTTGGTATGCCCTAACCAGCGGCCCTGAATGTAACTCAGCCAGCAACCCAGGCTGGCGGCTATCACCAGAATGATCAGCGTCGGGATGAAGCTCATAACGCCTTTGGCGATCAATGCGCCCGTCAGCAACAACAGGCTGTCACCCGGCAGAAAAGAGGCGGGGAGCAGGCCATTTTCGAGGAACAATGTAATAAATAATACGGCATACACCACCCAGAGAACTTTTGGGTCGGCGAGGACGCTGAAGTCGTGCTGCCAAAGTGCGTGAAGAATATCGGTAAGTACTGCCATAAACTGTCCTGTCAGGGTGCTGTTAAGAGCTGTCACGAATTCAGTGTAACTCAGATCCTCCTTTGGGGGGTTGATCTGAGGCCAATGAAACCGGGCAGAAATATTCAGTTTTGTTATAAATCCCTGATCGTCTATGCGACAGGGCTATATTTTATACTGACGGATTATGGACACTCTTCTGACGAAATATCGACAGAGACTGCGCCGATCTGCGCAGTCCGTCGCAATCATTAAAGGTTTGCTGCAATTCTGCCGAAGGCGGCGTCCAGATCATTAATGAGATCCTCGCAGTGCTCCAGCCCGATGTGCAGCCGCACCAGAGTACCGGTAAAATCGACGGTCTCGGCCGGGCGAATAGCCTGAATCTCCTCCGGCTGGTTTGCCAGTACCAATGACTCAAAGCCACCCCATGAATACGCCATGCTGAAATGCTCGAAATGGTCAAGATACTCCGCCAGCTGTGCGGCGCTCAGACGCTGTTTGAGCACGAAAGAGAACAGCCCGCAGCTGCCGGTGAAATCACGTTTCCAGAATTCATGACCTTTGCTGCCGGGTAACGCCGGGTGATTGACCACCGCGACTTCCGGACGCGCGTCGAGCCACTGCGCAATGCGCAGGCTGCTCTCTTCATGCTGGCGAAGGCGAATGCCCAGAGTACGCAGGCCGCGGCTGGCAACGTAGGCGGTATCGGCATCCACCATCTGGCCCATCAAATAAGAGTGTTCGCGCAGTTGTTCCCAGCAGCGCGCGTTACTGACTGCGGTACCGATCATCGCGTCCGAGTGGCCGATGATGTACTTAGTTCCGGCCTGAATTGAAATATCGATGTCGAAATCCAGTGCTTTAAACAGGATCCCTGCCGCCCAGGTGTTGTCGATCATAATAACGACATCAGGAGAGATGGCCCGCACCGAGCGCACCATCGCCGGAAGATCCGGCATTTCCATGGTGATGGAACCCGGTGCTTCGAGAAACACCACTTTGGTGTTGGGCTGCATCAGTGAACCGAGATCTTCGCCGATAGACGCCGGGAAATAGGTGGTGTTGACGCCAAGCTTGCGCAGCACTTTTTCGGCGAAATCTTGCGTCGGCTCATAGGCAGAACCGGCCACCAGAATGTGATCGCCGCTGGAGACAAACGAAAGAATGGCGTTGCTGACCGCTGCCGCACCGCACGGATAAAGGGCACAACCGGCGCCGCCTTCCAGTTCGACCATTGCTTCCTGGAAAGAGAAGTGGGTCAGCGTGCCGCGACGGCCATAAAACAGTTCACCGTTGGCGCGGTTTTTGGTGGCGTGTTTTTTCTCCGCCACGCTGTTAAATACCAACGAAGAAGCCCGCTGGATCACGGCGTTTACCGAGCCCTGGGTGAATTTCTTGTCTCGTCCGGCGCTGACCAGCGTGGTTTCAATATGCTTTGAGGCGTGTGTTTTTTTTGCAGCCATGATGTCCGTTTCACTCTGTTAATGATTTTTATACCCGCGCCTTGCGGCACGGGTTTTTTCTTTAACTTAACATGATGATTCGGGGCGGGGCAGGTTTTGGCGCGTGGATGAGAAAATTTCAGGCTCTTTGCGCCTGCGGTTTATCCCGTATAAACCCCAAACAGTTTGGGCAGGGTGAGTGAAATCGCCGGCACATAGGTGATTAACATCAACACGGCGAACAGAACGAAGTAGAAGGGCAGCATGGCTTTCACCACTTTCTCAATGCTCTGTTTACTGACCGCGCTGGCGACAAACAGCACGGATCCGACCGGCGGTGTAATAAGTCCGATCCCTAAATTCACCAGCATGATCATGCCGAAATGCACTGGATCAATGCCGAGGGAAAGGATAACCGGCAGCAACACCGGCGTGAGGATCAAAATGATCGGCGCCATGTCCATCAGCGTGCCGATGATCAGCAGCATGATATTGATCCACATAAGAATGACGTATTTGTTATCTGAGATGCTGGTGAAAAACTCGGTGATGCGCATCGGCAGCTGCATGTAGGTCATCACCGCACCAAAGCTTGCGGCGAAGCCAATCAGGATCATCACGATGCTGACGGTTTTCACCGTGCGGAACATCAGTTTTGGCAGCTCTGACCATTTATAGTCGCGGTAGATAAACATCGTGACGAAGAACGACCACAGGCAGGCGATGGCCGCCGATTCGGTGGCGGTGAAGACGCCGCTGAGAATGCCGCCCATAATGATCACGACCGTCATCAAGCCCCAAAGCGTATCGACGAAGATTTTCAACGCCTGTCTAAAAGGCACGCGTTCGCCTTTCGGATAGCCACGCTTATGGGCGAATACCACGCACATCACCATTAACGTCAGGCTGAGCAGCAGGCCGGGCAGGATCCCGGCGATAAACAGTGCCGCAATGGACACGGTCCCGCCAGTCGCCAGCGAGTAGATCACCGAATTGTGGCTGGGCGGCGTCAGAATGGCCTGTACTGAACCGCTGGCGGTCACGGCGGCGGCGAAGTCGCGCGGATAGCCCTTTTTCTCCATCTCAGGGATCATCACCGAGCCAATAGACGCAGTATCCGCCACCGATGAGCCAGAGATCGCGCCGAAAAAGGTAGATGCCACAATGTTCACCAGTGACAAACCGCCGCGAATAAAACCAACAAAGATATAAGCAAAACTCACCAGCCGTCGGGCGATACCCCCTTCAGCCATGATGGCGCCGGCCAGAATAAAGAACGGGATCGCCAGCAGTGAAAACTTGTTTACGCCGTTGGTCAGTTGGATCATCAGCGCTTCCAGCGGCAGATCGATCCACAGTGCGCCAGCCACGGCGCTCAGGCCAACGGCGTACGCCACCGGCACGCCGATAGCAAGCATCACTCCCAGCGTTAATAGCAAAATTAAGGCATCCATTACGTATGCTCCAGAAAAGGGGCCGTCAGGCGTCTGAATTACCCGGCATTACCCAGCTGAACCACCTGACGGTGGGCCTGCGGGCCTGCAAGAATTTGCTCGAGGACAAACAGTACGGTCAGCGCCGAACCTAAAGGCAGCGGCAGATAAGTTTGTCCGGCCGTCAGCAGCGGGAATTCTGCTACTGGCTGTTGCCACAGTTCGCTGCACAACAGCAGGCTGTACCAGAGGATGAACAGGCTGATGGCCAGCATCATTAGGTTGGCGAGCAGGGCGGAGAATTTTTTTAGCGCGGGCGGCAGACGATCGGTGACCATCGCGACCATGATGTGCGAACCGGAACGGTAGGCCACGGCAGCACCAATAAAAGTAAAAGCCACCATGCACATGATAGCCACCGGCTCCGGCCAGGAGAGCGCGCTGTTCATGACGTAGCGGGCGAAGATCCCAACCGGGATCACCGCCACCATCAACAGCAGGGCGATCCCCGCCAGCCACATCGCGAAAAGATAAAGTATGTCCATCAGACGTTGATAACCGTGCAGCATGAAACCCCCGAAAGTACGTGAAAGCTGAGACAGCCACTCTGGCCGCCTCACCTCAGGTTATTGAACGTCGGCAATTTGCTGCATCAGGTCTTCATGACCTTTACCGAACTCATCACGCACGGATTGGGTGGCTTTGAAATAGACTTCGCGGTCAATCTCATAAAACGTGACGCCGCCTGCTTTCATGGTGGCGAGAGAGGTGTCGTTATAGGTTTTCCACAGCTCGCGCTGCTCGTCCTGCGCCTCTTTTGCCAGTTTCAGCATCAGTTGCTGATCGTCTTTTGACAACTTGTCCCATTTCACTTTTGAATAGAGGAACAATTCGGGGATGATGAAGTGGCGGCTGTAGGTGTAGTTTTTCACCACCGGCAGATAGTTGTGGGCGACAAACGTTGGCGGGTTGTTTTCCGTACCGTCAATGACCCCGGTTTGCATTCCGCTAAACACCTCACTGACGCCCATCGCGACCGGATTGGCCCCCATCGCTTTGAGGGTAGCCAGCGCAATCGGGCTGCCCTGTACGCGGATTTTCATCCCTTTTAAATCTTCAGGTTTAACCACAGGCTGTTTGGTGATCAGGTTGCGGGTACCGCCATCCATCCAGCCGAGGAAGACCAGGCGTGATTTCGGGTCGTTAGTGATCTTGTCGCCAATCTCTTTGCCGATGCTGCCGTCGAGCACCTTATGCATGTGGTTTTCGTCACGAAAGACGTAGGGCAGGGTAAAGACGTTGATCTCAGGCAGAATCGACGCCACTGGCGTCATCGAAACGCGGATGATATCCAGCGCACCGATCTGCGCTTGTTCTATCTCCTGTTTTTCATCCCCCAGAACGCCGCCGGGGAAGGTTTTTATCTCCAGTCTGCCGTCCGTTTGTTGTTTCAGTTTTTCACCCATGTGCTGTACGGCCACCACGTTCGGGTAACCCTGCGGATGAACATCGGCGGCTTTGAGGGTCTGCGCCAGCAGGCTATGGCTGAACAAAAGGGTCGCGGAACTCAGGCAAAAGCTGAGAAGTGCTTGCTGCATTTTCATCAGTTTGTCTCCAGGGTACTTAGTCATTAAAGAAAATAGAAAAAACAGGGGAAATGAATGACATGATCAAAGGCTGCCGGTGTCCGGTCTGCGCCTTCATCAGCAACATACCCGATTAGGAGTGCCGGTTATTTGCGCATTATCACAAACTGTAAACAGTTTTGAAATGATATTACTTAATATTTAAAACATTGTTTTAATGTTACTAATGTCCGTCAGATGATTGATTTACGTGTTATTTTTTTCTAAAAATGTGAACTGCATGAGGTTATGGAATTTGCCTCTAAAGCGGAAAAAGCTTGTTTTCGGTCAATGACAGGGGGGCTGACAGCAGGGATAATGTAAATAATAATGAGAACCACTATCAATTCGAGCTTTTTGTTTGATATGATTTGGCGCTATTAAACCCCCCGTACACATTGATTCTGGCTGGAGGCGACGCGTGAAAACGGCTCGCAATAAGATGAAAGATATGGCGTCAATTTTGATGTCATTAGTTTTGGTGGCAGGTCTTGGCGGCAACGCACTCGCGGCCCCTTCCTTACCGGCCGCAGAAGCCGTAACGCAAACCGCTCAACCGGCTGCCAGCACCAACGAAACTCCAGCGGCAATAACACCGGTCAGCACTTCTGTAGCGCCTGCTGAAGAAACGGCAGCGTTACCGGTTATACCTAAAGATCTCTCCATTCTCGGTATGTATCACCACGCTGACGTGGTGGTGAAAACCGTGATGATTGGCCTGTTGTTAGCCTCCGTTGTCACCTGGACATTGCTGTTTAGCAAAGGTGCCGAAGTGTGGAGCGGCAAACGTCGCCTGCGTCGTGAGTTTGCCGCGCTGGAAACCGTTCGCACACTGGACGAAGCCACCGAGCAGGCTGAAAGCTTTGATGCCAACAGCATCAGTAGTCAGATGCTGCGCGATGCACGCAATGAACTCGAACTGTCTGCCGGTTCCACCGATAACGGCGGTATCAAAGATCGCACCGGTTTCCGTCTGGAGCGCCGCGTCAGCGCCGCCGGGCGTCATATGGGCCGCGGCAACGGTATTCTCGCTACCATCGGTGCTATTTCCCCGTTCGTCGGTCTGTTCGGAACCGTCTGGGGCATCATGAACAGCTTTATCGGTATTGCGCAGACACAAACCACTAATCTGGCCGTTGTTGCACCGGGTATTGCTGAAGCGTTGCTGGCGACGGCTGTTGGCCTGGTGGCTGCGATCCCGGCGGTGGTGATTTACAACATCTTCGCCCGTACCATCGCCTCTTACCGCCATCAGGTGGGTGATGTGGCAGCGCAAATTTTACTGTTGCAGGGTCGTGATCTGGACTTAGCTGCCAGCGCAGGTGAAACGCCGCGTCCGCAGGCAGACCGCCAGCTACGCGTAGGGTAATCAATCATGGCCATACGTTTAAACGACGATCTCGACGAAAGCGGTGAAATGCACGACATCAACGTCACGCCTTTTATCGACGTGATGTTGGTGTTGCTGATCATCTTCATGGTGGCCGCGCCACTGGCGACTGTTGATGTGCGGGTAGACTTACCTGCCTCGACGGCTAAACCGCAGCCGCGTCCGGAAAAACCAGTGTTCCTGACGGTGAAAGCCGACAAGCGACTCTATCTGGGCGACAGCGTCGTTGACCGCGATAACCTGACCGCGCAGCTTGACCAGCGCACGCAGGGCAACAAGCAGAGCACCATTTTCTTCCAGGCAGACAAGTCAGTCGATTATGAAACGCTGATGAGCGTGATGGATACCCTGCGTAAAGCGGGTTACCTGAAAGTCGGGTTGGTGGGTGCAGAGCAGATCGGGACGCCTGGCGCTTAAAAGCTTTGGTTCTTCGGCATTCAATAAAAAATGGCCCGTGATGAAAATCCGGGCCATTTTTATGGGCGTCATACTTCTTTTTCAGGATCAGGCGCGTGCGTGAGCGGCCGCTGTCTCAATCAGTTCATCCGAAGGACGCTGGCCGGTGTACAACACGAACTGCTCAACTGCCTGGAGTGCAGCCACTTCATAGCCGGTGATCACCTGTTTGTTGTGTTTGAAGCC
Organism: Enterobacterales bacterium; assembly: GCA_003864575.1. Lineage (GTDB taxonomy): Bacteria > Pseudomonadota > Gammaproteobacteria > Enterobacterales > Enterobacteriaceae > Ewingella. The sequence continues at coordinate 52,649 of BHES01000008.1, forward strand.
ATAGCGAATCAGCGGCGTTTCTCCCGCAGACGCCACGACGTCAAACACGACGGAAGCGCGGTCAATGACGGCCGGTTCGAAGGCCAGAGTTTCAGCTTCCGGGCCACCGGCCATGCCGATGGGGGTGACGTTCACCAGCATATCAACGGCTAAGTCACCCACTTCACTTCTCCACTCATAGCCGTATTCCGCGGCCAGCGCACGGCCCGTTTGCTCGTTACGGGCAATGATATAACCCTTTTTGAAACCGGCATCACGAATGGCTGCCACCACCGCTTTACCCATACCGCCGCTGCCGCGCAGGGCGAACACCGCGTCACGCGGAACCTGATACTGGTCCAGCAGTTTTGCCACGGCAATGTAATCGGTGTTATAGGCACGCAGCACGCCGCCGTCGTTCACGATGGTGTTGACCGACTGGATAGCGGTGGCGGAAGGGTCGAGTTCATCGAGGAACGGAATGCAGACCTCTTTGAACGGCATCGAAACCGCACAACCGCGAATACCTAACGCTCGCACACCTTTCACGGCCGCTTCGATATCCTGGGTGGAGAAAGCTTTGTAGATGAAGTTTAGATCCAACGCCTGATACAAATAGTTGTGAAAACGTGTGCCGAAGTTGCCGGGACGCCCCGACAGTGACATACACAGTTGAGTGTCTTTGTTGATTTCGCGGCTCATGATGCCTCCTTGATAAAAACTCGGTTAAATATGCTGACCAAACCTTAGCCGAAAGGTTGCTGCCGCTGCCAGCCCTAATTTCGCTGTTATACTTAAAGCATAACGTCTTCAGGAGGTGGACATGAATTTGGACCTTTTTGATCACCCTGATTTTCATCCGCGCTGGCGTGAAGAGTTGGCTCCTGGTGCGGTGGTGCTGCGCGGCGGAGCGCTAAAAGATGACTCGGCGCTGCTGGCAGAGATCGACCGTATCGCCGGTCTGGTGCCGTTTCAGTACCGCGCCACGCCGGGTGGATATGCCATGTCGGTTGCCATGACCAACTGCGGCGATGTCGGCTGGGTGACCGACCGTCAGGGATATCGCTATCAGGCCACGTCGCCTGAAAATCAACAGCCGTGGCCCGCGATGCCTGCGCTGTTTTACACCCTCGCGGCAGACGCAGCCGAACAGGCCGGTTTTGTTGGTTTCCAGCCGGATGCGTGCCTGATTAACCGCTATCAGCCGGGCGCAAAAATGTCGTTGCATCAGGACAAAGATGAGCACGACTTTGGCGCGCCAATTGTGTCAGTCTCACTGGGTTTGCCGGCGGTATTCCAGTTTGGCGGCATGGAACGTAGCGATGCCACCCAGCGCGTCGCGCTGATGCACGGTGACATTGTGGTGTGGGGCGGCCCGTCGCGGCTGCGCTATCACGGTATTTTGCCACTCAAAGCGGGCGAACATCCGCTGACGGGACAGTACCGTTTCAATCTGACCTTCAGAAATGCGGGCAGTCTGAGCTGATCTGCGGTAAAGCGCAGGACTTTGGGCGCGAACTGCTTTAAACTGCGCGCTGCAAAATTTGACATGTTGAACGATTAATTAGGCGGTAATAGCGATGAACGGGACAATCACAACCTGGTTTGAAGATAAAGGTTTCGGTTTTATCAAAGATGAAAACGGCGATAACCGTTATTTCCACGTGATTAAAGTCGCCAACCCAGAGCTGATTAAGAAAGACGCCGTGGTGACCTTCGAGCCGACCAACAACAACAAAGGCCTGTCGGCATTTGCAGTCAAAGTCGAGCCAGAGAGCCGCTACATTTTCATTGCCGGTGAGCGCATCAAAATCACCAGCATCAAGTCTTTCCTGGTTTACAGCGAAGAAGTGCCTGCGGAATCTCAGATCGATAAAGAGAATGCCGTGCTGTCGGTGGGTCTGTTGATGAACCGCATCCGTCCGAAGGAAGAAGAAGAGAAGAAAGCCGAGACGCGCACGCTGAAAAAGCTGGCGGTCACCACCTTCCAAAACACCACGTTCATTTTTTCTGAAGACGAAATCGACGTTGATGACACCATGAAGATCCTCAAAGCGCTGTAATTTGCGCGTCTGCCGGTGTGACGTTTTTCACTAACTTCGCCGCACCGGTCTGTTTTCTCCTCCTGATTAATACGTCACTGTGACCAGCACCGTATCGCTGTAGCTGCCCGCGGGTGGATTAGCCTGACTGGCGTTGACCGTAGCGGTGTAGCCAATCGACTGCGACGCGCCGGTTCCCGTCATTGACGTATCCGTTGTCGCCGTCCACACCGATGCATCTCCCTTAAATATCTGATATTGCAAATAACTGGTCACACTATTATTGGTGGCCGACATCTGGCGGAACTGCCCGCTGCTGGCGTTACTGCTGGTCAGGTTTACGCCGTACGTTGCGCCAAGGGTGCAGCGTACGCTGAGCGAATTCGACGTCACTGAGGCAAACCCACTTGGGAAGGCCGCCGAACCGAAACTGACGTTCGGTGCGTTATCGATATAACAATAATTAGTGACCGTCAGGCTGACAGCAATCACCGTGGTTGCCGTGCCGTCGGTATAGACGCACAACCCCAGGGCACCGATGAAACAGATATGGTAGGTCCAGTTAATCGTAATGTTATCGGTATATAGACCGGCCTTCAGGTTGGCACCGGTTGCCGTTTTCAGATACAGCGGCATACTGCCGTCGCTGGCGTTGAACAGGCCGAGCAGGCCGAGCAAAGAGGTACTGCTCCAGGTTGTGGTGGCGCCGACGTTGACCGGCGTGGCGCAGGCGCTGTCCTGACAGATGATATAAGGCAGATATTCACTGTTGGCAGCGTTATACAGCTGCGCCGTGGTGCCGGACGCGTTAGACGTCGAGGCAATCTTGGCGGTGATGGTGTTCGTGGCCGCCAATGCCAGCAGGCTGCCGCTACAGGTGAACCCGCTGGTGGCGGTGACCATTTGAGGCGTGGCGGCAACGACAAACGAAGTTACCGACCCAAAACCTCCCGTCCCGGACGTACTGGTACAGGCCGCTTGCGCGCCCTGTAACCCGGCCCAAAACAGCAGAAGAGCAGTCAGCCCGCGTAACGCCATTCTTAACAGTTTCATTTCCTCTCTCCTGACGCCGCGTCCGGCTGGCAAACCAGCGGGCCGACCTGCTCAATACTGTGATGATTGCTGTTCAGGTCAAAGCCAATCCGGCATACCGAATTGTCCTCCTGACGGATACTCAACATGTTGTGCGGTTGCAAATTGGTGAAGTACGCCAGCCCGTCGTAGCCCACCACCGTGGTTTGCTGGCTGTTCTGTTCGGTGACCAGCGTGCCGAGTTTCAGCGGCTGGCCGTGGATATCGTTGAGCCGGATACTGGCGGAAAGCACTTTTTTGACCGGGAAATTCACCACCACGCCGGTCCCTTCGCGTACTGACACGCTATCCGACACCCGGTTTGCGACCACATCGGCGGGCAGTTGCAGGGTATCGATATCCACCTTGGCCGGATAGTAAGCGCTGACGTTGGGGATCAGCAGATGACCGTTTTTATCGGTATTGCCGAGTTTTTGATTCTCATACATCACAGGTACCCCGGCGTAGTTGTCGGTATCGACCACGATGAAGGCATCGTTAATCTTGTCCGACAGGAAAAAGTCATTCGCCATAAACACCACTGAACCGCTGAGATCAGCCCAGTTGGTGTACTCGCCGGTCTGTCCGTAGACTCCGCCCTGAATCGTGGTATAGCGCGATTTCCAGGTCGCATCGGCCTGCTGATACGGATCACTGCCGCCGGTGTAGGCCAGATTCCAGCCCAGCCCGCCGTCGGTCGGTGTGGTTTTGCTGGCACCTATCTGCTCCTGATAATGACCGGCGCTGTTGCGCTGTACGCCGGTGTTAACGCTGACGCCTCCGTCCAGCGGAATGATGAATTGCAGTTGCGCGCTGTAGCCATTTTCGCTGAGCGTCTTATTGAGGGATAAAAATAGACTGCTCTGGCCCCACAGCGAGCGGCTGTAGGAAAAGTTCAGCAGCCGGGTATGGCTTTGATCATAGGCTTCAACATCGTAATAGCCGATGCCAACGGTGCCGTTCGATGTTCCAAAAGGCGAGGTGCTGAAGGTCACCTGATCGGCCCGACGGCTGAGACGCGTGTCGCTGGTGTAAGAGGTTAAATCCTGATAACCCGGCGTGCGTGACGAGCGCAGCGCCGAGAGGCTGAAAAGGGTGGAGTAGTAGGAGTAACCCACCGTGTACTGGCTGCCATTTTTGTCTTTGGTGTCGCTGTCGGTGTTTGGCTGATTGCCATTCTGATTATCGTTATCTGGCAGGTCATTGATCGGGTTATTGGGGACGTTATTGATGTCGTTATTATTGTTGCCGTTGGTATCAAACTCACCGCTGGTCACCGGCGCATGGTTGGCCTGGCTCTGGCTACCCGACACGCTGAACGTTCCCCAGTGGCCGACGGCGACATCCGCGCCAATTCCGCCGAGCGCCAGCCCCTGCGTCGCTTCGCCATGGGTGGAGAGCGTCAGATAGTTGGTGATACCGTAGCGGTATATGCCGCTGAATGCCGCGTCAGAGTAGTCGGCGCTGTTGATCAAAACGCACTGAGCGCAAACCTCGCCCTTTCAGGGCGGGGATAAGTGGCGATTGAGGCGTTAGCCTCAAATGTTTTGACCGTATCTAACAGGAAGCCCCGTCCTTTCCGCGTAGCGGCTGGC
>BHES01000009.1 GCA_003864575.1 Enterobacterales bacterium
GTTCCGGGAGGAGATAAGACGATTTTTTAGTGAAATATTACCGGGACTTTCTGGTGCGTTGCCACGCCGAATTAATGACAACTTCCAGATGCTGAAAAATGCATCTTCAAGTTAACTGTGTATAGATCTTCGTCTTACTGCAAACATTCTTAATTCATTGGATACAAAATCTACTTTTGTAACCATTAATTTTCAAACGTTGATTTCAGATAATATTGAACATCAGTTGCGTTATCAGGATATTGAGTTTGTTATTAGCTATCGCGCTTTTGAACGATCCGGATTTTGTAATCAGCCACTTTTTACTGATGAGCTTGTATTAGTCGCCGCACAGCATCATCCCAGAATTAGTCCTCATATGTCCGATGAGAAATATCTTAATGAGCAGCATGCCGTTGTAATGAATGGAGGGTATTATTCGTTTTCTCTGCCTTATTATGATGCTCCCGCCGGGAAACCGTTAATCGGTTATCAAGGTACGGATTTAAATAGTGTGATGAATATTGTCTCCAGAACGCATATGGTGGCACTGGTTCCACGCTGGTTGGCAAAAACTCATGCCGGAACCCTGAATTTAAATATCATTCCGCTGCCATGGATGAATAATCAATTACCTTGTTATCTCACCTGGCATGAATCCGCCAGCAAAGATAAAGGGAATATGTGGATGAAGTCTCTGCTCGAGCAAGCAGAAACGCTGTGATCATTGCGAACCGGTTTGGTGAGTGATTTTATCTGCCTGGTTGACACTATTTGGTTTTTTATCCTGCGCGAATGGGTGTCCATTTTCTTCATTTCTGCGCAGGTGTAATGTGTAAAACTTTTCCCCTCATGCATTCCTTTTTTCGTTTTTCTAGTCTTTGTTGAATCATATTTTGATTTGCCAGCCTTTACAGACTCGGTAGACTACGCAAAATGTTAATAATGGTGAGCAAATGCGAATAAACCTTTGGGTTTATGGTATCCGGCTGTTCTTCCTTTCCTCTCAGGCTGGCAGGCTATGAACACAACTTTCTCTGACTATCATCTCGTTACTCGTTTCCGTGAGCAGCTCATCTCGCGGCCCGAGAATATCGCTTTTCGTGAATGGTCGGCCGAACGGGAAACGGCGTTGACCTGGCGTGAAGCTGGAAAAAAAGTCGATCATCTCTCCCGCCTTTTACTGCAGTTGGGCATTGAACCCCAGGAACGCGTCGCCATTTGTGGCAGCAATGGAATGGCATGGACGCTGGCTGATATGGCCATTTTGCAACTTCGGGCCATCACGGTGCCGATTTATGCCACCAATACGGCTGCACAATCGGCCTATGTGTTGAATGACGCCGGTATCCGCACGCTGTTTATTCTCGGCCAGACGCAGTTTGATGCGGCCATAAAGCTGCGTGCGCTCTGCCCGCAGTTGCAGCATATATTGGTGCTTGATGCCGACGTCGACTTGCATGGCGATACTCTTGCCCGTCACGTAGATATGCAGGAAGAATCAACCAGTTCTCTGGATGAGTTATTGCTGACGCGTATAGCGGATTGCAGCCTGGAAGATCTCTTTACCCTGATTTATACCTCGGGCACCACCGGAGAGCCTAAGGGGGTGATGCTTGATTACCGCAGCATGGCCACTCAGCTCCAGCAACATGAACAACGCCTTGCGCTGTCAGACAGCGATGTGTCTCTGTGCTTCCTGCCACTGGCACATGTTTTCGAAAGGGCGTGGAGCTTTTTCGTCATGCATTGTGGGGCGCAGAACGTCTATCTGCGGGAAACCGACCTGGTCCGTGATGCGCTGCAGGCCGTTAAACCAACCGTCATGTGCGCGGTTCCGCGTTTTTATGAAAAAGTCTTCAGCGCGATTAATCAGAAAGTTGCGCACTCGGGGTATGCCAAAAAGAAGCTGTTTCACTGGGCTATGGCTTGCGGACGCGAGAAATTTTTAAGTGAAAGAGAAGGCACTGCGCTTTCCTGGTGGCAAAACCGTCGGTATGCACTGGCTGACAAACTGGTGCTCGGCAAGTTGCGTGGCTTGTTGGGCGGAAATTTGCGATTTCTACCTGCGGCTGGGGCCAGTCTCGACGATAATGTGATCCTGTTTTTTGAGTCCATCGGCCTGAAAATTAAATATGGTTACGGGCTGACAGAGACCTGTGCGACGGTCACCTGCTGGGAGGAAAAAGAGTTTCTATTTGGCTCGGTCGGAACCGCGCTGCCGCTGGTTGAAGTGCGTATCGGAGAGGAAAATGAAATTCAGGTCCGTGGGCCTACGCTTTTCCGCGGTTATTTTAATAAACCGGAAGAGACTGCTACCAGCTTTACCGACGACGGTTGGTTCAAAACCGGCGATGCGGGAAAAAGGGATCATCGAGGCAATTTGTTTGTTACCGAGCGTTTAAAAGATCTGATGAAAACCTCGGGTGGAAAATATATCGCCCCACAGCGTATCGAAGGCACACTGGTTCAGGACCGCTATATCGAGCAGGCGGCAGTGATCGCCGATGCTAAGCACTTTGTCTCCGCGCTTATCGTGCCGGACTTTAATGCGCTGAGTGAGTACGCGCAGGCGCATCACATCGATTATCTCAATCGTGAGAGTCTGCTGAAAAATGAGCAGATTTTGTCGCTGTTTACTTACCGTATCCGTGAGATCCAACACGAGCTGTCCGGTTATGAGCAGGTGAAAAAATTCGCTCTGCTGAAAACGCCCTTTACCATGGAAGCCGGAGAGTTGACACCGACCCTGAAGCTGCGGCGCAAGATTATCCTGCAGCGATACCAAAAAGAGGTCGATACCTTCTACCGTGACTAAGATCACATTACTGTCCCGGCACAACCCATTGTGCTGGGGTATTTACCTCAATGAGGCACTTCCTCATCCAGACCACATTAAACTTCCCCTCGGATTGGCGCATAACCCAGTCATAATTTAATGCTGTAATTTATCCCCCCTTCCTGATATTCCTGAGTAGTTGTTCTGGTTGAGCAGTGTTTTGTCTGGAGAGATCCGGGCAAGGCAGTGAGACAGAATAACCACATTGTTATTCCGGCATTTTGCCGTTTGCCTGACCTAAATTCAGGCGTTAAGGTACTGAGTTAAGTCTGCGTAATCCGATAAGAACAACAGGGTTTAGCCCTCTTACCCGGAATAGCTGGAAATGATTTCCACTCTTCCTTTTGAGTTGCTTACTTACCCGGGCAATTCACTTATTAAAATAAGTCATCCTAATTAGAAGCAAAAAGCCTGGAGGCAAAACCATGGAGATGTTGTCAGGAGCCGAGATGGTCGTTCGATCGTTGATCGATCAGGGCGTTAAACACGTATTCGGTTATCCCGGCGGAGCGGTGCTGGATATCTATGATGCCCTGCACACGGTCGGCGGGATTGATCATGTGCTGGTGAGACATGAACAGGGCGCTGTTCATATGGCTGATGGTTATGCCCGCGCCACCGGCGACGTAGGTGTGGTGCTGGTGACTTCCGGTCCCGGTGCAACCAATGCCATCACCGGCATTGCTACGGCCTATATGGATTCCATTCCGCTGGTGGTGCTATCAGGTCAGGTTCACAGTTCACTTATTGGCTACGACGCCTTCCAGGAATGCGACATGGTGGGGATCTCCCGCCCGGTGGTAAAATACAGCTTCCTGGTTAAACGTGCAGAAGACATTCCGACTGTACTCAAAAAGGCATTTTATCTGGCATCAACCGGCCGCCCTGGCCCTGTGGTTGTCGATCTACCAAAAGACGTGGTCAATCCGCAGATTAAATTGCCTTATGCTTATCCGGAACACGTCAGCCTTCGCTCTTACAACCCGACCGTACAGGGCCATCGCGGACAGATTAAACGCGCGTTGCAAACCTTGCTGGCGGCGAAAAAACCGGTGCTGTACGTGGGCGGTGGTGCGATCAATTCTGCGTGTCATGCCGAAGTGTTAGAGCTGGCAGAAAAGCTTAATTTGCCGGTGACCACTTCCCTGATGGGGCTGGGCGACATCGTCAAAGCATTGGCATGTTAGGCATGCACGGGACTTATGAAGCCAACATGACCATGCATAACGCTGATCTGATTTTCGGCGTAGGTGTGCGCTTTGATGACCGTACGACCAACAATCTGGCGAAGTACTGCCCGAATGCCACGATCATGCACATTGATATCGACCCGACGTCGATTTCCAAAACGGTGAGTGCGGATATTCCTATCGTTGGCGACGCCAAACAGACGCTTGAGCAGATGCTTGAACTGCTGACGCAAAGTGATGAGAAGCAGGAATACGACGCACTGCGTGACTGGTGGCAGAGTATCGAACAGTGGCGCGCTAAAAATTGCCTCGGCTACGACAAAAATAGCGGCACCATTAAACCTCAGGCGGTCATTGAGACATTGCATCGCCTGACCAAAGGGGAGGCTTACGTCACTTCTGATGTCGGCCAGCACCAAATGTTTGCGGCGCTGTACTACCAGTTTGATAAGCCACGTCGCTGGATAAACTCCGGCGGCCTCGGCACGATGGGCTTTGGTTTACCGGCTGCACTGGGTGTGAAACTGGGTTTACCGAATGAAACGGTTATTTGTGTTACCGGTGACGGCAGTATTCAGATGAATATCCAGGAGCTTTCAACGGCGCTGCAATACGATTTACCGGTGATCGTTGTCAATCTGAACAACGGTTACCTCGGTATGGTGAAACAGTGGCAGGATATGATTTATTCAGGCCGCCATTCCCAGTCTTACATGCAGTCACTGCCGGACTTTGTCAAACTGGCGGAAGCCTACGGGCACGTTGGTATTGCTATTCGCACTCCCGATGAACTCGAAAGCAAGCTGGCGCTGGCGCTGGAACAGAAGAACCGTCTGGTATTTGTGGATATCAGCGTGGATGAAACAGAACACGTTTATCCTATGCTCATCCGAGGCGGAGCAATGGACGAAATGTGGTTAAGCAAAACGGAGAGGACCTGATCATGCGCCGGATTTTATCAGTATTGCTGGAGAACGAATCGGGCGCGCTGTCACGCGTGGTTGGCCTTTTCTCCCAACGCGGTTACAACATTGAAAGCCTGACCGTAGCCCCGACCGATGACCCTACCTTGTCACGCATGACGATTCAAACCGTAGGTGACGCCAAGGTCCTCGAGCAAATCGAAAAACAACTGCACAAACTCGTTGATGTGTTGCGCGTCAACGAATTGGTGCAGGGTGCGCACGTTGAGCGTGAGATTATGCTGGTTAAGCTGCAGGCGTCAGGCTATGGCCGTGAAGAAGTTAAACGATCTACCGAGATTTTCCGCGGGCAAATCGTTGATGTCACTGCAACGCTATACACAGTACAACTGGCAGGAACCAGCGACAAACTTGATGCTTTCTTGGCCACTGTCCGCGACGTGGCTGAAATCGTTGAAGTTGCCCGCTCCGGTGTTGTGGGTGTATCACGTGGTGACAAAGTGATGCGCTAATCGTTTGCCTGTTTCGCCGAAGTGAATTTAACGGTGTTATGACGCATTGCACTCAAAAGCCCAACCTCAGGTTGGGCTTTTGTTTTGCCGCAGAGGCTGGAGGCGGGTAGTACTAGTCACCGTGTTGCGGGTGAAACGATTCGGTAAAACACCTTGCTCAGCAAGGTCTTCTGCGGTTAGATAACGACAGTATAATTAATCATTTCGTTCTTCCAGCTGCACAATGCGTGCATCCCGGAGGGGCAAAAGAGAGCAGAAAGCGCCTTTGGCTGTCAACGCGACGGTCAACTCCATGGGCTACTGCACTTCACTTTATGAGCAATGAAAGGGGTTCTCTCGGTGAAACTGGATGAAATCGCGAGGTTAGCGGGCGTTTCGCGGACTACCGCCAGTTATGTGATTAACGGCAAAGCGAAACAGTATCGTGTCAGCGATAAGACAGTTGAAAAAGTAATGGCTGTCGTGAAGGAACATAACTACCACCCGAATGCTGTCGCAGCCGGTTTACGTGCTGGCAGAACCCGTTCCATCGGGCTGGTTATTCCCGATCTTGAGAATACTAGCTATACCAAAATCGCCAACTATCTCGAACGACAGGCCCGCCAGCGCGGCTATCAGCTGCTGATTGCCTGCTCGGAAGACCAGCCTGATAACGAGATGCGTTGCGTGGAACATCTCCTGCAACGTCAGGTCGACGCGATCATTATTTCTACTTCTCTGCCACCGGAACATCCCTTTTATCAGCGCTGGGCCAATGACAGTTTTCCTATTATCGCGCTGGATCGTGCACTCGACCCTGAACACTTCATCAGCGTGGTTGGAGCAGATCAGGAAGACGCGTTGATGCTGGCACAGGAGCTGCGCACTTTCCCGGCTGAATCGGTTCTCTATCTGGGCGCGTTGCCTGAGCTTTCCGTCAGTTTTCTGCGTGAACAGGGATTCCGTCAGGCCTGGGCCGAAGATGCTCGTGAGCCACAATATCTTTATGCCAATGCCTACGACCGCGAATCGGCAGGGGTCGCTTTTGCTGAATGGCTGCAAACGCACCCTATGCCGCAGGCGCTTTTCACTACATCATTCCAGTTGTTGCAGGGCGTAATGGATGTGACGCTTAAGCAGAAAGGGCGTCTGCCGGTCGATTTAGCGATTGCGACTTTTGGCGATAACGAGCTACTCGATTTTCTCGAGTGTCCGGTGCTGGCGGTGGCGCAACGACATCGCGATGTGGCTGAACGCGTACTTGAACTGGTGCTGGCGTGCCTTGATGAACCGAAGAAACCAAAAGCCGGCCTGACCCGCATTCGCCGTAATCTCTTTCGCCGCGGACGCTTAAGCCGTAAGTAATGTCGATAATGTCTAAGACGGGCTTCAGGCTAAGCCCGTTTTTTACTTTTAACCTGCCTACATGAACATTGCGCAAAAATACACCTAAAAAAGAAGCCATAATTTCAGGAAGGGTATTTTGGGAAAAATCTTAATGCCTGAATTATTAGCAAATGTTTTCCAACTTTATTTCCCTGATATAAATTGCCAAATCAATTTTAAAAATACGTTAATACGGACTTTAAAAGTGCTGTAGAATTCAGGCCGTCATTTTAGCGAGTTTTCTGACATTTTGACTTTAAAGTAAGAAACCCGCTAAAGGCTTGCAGCATGCGGCCTGGCAATATGAGTGAAGTTGTTTTAGCCGTCACTGTCGAAAAGAAGCCAGAATTTCATTTCGACGAGAAACAGGTTAAGAAATGAGAGATCGATAGCAGAAGAATACAAATAGCTAAATAATGTTCAATTTGATTTTTTTTAATCATCATTATTTTTTCTACGAAATTTCCTCAACTAATCATGATGTTATTTTCTATTCCGCGACGTAAAACCCCTCCCTCATTGCAATGTGTCTTCCGGATGCGTTGTAAATATTGCCAAACCGCCTCCGCTCTGGCTTGACAAGGTTTTAAAACCATCCGTAAACTCTTTTAAGTGGGAATTTGTGGAGGAAAGTGGTGATTAAGGTCATAGAGGGGTAGATCGGTCATGTTTCGTGGCGCGACGATGGTTAACCTCGACAGCAAAGGGCGACTTGCCGTACCCACCCGATATCGGGATTTGCTGAGCGAAGAATCGCAAGGTCAAATGGTTTGCACCATAGACCTCCATCACCCGTGCCTCCTCCTTTACACCCTGCCCGAATGGGAAGTTATCGAACAAAAATTGTCCCGTCTGTCAAGCATGAACCCTGTAGAGCGCCGTATTCAGCGCCTGCTGCTGGGACATGCGAGTGAATGCCAGATGGATAACGCCGGGCGACTGCTTATCGCGACCACGTTGCGTCAACACGCCGGGCTAGCCAAAGAAGTGATGCTGGTTGGGCAGTTCAATAAGTTTGAACTGTGGGATGAACAGACCTGGTATCAACAAGTTAAGGAAGACATTGACGCTGAACAATCGTCTCAGGAACCGCTTTCTGATCGATTACAGGACTTGTCACTATAAGCATGGTTGAAAATTATAAGCACACATCCGTTTTGCTGGATGAGGCCGTGAATGGCCTGAACATTCGCCAGGACGGAATTTACATTGATGGAACTTTTGGCCGTGGTGGCCATTCGCGTCTGATCCTGTCCCAACTTGGGCCGGACGGGCGCCTGATTGCTATCGATCGTGACCCTCAGGCTATCAAGGCCGCAGCAGAGATTGACGATCCTCGTTTTTCCATTATCCATGGTCCTTTCTCTGATTTGGCGCAATACGTTAAAGAACGCAGTCTTGAAGGCAAGATTGACGGCGTATTGTTGGATCTGGGGGTCTCTTCCCCGCAATTAGACGATGCCGAACGAGGCTTCTCCTTCATGCGTGATGGACCGCTGGATATGCGTATGGACCCAACCCGGGGCTATTCCGCTGCCGAATGGTTGATGAAAGCAGAAGAAGAGGACATTGCCTGGGTGTTGAAAACCTTCGGTGAAGAACGTTTTGCCAAGCGTATTGCCCGCGCCGTCGTTGAACGCAACCGCGAACAACCGATGACGCGAACCAAAGAGCTGGCGGACTTGATCACCAATGCGTCGCCGTTTCGCGAAAAGCACAAACACCCGGCGACCCGCAGTTTTCAGGCGATCCGCATCTACATCAACAGTGAACTGGAAGAGATCGAACGCGCCCTTGATGGTGCGCTCGAGATTCTGGCGACGGATGGGCGTCTGTCCGTGATCAGCTTCCACTCGCTGGAAGACCGTATCGTGAAACGCTTTATTCGTCAGCACAGCCGCGGTGCACAGGTTCCCGCTGGGATCCCGATGACCGAAGCACAGATTGCTGAACTGGGTGGCCGTTCCCTGAAGCCGGTAGGCAAAATGAAGCCTTCTGACGCTGAAGTGTCTGAAAATCCACGTGCCCGTAGCTCCGTATTACGCTTCGCCGAGAGAACGGCGCTGTGATTGGTAACGAGCGACATGGGCTGGTTGGCGTCATTGCCAGCGACATCTTGCGTAACGGTAAGATCCCATTGATTTTACTGATTGCGGTGTTGATTAGCGCCATTTTTGTCGTGACAACCTCTCATAAGACTCGCTTATTGACGGCGCAAAGAGAGCAACTGGTACTGGAAAGAGATGCACTGGACATTGAGTGGCGTAACCTAATCCTGGAAGAGAATGCCCTCGGCGATCACAGCCGTGTAGAACGCATCGCAACGGAGAAATTGCAGATGCAACATGTTGATCCATCGCAAGAAAATATTGTGGTTCAACCTTAAAATGCTCATGGAGAAGATAAGCAACTGATGAAAGCCGCGCGCAAAACGAAGTTAAAACGTCCCGAAGACCAAGCCAGCTTTATCAGCTGGCGTTTTGCGTTGCTGTGCGGTTGTATTCTTCTCGCGCTGGTAGGGTTGATGTTACGTGTCGCTTATCTGCAAGTTATCAATCCAGATAAACTGGTCAGAGAGGGGGATCTGCGTTCACTGCGAGTGCAAACTATTGAGACCTCACGTGGCATGATAACCGACCGTGCCGGCCGGCCTTTGGCCGTCAGTGTGCCGGTCAATGCTATCTGGGCTGATCCGAAAGAGATCAACGACCGTGGCGGCATCACAGTAGACACCCGCTGGAAAGCCCTCTCCGATGCATTAAACATTCCCCTTGATCAACTTTCTGCTCGTATCAATGCTAATCCGAAAGGGCGCTTTGTTTATCTGGCGCGTCAGGTTAATCCGTCGATTGGCGAGTATATCCACAAGCTGAAACTCCCAGGTATCTCACTTCGCCAGGAATCTCGCCGTTATTATCCAGCCGGTCAGGTGACCGCGCATATTATTGGCGTGACCAACATCGACGGTCAGGGCATTGAAGGTGTAGAAAAAAGCTTTGACCGCTGGCTGACCGGTAAACCGGGCGAACGTACCATCCGCAAAGATCGCTTTGGGCGAGTTATCGAGGATATCTCCTCGGTAGACAGCCAGGCTGCACATAATCTCGCTTTGAGCATTGACGAACGTTTACAGGCGCTGGTTTATCGCGAGCTGAACAACGCAGTGGCGTTCAACAAAGCCGAATCAGGCACGGCGGTGCTGGTGGATGTGCAGACCGGCGAAGTGCTGGCGATGGCCAACAGCCCCTCTTACAACCCGAACAATTTGCCGGATACGCCAAAAGAAGCCATGCGTAACCGTGCCATAACTGACATCTTCGAGCCGGGTTCTACTGTAAAACCGATGGTCGTGATGACTGCGCTTAAAAACGGTGTGGTGAAAGAGAACAGCGTTCTCAATACCCTGCCGTACTACGTTAATGGCCACGAAATTAAAGACGTGGCCCGATACCCTGAACTTTCAGTGACGGGTGTCTTACAGAAGTCGAGTAACGTCGGTGTATCAAAAATGGCGTTAGCGATGCCGTCCGCAGAGCTTGTAGATACTTACTCGCGATTCGGATTGGGAAAACCGACCAATTTGGGGCTGGTTGGAGAAAGCAGTGGCTTATACCCTAAAAAACAACGGTGGTCTGACATAGAGAGGGCCACCTTCTCTTTCGGCTACGGGCTAATGGTGACTCCACTTCAGTTAGCGCGTGTGTATGCAACGATCGGCAGCATGGGCATTCATCGCCCATTGTCGATCACCAAAGTTGACCCTCCGGTTTCTGGTGAACGCATCTTCCCCGAACCTCTGGTACGCACCGTGGTTCACATGATGGAAAGCGTGGCATTGCCAGGTGGAGGCGGCGTTAAGGCCGCGATCAAAGGCTACAGAATTGCGATTAAAACCGGTACTGCGAAGAAAGTCGGTCCGGATGGAAAATACGTTAATCGCTACATCGCTTATACCGCTGGCGTCGCGCCTGCCAGCAATCCACGTTTTGCGCTCGTGGTGGTCATCAATGACCCTCAGGGCGGTAAATATTATGGCGGTGCCATTTCAGCGCCAGTCTTCGGTGCCATCATGGGCGGCGTACTGCGCACTATGAACATCGAACCTGATGCACTGACCGCCAGTGAAAATGACTCAATAGTTAACAATCAAAAAGAGGCTTCAGGTGGCAGATCGTAATTTGCGCGACCTACTGGCGCCCTGGGTGAGTGATGCCCCAGACGTAGCGCTGAGAGAGTTGATTTTAGACAGCCGCATGGCGGCTGCCGGAGATCTGTTCGTCGCGATTTCAGGCCATACGAATGACGGACGTCGTTTTATTCCACAGGCTATTGCACAAGGTGTAGCTGCTGTGGTGGCCGAAGCTAAGGGTGAAAAAGAGCATGGTGAGGTATCCCAGATGCATGGTGTGCCGGTCATCTATCTCAATAACCTCAATGTGTTGCTGTCGGAAATGGCGGGGCGTTTTTACGCCGAGCCGGGTAAAGCACTACGTCTGGTTGGCGTGACGGGTACTAACGGGAAGACCACGACCACTCAGCTTCTGGCCCAATGGGCGCAGTTGTTGGGAGAAACGGGTGCGGTGATGGGAACCGTGGGTAACGGTTTACTGGATCAGGTTATCCCTGCTGAAAATACCACGGGTTCTGCGGTACAGGTTCAGCACGTATTGTCGGATCTGGCAAAACAAGGGGCGACTTTCGCAGCGATGGAAGTCTCCTCACACGGACTGGTTCAACACCGTGTTGCGGCACTGCCGTTTGCAGCGGCAGCTTTTACTAACCTGAGCCGCGACCATCTTGATTACCACGGTGATATGCAAAGCTATGAAGAGGCCAAATGGCAGCTCTTCGCCGCGCATCAGGTGGGACAGAAAATTATTAATGTTGATGATGACGTCGGACTGCGCTGGTTGGCAAGTTTGCCAGACGCCGTTGCTGTCAGCATGGAAGATAAAATCCCGGCGGGCTGGAAAGGCCGCTGGCTGGTGGCTCGTGCAGTCGATTATCACGATAACGGCGCCACGATACATATCGACTCCAGTTGGGGCGAAGGCAAACTTGAAAGCCGTCTGATGGGCGCATTCAACGTCAGTAATCTACTGGTCGCGCTGGCGACATTGTTGTCACTGGATTATCCGTTAGATCCGTTGTTGTCCGCAGGTTCTCAGCTACAGCCGGTATGCGGGCGCATGGAAGTCTTCAATGCGCCGGGTAAACCGACTGTGGTGGTGGATTATGCCCACACGCCAGATGCCCTGGAGAAAGCCCTTGCGGCAGCCCGTCTGCACTGTAAAGGCCAGCTGTGGTGTGTCTTTGGTTGCGGCGGTGACCGTGACAAAGGTAAGCGCCCACTTATGGGCGGCATCGCAGAACAATACGCCGACCGCGTGATTGTGACCGATGACAATCCGCGCAGCGAAGAGCCACGTGCGATTGTAGCCGACATTCTGGCCGGTCTGCTCGATGCAGGACGTGCGCTGGAAATTCATGGACGCACTGAAGCGGTGACCAGCGCCATCATGCAGGCTTCTGAGAATGACGTCGTACTGATTGCTGGTAAAGGGCATGAAGATTATCAACTGGTAGGCAATCAGCGTCTGGATTACTCCGACCGCGTAACCGCTGCCCGCCTGTTGGGGGTGGTTGCATGATCCGCGTTTCTTTGCAAGCTCTCGCCAGCGTACTTAATGCTGAATTGATCGGTGCTGATGCGCAGATCGAAAGCGTAACGACCGATACTCGTAAGGTTCAAGCCGGTAGCCTGTTTATCGCCCTGAAAGGCGAAAAATTTGATGCGCATGAGTTCGCTGCTGATGCTATTGCTGCGGGTGCCGCAGCAATAGTCGTAAGTAAGCGCTTACCAGTGGCGGTGCCGCAATTATTGGTCGCCGATACCCGTATCGCGTTGGGACAACTGGGTGCCTGGGTACGTCAACACGTCCCTGCCCGCGTTATTGGCCTGACGGGCTCATCCGGTAAAACTTCCGTTAAAGAGATGGCTGCTGCTATTTTGCGTCAGTGCGGCAATGTGCTGTATACCGCGGGCAACTTCAACAATGATATCGGCGTGCCATTAACACTGTTGCGGTTGACCGAAGAGCATGACTTTGCGGTGATCGAAATGGGTGCCAATCATCTCGGTGAGATAGCTTACACCACCGATCTGGTTCGGCCAGAAACGGCTTTGGTCAATAACCTTGCCGCTGCGCACCTCGAGGGTTTCGGCTCTCTTGCTGGCGTGGCGCGGGCTAAAGGCGAGATTTTTGAAGGCCTGCCTGCTGAAGGTATTGCTATTCTCAACGCCGACAGCAACGACTGGCCTCACTGGCAACGCCATCTGAACAACAAAACCGTCTGGCGTTTTTCACCGGATGCGGCGGCTGACGTCGATTTCTACGCCACAGACGTAAAACTCAGCCCGTTGAAAACTGAATTTACCCTGCACACCCCTCAGGGCATGGTGGCGGTGTTACTGCCATTACCGGGACGTCACAATATTGCCAATGCACTGGCTGCCGCAGCGCTGGCACTCTCCGTCGGAGCAAGTCTTGACGCAGTACGCGAAGGCCTAAGTTCGCTTCAGGCGGTGTCAGGGCGTTTATTCCCCATTGCGCTCAGTGAAGGTAAAACCCTGCTTGATGATAGCTACAACGCCAACGTGGGTTCAATGATTGCTGCCGCACAGACACTGGCTGAAATGCCAGGTTACCGCGTGATGGCGCTGGGTGACATGGCCGAACTGGGTGTCGAATCTGAAGATTGCCACCGTCAGGTAGGTGAGGCCATCCACGAGGCAGGGATAGACAAGCTCTTTACTGTTGGTCATTTTAGCCACGGCATCAGCGAGGCGAGTGGCTGTGGTGAACATCTCCAGGATAAAGCAGCCCTGACGGCCCGCTTAACGAGCTTACTGTCAGAACATGCGGTCATTACCGTTTTAATCAAAGGTTCACGTAGTGCCGCCATGGAGCAGGTAGTACGGGCGTTACAGGAGAATGCAACATGTTAGTTTGGCTGGCCGAACATTTAGTCAAATATTATTCCGGCTTCAACGTCTTTTCTTACCTGACGTTTCGCGCCATTGTCAGCCTGCTGACGGCACTTTTCCTGTCATTGTGGATTGGGCCACGAATGATTGCCCGCCTGCAGAAAATGTCTTTCGGCCAGGTTGTGCGTAACGACGGCCCAGAGTCGCATTTCAGTAAGCGCGGAACGCCGACCATGGGCGGCCTGATGATCCTCACCTCAATCACTATTTCGGTGCTGATGTGGGCTTATCCCTCGAACCCTTATGTCTGGTGCGTTCTGTTTGTCCTGATTGGCTATGGCATTGTTGGTTTTGTCGATGACTACCGCAAAGTGGTACGCAAAGACACCAAGGGCCTGATCGCCCGCTGGAAATATTTCTGGCAATCAGTCATTGCGTTGGCCGCGGCTTTCGTCATGTACGCCGTGGGCAAAGATACGCCAGCCACCGAACTGGTGGTGCCATTCTTCAAGGACATCATGCCGCAGCTGGGCCTGTTCTATATCCTCCTGAGTTATTTCGTGATTGTGGGTACCAGTAACGCCGTCAACCTGACCGATGGTCTGGATGGCCTGGCGATTATGCCAACGGTATTCGTCGCTGGTGGTTTTGCGCTGGTGGCCTGGGCGACCGGTAACATGAATTTCGCCAACTACCTGCATATCCCTTATCTGCGGCACGCAGGTGAATTGGTGATTGTATGTACGGCGATAGTCGGTGCCGGGCTGGGCTTCTTGTGGTTCAACACCTATCCGGCTCAGGTCTTCATGGGTGACGTCGGCTCGCTGGCTCTGGGCGGCGCGTTAGGCACCATCGCTGTCTTGCTGCGACAGGAATTCCTATTGTTGATTATGGGCGGCGTGTTCGTGGTTGAAACGCTGTCGGTCATCTTGCAGGTTGGGTCCTTTAAGTTACGTGGTCAGCGCATTTTCCGTATGGCGCCGATTCACCATCACTATGAACTTAAGGGCTGGCCGGAACCGCGTGTCATTGTGCGCTTCTGGATCATTTCGCTAATGCTGGTGCTGATTGGCCTTGCGACGCTGAAGGTACGGTAACTATGGCTGACTATCAGGGTAAAAAAGTCGTCATTATCGGGTTGGGCCTTACCGGCCTCTCCTGTGTTGATTTCTTTATGGCGCGTGGCGTAACACCACGCGTTATTGATACCCGCATCAGCCCGCCGGGTCTGGATAAACTGGCGGACAGCGTAGAGTGCCATCTCGGTTCGTTAAACGAGGCTTGGTTGTTGGATGCCGATCTGATCGTGGCCAGCCCGGGTATGGCGCTAGCAACCCCTGCGCTGAGCGCAGCCGCTGAAGCTGGCGTGGAAATTGTCGGTGACATTGAACTGTTTTGTCGCGAAGTGCAGACGCCGATTGTTGCCATCACGGGTTCCAATGGCAAAAGTACCGTCACCATGCTGGTGGGCGAAATGGCGAAGGCCGCTGGCTGGAAGGTTGGCGTCGGTGGCAATATTGGCTTGCCGGCTCTGAGCATGCTCGATCAGGAATATCAGCTGTATGTGCTGGAATTGTCGAGCTTTCAGCTTGAAACAACGAGCAGCCTACAGGCGGCAGCTGCCACTATTCTGAACGTGACGGAAGATCACATGGATCGCTATCCGTTCGGCTTACAGCAATACCGCGCCGCGAAATTGAAGGTCTATGAGAACGCCAAACTTTGCGTGGTTAATGCCGACGATGCCCTGACTATGCCGGTGCGCGGTGCAGATGAACGCTGTGTCAGTTTCGGTGCAGACGTTGGGGATTATCATCTGACACGTCAGCAAAATGACATCTGGCTGCGCGTGCGTGGCGAGAAAATTTTGAATACCAAAGAGATGCCTCTGACCGGCCGCCACAACTACACCAATGCACTGGCTGCACTGGCGTTGGCGGATGCAGTGGGTATTCCTCAGTCATCAAGTTTGCAAGCACTAACTCACTTCACCGGACTTGCGCACCGCTATCAGACAGCGTGGCAACATAACGGCGTGCGCTGGATAAACGATTCCAAAGCCACCAACGTAGGCAGCACTGAAGCCGCACTTAACGGGATTCAGGTAGAAGGTACGCTGCATCTGCTGTTAGGCGGCGATGGGAAATCTGCTGATTTCTCACCACTGGCCCGTTACCTGCAAGGCGACAACATTCGGCTTTACTGCTTTGGCCGCGACGGCGCTGAGTTGGCGGAACTGCGCCCTGAGGTTTCCTCCACGTTTGAAACAATGGAACAGGCCATGCGTGATATTAGCGGGCGTGTGACTGCCGGCGATTTGGTGTTGCTCTCTCCTGCGTGCGCGAGCCTCGACCAGTTCCGCAGCTTCGAACAACGTGGTGATATTTTTGCAGCATTGGCTAAGGAGCTTGGCTAATGCGTATTCCGGGGCTGGGCTTAGTCAGCAAATTTAATGACTGGGTGATGGGTGTTAAAGAAAACGACGCCGTCACGCTGGTGCTCTATGACCGGACCTTGCTGTGGTTAACGTTCGGCCTGGCAATCATCGGTTTTGTGATGGTGACTTCGGCCTCCATGCCCATCGGTCAGCGTCTGGCAAATGACCCTTTTCTGTTCGCCAAACGTGATGCTATCTACCTCGGGCTGGCGTTTGGTTTGTCTCTGGTTACGCTGCGCGTGCCAATGAGCGTTTGGCAGCGCTACAGCAACGTGCTGTTGCTGATTTCCATTGTGATGTTACTGGTGGTGCTGGTCGTGGGTAGCTCGGTGAACGGGGCATCTCGCTGGATCTCCTTCGGTCCGCTGCGTATTCAGCCCGCTGAGTTTTCCAAACTGTCTCTGTTTTGTTATCTGGCCAGTTATCTGGTGCGTAAGGTCGAAGAGGTTCGAAGCAACTTCTGGGGCTTCTGCAAACCGATGGGTGTGATGGTTATTTTGGCGGTTCTGCTGCTGGCTCAGCCTGACCTCGGAACCGTGGTCGTACTGTTCATCACTACGCTGGCCATGCTGTTTTTAGCCGGTGCGAAAATGTGGCAATTCCTGGCGATTATCGGTTCGGGCATTTTCGCTGTGGTGCTGCTGGTTTTGGCGGAGCCTTACCGTATGCGCCGCGTGACGTCGTTCTGGAATCCCTGGGCGGATCCGTTCGGCAGCGGATACCAATTAACTCAGTCACTGATGGCTTTTGGTCGCGGTGAGTTCTGGGGGCAAGGCCTCGGAAACTCGGTGCAAAAGCTGGAGTATTTACCCGAAGCGCATACCGACTTTATCTTCTCCATTTTAGGGGAGGAGTTGGGGTATTTCGGTGTGGTTTTAGCGTTGTTAATGGTATTCTTCGTCGCTTTTCGTGCTATGTCCATCGGCCGACGCGCGCTGGAGATTGATCAGCGCTTTTCCGGCTTCCTGGCTTGCTCGATCGGCGTGTGGTTCAGCTTTCAGGCTTTGGTTAACGTCGGCGCTGCCGCAGGGATGTTACCGACCAAAGGCCTAACGCTTCCGCTGATCAGTTACGGTGGGTCGAGCCTGATTATTATGTCGACAGCAATCGTCCTGTTGCTGCGAGTTGATTTCGAAACGCGTCTGGCGAAAGCCCAGGCGTTTGTAAGGAGTGCCCGATGAGTGGCGAGACCAAGCGTTTAATGGTGATGGCTGGCGGCACCGGCGGGCATGTATTCCCCGGTTTGGCCGTTGCACATCATCTGATGGCGCAAGGCTGGGAAGTGCGCTGGTTAGGCACGGCCGACAGAATGGAAGCCGATTTGGTGCCTAAAAATGGCATCGAAATTGATTTTATTCAGATCTCCGGTTTACGTGGGAAAGGTCTGAAAGCGCAACTCACCGCTCCACTTCGCATATATCATGCGTGGCGCCAGGCGAAAACCATCATGCGTCGTTTTCGGCCGGATGTGGTGTTGGGGATGGGCGGTTATGTTTCTGGTCCGGGCGGGTTGGCAGCCTGGTCGTGTGGTATTCCCGTCGTGTTGCATGAACAAAATGGTATCGCCGGGCTGACTAATCGCTGGTTGTCACGCATTGCCAAAACCGTATTACAGGCTTTTCCTGGTGCTTTCCCCAATGCGCAGGTGGTGGGAAATCCGGTTCGTACCGACGTCTTAGCATTGCCGCTGCCAGAAGTGCGGTTCGCTGACCGCCAGGGGCCGATTCGCGTGTTAGTGATTGGTGGCAGTCAGGGGGCGCGGGTACTCAATCAGAGCATGCCGGAGCTGGCAGCGCTGTTGGGCGACAAAATTACCCTGTGGCATCAGGTGGGTAAAGGGGCGTTGGAGTGGGTGAATGAGGCCTACGAGAAAACCGGTCAGATGCAGCACAAGGTCACCGAGTTTATCGACGATATGGCTGAAGCCTATGCGTGGGCCGACGTCGTAGTCTGCCGCTCAGGCGCTTTAACGGTCAGCGAGATCGCAGCCGCTGGGCTGCCGGCGATTTTCGTGCCTTTCCAGCATAAAGACCGCCAGCAATACTGGAACGCCTTGCCGCTGGAAAAAGCCGGTGCCGCCAAAATTATTGAGCAGATGAGTTTCAGTGCCGCCGCCGTTGCTGACGTGATGGCAGGCTGGGACAGAACGCATTTGCTGGAAATGGCACAGGCCGCACGCGCGGTCGCCATTCCCGACGCGACAGAGCGTGTGGCGGCGGAAGTCGTTAAAGCCAGCAAAAAATGAATATGAACGGGCCGCAATGATCGCGGTCCGAGCCGTAAGTAACGGATCAATCAGTAACTGAAAATAGTGAAGAAAAACGTGAATACACAACAATTGGCGAAACTACGTACCTTCGTGCCCGAGATGCATCGCGTCCGGCACATTCACTTTGTTGGCATCGGTGGTGCTGGCATGGGGGGTATCGCCGAAGTGTTGGCAAATGAAGGCTATCAGATTAGCGGTTCCGACCTGGCACCGAACGCCGTAACGCAGCAACTGACCGCTCTGGGGGCGCAGATTTATTTTAATCACCGCCCTGAGAATGTGCTGGATGCCAGCGTTGTTGTCGTATCGACCGCGATTTCTGCCGATAACCCAGAAATTGTTGCGGCACGCGAAGCGCGCATTCCGGTTATCCGCCGCGCGGAAATGCTGGCTGAACTGATGCGTTTTCGTCACGGCATCGCCGTGGCAGGTACGCACGGTAAAACCACGACCACGGCGATGGTCACCAGTATTTATGCTGAAGCGGGTCTGGATCCGACCTTTGTGAACGGTGGACTGGTTAAAGCCGCCGGTACGCATGCGCGACTGGGTTCAAGCCGCTTCCTGATTGCTGAAGCCGATGAAAGCGATGCGTCGTTCCTGCATTTGCAACCGATGGTGGCGATTGTGACCAACATCGAAGCGGATCACATGGACACATATCAGGGTGATTTCGAGATCCTGAAGCAGACGTTCATTAACTTCCTGCACAACCTGCCGTTCTATGGACGCGCAGTGATGTGTATTGATGATCCGGTGATTCGTGAATTGCTGCCGCGCGTCGGCCGTCACATCACCACCTACGGTTTTAGCGACGATGCCGATGTCGTTATCGAAAGTTACCATCAGGATGGCGCGCAGGGGCACTTCACTATTCGCCGTCAGGATAAACCGTTGATCAGCGTGACGCTGAACGCACCGGGTCGCCATAACGCGCTCAATGCAGCTGCCGCAGTTGCGGTTGCCACCGATGCCGGTATTGAAGACGACGCAATTCTGCGCGCTCTGGCGGGCTTCCAGGGCACAGGGCGCCGGTTTGATTTCCTCGGTGAATATTCGCTGGAGAATGTAAATGCGAAGTCGGGCAGCGCCATGCTGGTGGACGACTACGGTCATCATCCAACAGAAGTTGATGCCACCATTAAAGCGGCGCGTGCGGGTTGGCCGAACAAACGTTTGGTGATGGTTTTCCAGCCGCACCGCTATAGCCGCACGCGGGATTTATACGATGACTTCGCCAACGTGCTTTCGCAGGTCGACGTGTTGATCATGTTAGACGTGTATCCGGCGGGTGAAGCGCCCATTCCTGGCGCTGACAGCCGCTCGCTGTGCCGCACCATCCGTGCACGCGGTAAGCTGGATCCGATTTTAGTTTCAGACATTGACGCCGTGCCGGAAAGTCTGGCGCCGATCCTCGAAGGCGGGGATCTGATTATGGTTCAGGGCGCCGGTAACATTGGCAAAGTGGCCCGCAAATTGGCTGATCAGAAATTACAGCCAGTGAAAAAAGGTGAAGAACATCATGTCTGAGAAAGTCGCAGTATTATTTGGCGGGACTTCCGCAGAGCGCGATGTGTCATTAAATTCAGGCGCTGCCGTGCTGGCAGGCCTGAGAGAATCAGGTATTGACGCACATGCCGTTGATACCAAAACCTTCGCGGTCACCCGCCTGAAAGAAGAAGGTTTCGACAAAGTCTTTATTGCGCTGCATGGCCGCGGTGGCGAAGACGGCACCTTGCAGGGCACGCTGGAGCATCTTGGCCTGCCTTATACCGGCAGCGGTGTGATGGCTTCGGCGCTGGCGATGGACAAATTCCGCACCAAACTGGTGTGGCAGGCGCTGGGATTACCGATTGCACCTTTCATTTTAGTGAATAAAAAACAGCTTAATGAAGTAGGGCAGGGCGCTTTGGAACAGAAGATTTCTTCACTGGGCCTGCCGCTGATTGTTAAGCCAAGCCGTGAAGGGTCCAGCGTCGGCATGAGCAAAGTGACCATGGCTGAAGAGTTGATTCCTGCGTTGCAGGAAGGTTTCTTGCATGACGACAACGTGCTGATTGAGCAGTGGTTGAGTGGCCCTGAGTACGCTGTGGCTGTGTTGGGGGATCAGGTATTACCTTCAATCCGTATTCAGCCAGCCGGAACCTTTTATGACTACCAGGCAAAATATCTGTCTGATGAAACACAGTATTTTTGTCCAAGCGGTTTAAGTGTCGATCAGGAACAGGCGCTTTCAGCACTGGTGCTGCAGGCGTATCGCGCACTCGACTGTAGCGGCTGGGGCCGGATTGACGTGATGCAAGATAGCAACGGTGGCTTCAACTTGCTTGAGGCGAATACCTCGCCGGGAATGACCAGCCACAGTCTGGTGCCGATGGCGGCAAAACAGTTCGGGTTGAGTTTCCCGCAGCTGGTTACCCGCATTCTGGAGCTGGCCGACTGATATGTCTCAAGCGGCCCTGAATGCACGAGAGCGCGAGACGACTGAAAAAAACGGTCGTCGCAGTAACGGCAGCCAGCTGGCGGGCGTCATTTTCCTGCTGATGGTGCTGGGAACCATTTTATGGAGTGTTTGGGCAGTGATTGGCTGGATGCAGGACGCAAACCGATTGCCTCTGTCCCAACTGGTGGTCACGGGTGAGCGTCACTACACCACCAACGATGATATTCGTCAGGCTATTCTGGCTTTAGGTTCGCCAGGAACGTTCATGACGCAGGATGTAAACGTCATTCAGCAGCAGATTGAGCGTTTACCCTGGATAAAACAGGTTAGCGTACGTAAGCAATGGCCGAACGAGTTGAAGATCCATTTGGTAGAGTATGTGCCGGTCGCACATTGGAATGATCTGCATATGGTCGATGCTGACGGCAAATCATTCAGCATACCTGCCGAGCGAGTAGTCAAACAGAAGATGCCGTTGCTTTATGGTCCGGAAGGCAGCGAACAGGATGTTTTGCAAGGTTTTCAAACGATGAACCAGACGCTTTCCGCCGGCAAGTTCACGTTGAAGGCTGTGGCAATGAGTGCACGTCACTCTTGGCAAGTCACTCTGGATAGCGATATCCGTCTGGAACTGGGGAGAGATGATCGAATGGGGCGTCTACAACGCTTTATCGAGCTTTATCCGAAACTCCAGCAACAGGCCGAAGCCGATAAAAAACGCATCAGTTATGTCGATTTACGTTACGACACCGGTGCGTCAGTCGGCTGGGCACCAGAGTTTATCGATCAGCAAAACAGTAATCAGCAACAGAATCAGGCACAGGCTAAACAACAATGATCAAGTCGACGGACAGAAAACTGGTAGTTGGGCTGGAAATCGGTACGGCAAAAGTTGCCGCATTGGTAGGGGAAGTTCTGCCCGATGGCATGGTCAATATTATTGGCGTGGGAAGTTGCCCATCACGTGGCATGGATAAAGGCGGCGTGAATGATCTTGAATCCGTGGTGAAATGCGTACAGCGCGCCATTGATCAGGCAGAATTGATGGCGGATTGCCAAATTTCCTCTGTTTACCTTGCTTTGTCTGGTAAACATATCAGTTGTCAGAATGAAATAGGGATGGTTCCTATTTCAGAAGAGGAAGTAACACAGGAAGATGTTGAGAACGTAGTGCATACCGCTAAGTCGGTTCGCGTTCGTGATGAACACCGTGTACTGCACGTTATTCCTCAGGAATACGCCATCGACTATCAGGAAGGGATTAAAAATCCTGTCGGTCTTTCCGGTGTGCGCATGCAGGCAAAGGTGCATTTGATCACCTGCCACAACGATATGGCTAAGAACATTGTTAAAGCCGTTGAACGTTGTGGGCTGAAAGTCGATCAGCTTATTTTCGCTGGCCTGGCAGCAAGTTACGCGGTTTTGACTGAAGATGAGCGTGAATTAGGCGTATGTGTCGTCGATATTGGCGGCGGCACCATGGATATCGCTGTTTATACCGGCGGAGCGCTGCGTCATACTAAAGTTATTCCTTATGCAGGCAACGTTGTGACCAGTGATATCGCCTACGCGTTCGGCACGCCGCCGACAGATGCCGAAGCGATTAAAGTACGCCACGGTTGTGCGCTGGGTTCGATGGTGGGTAAAGACGAAAACGTCGAAGTGCCAAGCGTGGGCGGACGCCCGCCACGCAGTCTGCAACGCCAGACTCTGGCTGAGGTCATTGAGCCGCGTTACACCGAACTGCTGAATTTAGTTAATGATGAGATTTTGCAATTGCAGGAGCAGTTACGTCAGCAAGGCGTAAAACATCATCTGGCCGCCGGGATCGTATTGACAGGCGGCGCAGCACAAATTGATGGTCTGGCAGCCTGTGCGCAACGGGTATTCCATACCCAGGTGCGTATCGGACAACCGCTGAACATCACCGGGCTGACAGATTATGCGCAGGAACCTTACTACTCGACTGCTGTAGGGCTGCTGCACTATGGAAAAGAGTCTCACCTGAGTGGTGAGGCAGAAGTGGAAAAACGCGCCTCAGTGGGTAACTGGTTCAAACGAATCAGCGGCTGGTTGAGAAAAGAGTTTTAATGTTTTAACAACGGGATCATGCTGTCACTTATTGTGATCCCGAAGCGACAGGCACAAAACGGAGAGAAACTATGTTTGAACCTATGGAACTGACCAACGACGCGGTGATTAAAGTCATCGGCGTCGGCGGTGGCGGTGGCAACGCCGTTGAGCACATGGTGCGCGAGCGCATCGAAGGTGTTGAATTCTTCGCCGTTAATACCGACGCTCAGGCGTTACGTAAAACGGCTGTAGGCCAGACTATCCAGATTGGTAGCGGTATTACCAAAGGTCTGGGTGCTGGTGCGAACCCGGAAGTGGGTCGCAATTCTGCAGAAGAAGACCGCGAAGCTCTGCGTGCTGCACTTGAAGGCGCAGATATGGTCTTTATCGCAGCGGGCATGGGCGGCGGTACCGGTACCGGTGCAGCGCCAGTGGTTGCTGAAGTAGCAAAAGATTTGGGTATTCTGACCGTTGCTGTCGTGACTAAGCCTTTCAATTTCGAAGGCAAAAAACGCATGGCGTTTGCGGAGCAGGGTATCGCTGAGTTGTCCAAACATGTTGACTCCTTGATCACTATTCCGAATGACAAACTGTTGAAAGTGTTGGGTCGTGGCATTTCGCTGCTGGACGCCTTCGGTGCAGCCAACGATGTGCTTAAAGGCGCCGTGCAGGGTATTGCAGAACTGATCACTCGTCCTGGCCTGATGAACGTCGACTTTGCTGACGTGCGCACCGTGATGTCCGAAATGGGTTATGCCATGATGGGTTCTGGTGTGGCATGTGGCGAAGACCGTGCGGAAGAGGCAGCCGAAATGGCGATCTCCAGCCCACTGTTGGAAGACATCGATTTGTCCGGCGCCCGTGGCGTTCTGGTCAACATCACCGCGGGTTTCGATTTGCGTTTGGACGAGTTTGAGACAGTGGGTAACACCATTCGTGCTTTTGCTTCTGACAATGCAACCGTGGTTATCGGTACGTCGCTTGACCCTGAAATGAATGACGAACTGCGTGTCACCGTGGTGGCAACCGGCATCGGCATGGATAAACGCCCAGAGATAACTCTGGTCACAAACAAGCCAGCCAGTCAGCCTGTGATGGATCATCGTTATCAGCAGCATGGGCTGTCGCCTTTGCCGCAGGAAACCAAGCCAGCAGCGAAGGTGGTTAATGATCCGAACACGCAATCAAACAAAGAACCTGACTATTTGGACATTCCAGCCTTCCTGCGTAAGCAGGCAGACTAGTCCGAATTGTGGGATCTCCGCTCTTTGTGCTAAACTGTCCCGCCGACCTTAATGTACTATTGCTAGGTCGGTAGGATAGATGGATAACATTGCGAGATAAAACGATGATCAAACAACGTACATTAAAACGTATCGTTCAGGCGACGGGTGTCGGTTTACATACCGGCAAGAAAGTCACCCTGACTCTGCGTCCTGCACCGGCCAATACCGGGGTCATCTATCGTCGCACTGACTTGAATCCACCGG
The DNA here is from genome assembly GCA_003864575.1 of Enterobacterales bacterium. Taxonomy (GTDB): domain Bacteria; phylum Pseudomonadota; class Gammaproteobacteria; order Enterobacterales; family Enterobacteriaceae; genus Ewingella. Next base: position 24,509 of record BHES01000009.1, read on the forward strand.
TCGATTTCCCGGCAGATGCCAAATCCGTGCGTGATACTATGCTCTGTACTTGCCTGGTCAATGAGCATGACGTACGTATTTCTACGGTAGAGCACCTTAATGCGGCCCTGGCTGGTTTAGGTATCGATAACATCGTTATCGAAGTTGATGCGCCAGAAGTGCCTATTATGGACGGTAGCGCAGCACCTTTCGTCTATCTGTTGATGGATGCAGGGATTGAAGAACTGAATTGTGCCAAGAAATTCTTGCGCATTAAGCAAACAGTTCGTGTTGAAGACGGTGACAAGTGGGCAGGGTTTACGCCATTCAATGGTTTCTCTCTGGATTTCACGATCGACTTCAATCACCCGGCGATTGATGCCAGTTCGCAGCGTTACAAGATGAACTTCTCTGCTGAAGCATTTGTTCGCCAAATCAGCCGCGCACGCACGTTCGGTTTTATGCGTGATATTGAGTATCTGCAGTCACGCGGTTTGTGCCTCGGTGGCAGCTTTGATTGCGCGATTGTTGTGGATGATTACCGCGTGCTTAACGAAGATGGTCTGCGTTTTGAAGACGAATTCGTTCGTCACAAAATGCTGGATGCAATTGGCGATCTGTTCATGTGTGGGCATAACATTATTGGTGCGTTTACCGCATTCAAATCTGGCCACGCGTTGAACAACAAGTTATTGCAAGCGGTACTGGCTAAGCAGGAAGCCTGGGAATTAGTTACCTTCCAGGATGAAGCTGAAATGCCTTTGGCCTTCAAAGCCCCTTCCACAGTACTTGCATAATCGGTACTAGTATCATTTATTACGACTGGTTGGTTTGACACTCTCTCCGGCCAACCCGGCCAGTCGTTCTAATGCTTTCCTCAATTTCTCAGGGCTTCGGCTCGCAACTATCATCAATTCCTCAGCACTTTGTGCGCTCAACTGTCTGAACGGTTTCTCTGCTGACGCCGCTGCGCTTGCCTGATCCTTAAACTGCGATCCATTTTCCACTTTCACCATCAGTGACGGATTAATCCTGATGTCGATTGATGACAATGATGGTAGAATTTGCGCTCGAAGTGCAGAGAGGAGTGCAGGTTGTTCGTAACGTAGCCGCATCATCCAACTGGCGTTTGCTATCTCCAGCACTAAAACACCTTGTCGATAATTACCGACGCGACACCATGGTTTCATGGGCGCAGGTAACAAGCCCTTCACGGCGCGGTTGAGTTTTAATAATGCCGCAGCGCGTTGCTGAACCAGTCGCAACGGGCTTTTTTCCGTTGAAGAGGCATCATCGAACAAGATATCTAATAATTGTGGGCGACTATCGCGCATGACCGGCTCCGGCGGATTGTAAACTTGTGATTGGTATTCTAAATCGTTGGCGACAATTTGGCAGAAGGTATTTTTGGCCGCATCTCCTATTGGGGATGGTCGCGGCTAGCCTCGGCGTGTCCACAAGCCTGACACAAACGGATCTGACTGCAGTACCGAATACGTCCTCAAGTTTAAACCGGCTAAGCATCGGGAGTACAGGGCTGACGAATCTCGCTCTGCTCCAGGCTCATCGCCGTCCTGCGTTTGGCGTAGATTACTGGCAACAGCATGCGCTTCGCACCGTAATTCGCCACCTTTCTTTTGCTCTGGCCCCGCAGGTCGCTTATACGGCTGCGCCGGAAGTCATTATTCAGGAGGCCGAGCCGCTTCACGTACAGCAGTTGGCGCTGTTGGTGACCCTAAACGCCTTATTGACGCATGAGTCAAAACCGCCGGTCATCATCCGCCATACCAGACAACCTCTGATTCTCTCTACCCATCAGCATCAACCCGGCTTGTGGCTGGCTCAGGTGCAAGGCATTCGTGCCGGTCCAATGTTTTTGAGTTAACAATCCTCTGATTTCACAGTTTTTTACTTTGTGGTTCTATCAATAAATCAACAAAACAGTGGCCGCATCACGTGGTCTCAAAGAGACATTAAGCATTATGTTAATTAAATTACTGACCAAAGTTTTTGGTAGCCGTAACGATCGTACTTTGCGCCGTATGCGCAAAGTAGTTGACCTTATCAACCGTATGGAGCCTGAAATCCAGCAACTGACTGATGATCAGTTAAGAGCGAAGACGGATGAATTCCGCGCGCGTCTGGCGAAAGGTGAAATTCTTGAAAATCTTATTCCGGAAGCGTTCGCCGTTGTCCGTGAGTCCAGCAAGCGTGTCTTTGGTATGCGTCATTTTGACGTACAGTTGTTGGGCGGCATGGTGCTCAACGAGCGTTGTATCGCAGAAATGCGTACGGGGGAAGGTAAAACTCTGACAGCGACACTGCCTGCTTACCTTAACGCCCTGAGTGGTAAAGGCGTGCACGTTGTTACCGTCAACGACTATTTGGCCCAGCGTGATGCCGAAAATAACCGTGGCCTGTTCGAATTCCTTGGTCTGACCATCGGTATCAACTTACCAAACATGCCTGCTCCGGCTAAGCGTGCTGCTTATGCTGCAGATATTACCTACGGCACTAACAACGAATACGGTTTTGACTACCTGCGTGACAACATGGCATTCAGCCCTGAAGAGCGCGTACAGCGTAAATTGAACTACGCACTGGTCGATGAGGTTGACTCCATCCTTATCGATGAAGCCCGTACACCTCTTATCATTTCCGGTCCTGCGGAAGACAGTTCTGAGATGTACGTGCGCGTTAACAAACTGATCCCACAGCTAATTCGTCAGGAAAAGGAAGACTCAGACAGCTTCCAGGGGGAAGGTCACTTCTCCGTTGATGAAAAAGCGCGTCAGGTTCACCTGACCGAACGCGGCTTGGTGTTGATTGAAGAGATGTTGATGGAAGCGGGCATTATGGACGATGGAGAATCGCTCTATTCCCCATCAAACATTATGCTGATGCACCACGTTACCGCCGCTCTGCGTGCCCACGTGCTGTTCACCCGTGACGTTGACTACATCGTGAAAGACGGCGAAGTCATTATTGTCGATGAACACACCGGCCGTACCATGCAGGGGCGCCGCTGGTCAGATGGTTTGCATCAGGCTGTTGAAGCCAAAGAAGGCGTTGATATTCAAAACGAAAACCAAACGCTGGCATCGATAACCTTCCAGAACTATTTCCGTCTGTACGAAAAGCTGGCCGGTATGACCGGTACCGCTGACACAGAAGCGTTCGAATTCAGCTCCATCTACAAGCTCGATACCATTGTTGTGCCAACCAACCGTCCGATGGTGCGTAAAGATTTACCTGATCTGGTCTACATGACAGAAATGGAAAAAATTGGCGCTATCATCGAAGACATCCGTGAGCGTACTGCAAATGGTCAGCCCGTGCTGGTCGGTACCATTTCGATTGAAAAATCTGAAGTGGTTTCACGTGAACTTGATAAAGCCGGCATTGCTCACAGTGTCCTGAACGCCAAATTCCACGCCAAAGAAGCTGAAATTGTTTCTCAGGCGGGCCAGCCAAGTGCCGTGACCATTGCAACCAACATGGCGGGTCGTGGTACCGATATCGTATTGGGTGGCAGCTGGCAAGTTGAGATCGAAAACCTCGGTGAAGACGTTACTGACGAACAAAAGGCGGAGATTAAAGCCGCCTGGCAGATTCGTCATGATGCAGTCCTAGCCTCAGGTGGTTTGCATATCATCGGTACTGAGCGTCATGAATCACGCCGTATTGATAACCAGCTTCGTGGTCGTGCCGGTCGTCAGGGTGATGCGGGTTCTTCCCGTTTCTATCTGTCTATGGAAGATGCCCTGATGCGTATCTTCGCTTCAGACCGCGTTACCGGCATGATGCGTAAACTGGGTATGAAACCAGGCGAAGCGATTGAGCATCCTTGGGTTACAAAAGCGATTGCCAACGCACAGCGTAAAGTGGAAAGCCGTAACTTTGATATTCGTAAGCAACTGCTTGAATATGATGATGTTGCAAGCGACCAGCGTCGTGCCATTTACAGCCAGCGTAATGAATTGCTCGACGTGTCTGATGTAAGTGAAACCATCCGCAGTATTCGTGAAGATGTGTTCAAAACGACAATCGATAGCTATATTCCGCCTCAGTCCCTGGAAGAAATGTGGGATGTCGAAGGTCTGGAACAGCGTCTGAAGAATGACTTTGAACTCGAAATGCCGATTACAGAGTGGCTGGACAAAGAGCCAGAATTGCATGAGGAAACCTTGCGTGAGCGTATTCTGCAAAATGCGATGGAATCGTACGCACGTAAAGAAGAAGTGGTTGGTATTGAAATGATGCGTAACTTTGAAAAAGGCGTGATGTTGCAAACGCTGGACTCATTGTGGAAAGAGCATCTGGCAGCCATGGATTACCTGCGTCAGGGTATTCACTTACGCGGCTATGCGCAGAAAGATCCAAAACAAGAGTACAAACGTGAATCCTTCGCTATGTTCGCCTCTATGCTGGAATCACTGAAATATGAAGTGGTTAGCGTTCTGAGCAAGGTTCAGGTACGTATGCCTGAAGAAGTTGAAGCAATGGAAGAGCAGCGTCGCGAAGAAGCCGAGCGTTTGGCTCGTCAGCAGCAGCTTAGTCATCAGGACCAAACTTCTTTTGAAGTTGAAGAGGCAGAGCGTCTGGCTTCAAGTTCACAGGGTGACCGCAAAGTAGGGCGCAATGACCCCTGCCCATGCGGTTCCGGTAAGAAATACAAACAGTGCCACGGTCGCTTGCAGAAATAAGTTCGCAGCTTCGGTGAGTCTATAGAATGAAAGTGCGGTGAATCACCGCCCTTTGCTTTTTCTTAAATCAGTAATGCTTTCAGGATGGATAACATGGCGCTGAAAAGATTGACCATTTCGGTGGGTATTATTCGTAATTCGCGCAAAGAAATTTTCATCACACAACGTGATGCTTCATCGCACATGGCGGGTTTCTGGGAGTTTCCGGGCGGTAAAGTTGAGGCTGGTGAAACGCCGGTTCAGGCTGTCATTCGCGAACTGCAAGAAGAGACCGGTATCGTTGCCCAGCAGCCTGCGCTGATTAGCAGTCTGGAACACGTTTTTCCCGATCGCGTTATTACCCTGCATTTCCATTTGATCGAAAAATGGCATGGCGAACCGTATGGTAAAGAGGGGCAACCTATGCGCTGGATACCGCAGACTGAGTTGAAGGCAGAGGAGTTTCCCCCAGCTAATGAGTCGATTGTAAAAGCGTTATCGCGCGGTGAGATTTAGTCCCGCCAATCGGTGGCGGAGACATCATTAAAAAAGGGCCTGAGGCCCTTTTTTAATGTCTGAAGATATCGCTGGATAATCAACGGAGATCTTCTTCACTCCAGTCATCCAGATCGTTGATCTCACCTTTGCTGGGAATGCGCTTTTCTTCATCAGCCCATTCGCCAAGATCAATCAGCTGACAACGTTTGCAGCAAAAAGGCCGATAAGGGCTTTCTACGCCCCATACTACTGATTTGCCACAGGTCGGGCAGTTCACCACCGTAATTTCAGGATCCATATCTACTCCTAACAGCAGGCAAGTTCAAAAGTCAGTCTGGCCGGGACCTGGCCCTTTTCACTATCCAACGGTAAAAATCGGATAGCGTAACGAGTTTTATGACCAGACACTTGCGGATAAAGCTGATTTTCCAATGAAATACTCATCCTTAATAAGTCAGCGCCTTCCGCGTTTTCCTGGAAGAACCCGTTAAGGCTGATTTGGTTACGAAATACGCCTGACTGGCGGATGAGGCCCAGAACCAGTGTTAATGCGTTGTGCAAGGGAGCCAGTGTTTCCTGCCAACCTTGCACATCCTTATCACGTTGAGTTTGTTGCAGATGCAGCCAGATGTGCAATGTAGGCAGATCAAAACTACAGCAACCGCCGGGAATACTCAGACGCTGGCGAACCAGTGCCATCAGGCGATCTTCCCGCAGAGCCTGACCGATACGTGGTGCTCTCATTAAAACAGTAGCAGCCTGTTTGAGATCGCCACGCAGCGAATCGATACGTGAAGCATCAACGCCGGGCACGTCTTCCCATTGAGAAAGTTTTTGTTGTTGACGCTCTAACTCTTTGAGTAAATCCGTACGTACTTCACCGCGTTCCAGTACATCGAGCAAATCCGATGCTGTGCGGAAGAAAATCAGGGCAGAAGAGATAGAAATGATCTGAGTATTGGCATGCATCTGCTGCAATAAAAACTCAATGCGCAGCCATGTGCGCATTTTTTCATTTAGAGGATGTTCAAAGAGAACGGTTGTTACTGCATCACTCATTCTTGTCAATATCCTGTCGGGTCGCTGAAGCTGCTAATTCCAGATAGCGGCTATGTAATGAAGCAACACGCGGTTCGATCGTCTCGGCACCACCGTTGTTATCAATAATGTCATCCGCGCAGGCTAAACGCTGTTGGCGACTCACTTGCGCGCGAAGAATCTGTTCTGCCTGCTGGCGGCTCACGCCGTCTCGTTGCATGGTCCTCGTCAGCTGGGTTTGTTCATCTACATCAACCACTAACACACGATTGGCTTGCTTTTGTAACCCATTCTCGATCAGCAATGGTACAACCCAGAGTACGTACGGGGTGGTGGCTGTGCGAATCAGTAGCCTGGTTTTTGCATGGATCAACGGATGTAAAAGTTGATCAACCCACTGTTTAACAGAGGGATCATTAAATATGTACTCGCGTAAAACTGCACGATTTAGCGAGCCATCAGGCTGAATAACGTGTTTGCCGAAGCGAACAGCCAGTTGATGTAATGCAGGCTGACCGGGTTCAACGACCTGACGTGCAATGACATCAGCATCAACAATACTGACACCCCGGCGGGCAAAGCTTTCGGCTACGGTGCTTTTGCCACTACCGATACCACCGGTCAATGCAACGACATAACTCATCGGCTTACTCAATAAAAACAGATGGGGTAAATGATAAAGAGATTACGAGTAAGTGCAAGCCATGCCCATCTCGCTTTTCGTGTGAAATGCCGCAAAAGTAGCAGAGAAGAAGCGTGTAATTAAAGTTATGAAAGCAGTCTTGCCGTTACGGTTTTCATGCGTATGATAAAGCCACTGGAAGGGTGCCAAACAACTTCGTTTAACGCCCAGCGACACGTCGCCACGATTTATCGCAAAACCCAGGACAAGATCTCATGCGCATTGAAGAAGATTTGAAATTAGGTTTCAAAGACGTTTTGATTCGACCAAAACGTTCTACCCTCAAAAGCCGTTCCGAAGTAGAGCTGGAGCGCACTTTTACCTTCAAACACCCCGGTTTTAAATGGTCAGGTACACCAATCATTGCGGCAAACATGGATACCGTCGGGACTTTCCGTATGGCCGAAGCCCTGGCTTCATTTGACGTGCTGACCGCTGTTCACAAACATTACAGTGTCGAACAATGGAAAACATTTGTTGAGGGTTCCACTGAGTCCGTATTGCGCCATGTGATGGTCTCCACGGGCACTTCCGAAGCTGACTTCGTCAAAATGAAACAAATCCTGGCGCTTTCACCTCAGCTTAAATTTGTGTGTCTTGATGTTGCTAATGGCTATTCGGAACACTTTGTGTCGTTTTTAAAACGTGTTCGGGAAGCTTGCCCGGATAAAGTCATCTGTGCCGGTAATGTGGTTACGGGTGAAATGGTTGAAGAGTTGATCCTTTCAGGCGCCGATATTGTCAAAGTGGGCATTGGACCGGGTTCTGTGTGTACTACTCGGGTTAAAACCGGTGTGGGTTATCCGCAACTTTCTGCTGTTATTGAGTGTGCCGATGCTGCGCATGGACTTGGCGGACAAATCGTCAGTGATGGTGGTTGTGCAGTCCCGGGTGATGTGGCCAAAGCCTTTGGTGGCGGTGCAGATTTCGTGATGCTTGGCGGTATGCTTGCTGCACACGACGAATGTGAAGGCACTGTCGTTGAACAAGACGGCGAGAAATTCATGCTGTTTTACGGCATGAGTTCTGAATCTGCCATGAAGCGTCATGTCGGCGGCGTTGCAGAGTACCGCGCAGCCGAAGGTAAAACAGTAAAACTGCCACTGCGCGGTCCGGTAGAGAATACTGTGCGCGATATTCTCGGCGGGTTACGTTCTGCCTGTACTTACGTCGGCGCTGAGCGTCTGAAAGAGCTGACCAAACGCACAACATTTATTCGTGTTGCTGAGCAGGAGAACCGGCTTTTCGGTTCTAATTAATTCTCGGCGGCGGCGGTCTTACACCGTCGCCCATGCTTTCCTGATATGCCATCATCCCATAACAGCTCCCAGTTGGAAGATAGGCAAATACATAGCAATAACTAACCCACCGACCAAAATCCCCATCACCACCATCAGTATCGGTTCGATAGACTGTGACATCGTGTCAGCCAGTTCATTAGCCTGTTGGTTATGCCATTTGGCCAGCTTGAGCAAAATATCATCCAGTGAACCGGACTCTTCGCCAATGCGTATTAACTGCTGGCAGAGAGGTGGAAATAAAAGTGATTGTCCAATCGCGGTATGCAGAGGAATTCCAAGCGCCAGCTGTTCTCTTATGCCGGTCACTGCACGCTGGAAAAGCAAATTGGTTGATGTCGTTGCCGCAGCGTCAAGACCTGTCAGCAGTGTCATTCCAGCTTGCTGGGTCATAGCGAGAGTCTGGAATATCTGGCTCAGACAACTGTCTGCAACCAATTTTCTCAATAACGGAATTCGTAACAAAACACTCTGTTCGCGCCAGCGCCAACGTTGCTGTGGGTGATATATTTTAATATAGAGGGCGAAGAGTACTGCAATTAATCCCGCGAGTACCGGCCCATAACTGACTAACGCTTTCGAAGCCATCATCAACATTTCAGTGAACCAGGGCAACCTCGCATCGAAGGATGCATATATTTTTGCGAATTCTGGAAGCACCATAGTCAGCATCAGAACGGTGACAATTAGTGCAATGGATATGACGATCAAAGGATAGCGGAGAGCCTTTTTTACTTTTGTGCGCAATGCTGCTTGCTGTTCCTGCTGGATCGCCAGTTGCAGGCAGCAGCGGTCAAGCTGGCCCGTTAACTCACCAATGGAAATAATGTGCCGGTAAATTTGTGGGAACACGTCTGAATAGGTGGTCAACATTTCAGACAGAGGTTTCCCTTCTTTCACGCCACGGGCAATATCTTGCAAAATACAGCGCCAGGGCGCTTTTGAATGTTCGGTCGCCAGCAGCATCAGGCTGTTGACCAAAGGCAGGCCTGCCTGTAGCAACGTTGCAAATTGTCTTATCAGTGCGATGCGGTCTGGGTTTTTCCAGTAAGCTGCCCGCAGCCGAAACTGCTTTTTAACGTTAACGGGTTGCAGGAATTGGGAGAAAAGTTGCTGGTGTACATCGGACTCATCACTCGCCAGCAACTCTCCGATGTGTAATTTCCCTAACGCGTCGATAGCCTGCCACTGGTAGAGGCTGAGAGCAGGCTGTATCGGGGGATTCTGGCTCATGCTTCAATGCCTTCGCCTGCTACACGATACAATTCCTCAAGCGTAGTTATCCCCTTTTCAACCAGAATGATCCCGGCCTCCAGCAGCGTTTTGTGGCCCTGTTCATGTGCAATTCTATTCAGCTCAGATGTGCCAGAACTCGCAACGATTGCCTGCTGTAAGCGCGGGGTGATGGTCAGGAACTCATAAATTCCGATCCGGCCGTAATAGCCTGAGAAGCAGCGGCTGCAACCTACAGCTAGCCATAGTGGCATCGGCCCCGCTTTACTTTTATCCGCTCCTTCAACAATAGAAGGATGCAGTTTACGGCAGTGGGGGCAGAGTTTACGAACTAAGCGCTGAGCGATGACCAGACGTAAGCTGGCGGCAATGTGATAACCCTCAATTCCCATTTGGGCAAGACGATTTAGCGTTTCGCAGGTTGAGTTAGTATGCAATGTAGACAATACGAGGTGCCCGGTTTGCGCGGCTTTGATAGCAATTTCTGCTGTTTCTTTGTCGCGTATTTCACCCACCATGATGACATCAGGGTCTTGCCTCAGGAGCGCTCGGAGTACCCGGGCAAAACTCAGATCAGTTTTGGTGTTCACCTGAGTTTGATTAATTCCAACGACCGGGATCTCAACCGGATCTTCAACACTGCAAATATTACGTTCCACAGCATTCAGATGGCGCAGGCCGCTGTAGAGCGTCACCGTTTTTCCGCTGCCGGTGGGACCGGTGACGAGAATAAGTCCCTGTGGGCTTTTGAGTGCATTAATATAATGGCTGAGGTCTTCATTGCGAAAACCGAGCTGGCTCATGCCTAAATCCTGTTGGGTCATGTGCAGGATTCGTAACACGATTTTTTCACCGTGCAAAACCGGCAAAGATGCAATGCGCATGGAGTAGCGTTGGTTTTGAAAAGTGATCAGCAACTGTCCATCCTGAGGTAAACGCCGTTCGGCCACGTTGAGTTGCCCCATGATTTTTAGCCGGGCGCACAAACTGGCGGCCATCGAAAACTCTGGGCCAGGGACCTCCAGCAATACCCCATCGATACGCAGCCGAATACGCAGATTATTCTCGCCCGGTTCGAAGTGAACATCTGAAGCCCGGCGTAATATCGCCATGCGCAGGGTTTGGTTGAGGAAATTGACTACCGGTGCATCACTGCTGTCCTCCAGTTCATTGGTATCTGAAATTTTCAACACGTCAGTACCGGCTGAGCTATGCGCCGGTTTTTCCAGAGCCTGTTCGAAACGGGCCTGAGGCCAGCGTTCGATTTGCACCTGAAGCCCGCAGGCAAATTGCAATGCTTTGCTGAGTGCTTCTATGTCTGCTTCATCCTCATGGCAAGCAACATGCAAGAGAGCATCGTCCTGATGAAGTACGACGGCTTTATAGCGATGACACAGTGCATCCAGTGTTGCATCAGAAGTGTGTCGTTGTGCATGACCAAAGGGCGGCATATTTATAAGAGAGTCGGTCATTTAGACCCTCCGGTGCCTTCAAAGCGGAAAACACTTTCACAGGCTTCTTTCATGCCACTATCCTGCGAGTTGGTGCAGCTTCGGCCCCAGACGATCCCTCCGGAGGCTGTGTCAACTGTGGGGGTCATGACAACGCTCAAACCATTGAGTGCCTGTTGTCCAGTTAGGGTAATGATTCCCGATGCGACCTGAACCTGGCTGACATAGCGTGTCGTGGCGGCAGCAGGAATACCCTGGCTGGCGGCGTTACATGACGTCAACGCACCCTGATCGATGACGCAGAGTTCGACACCTGTTTTGTAAGGCACCATGGCTTGCAGCATGTCCGTCAGTGCAGCTTTCTGGATATAACTTTGATAGGCAGGGATGCCAATGGCACTGAGGATGGCGATGATGGCAATAACCACCATCAGTTCGATCAGCGTAAATCCGCCTTGTTTTACATTGAAATATTGAGTGCTCGCGTTCATTTCCCGATCCTTGGTGTTGGCTAAGTGAGGCTTTCGGTCGGAAAACTATCTGCTTCAAAAAGCCTGCGCCAGTGGCAGAAAGAGGATCTCCAAGACGTCTCGGAAAATAAAAATGCAAACCTGCAATGCGTCGCAATATTTGCGGCTTGTCTCGCAGGTGCAAACAATCGAGTGAAAAGGGAGTGGTGGCATCAGAGGATGCGTGAGAGGGTGTTTAGCAATGCAGGCGTCAGCGAGTACAAATGAATAAGCCCCTGGCGAAAAATGCAAGGGGCTGAAAGATAGACAAAAGTGTAGGGTATTAGTGGAAGCGCATGGAAAGATCCATGGCGCGAATATGCTTGGTGAGTGCTCCGACGGAAATGTAGTCAACGCCGGTTTCAGCAAATTCGCGTAAGGTTTGTTCGGTGACATTACCCGAGACTTCCAGCAAAGCTTTACCCGCCGTGAGCGCAACGCCCTCGTTCATCATCGGGACGGTGAAGTTATCCAACATCACGATATCTGCGCCGGCATCCAATGCCTGTTGCAACTCGTCGAGGGTTTCGACTTCAACTTCGACTGGGACATCTGCATGAATTTGCTGGGCACGTTCTACAGCGGCTTTGATCGAACCGCAGGCGATAATGTGATTTTCTTTAATCAGAAATGCGTCGGCCAGTCCCAGACGATGATTGCTGCCGCCGCCACAGAGTACGGCATATTTCAACGCAGTTCTCAGACCGGGCAACGTCTTACGGGTATCGAGCAGGTGAGTTTGGGTGCCAGCCAGAAGTTTTACATAATGATGCACTTCAGTTGCCACGCCAGACAAGGTTTGTACAAAGTTTAGGGCCGTTCGTTCGCCGGTAAGCAGCAGGCGTGCCGGGCCCGATAATTCGCAAAGCGGTTGGTTTTCGACGAGTGCGTCACCGTCTTTGACCTTCCAGTCAATGGTGACTTTTTCGCCGCCAAGCTGGTGGAATACTTCATCCAGCCATTTTTGGCCACAGAAAACCCCTGCTTCACGAGTGATGATGGTCGCGTTAGCCAGTGTATTTTCAGGTAAAAGTTGTGCCGTGAGATCGTTGTTTGCATTAGCCTCGCCGCCGAGGTCTTCACCTAACGCCTGAGCGACAGATGCGGGGATATCATTCTGAATACGTTCGAGTAACTGAGCGCGGCGACTTTCAGGGCTGTAGCTGCGGGTCGTCATACAAATACTCCGAAATGGCGGGTAAAAGGGAGAAAAAAGCATGCTACCCTGTTGCTGAGATAAGTACCACCAAAGCACATCATTGAGGTCCTTGATGCAGTTAGAACACGGCTGGATTACCGAAGCCCGGCGGGTGGTTTCTCCTCACTGCGATCGCCGCCCCGAGGATGAAACTCCCTCGCTGTTGGTTATCCACAATATCAGTTTGCCGCCCGGTCAGTTTGGTGGTCCGTATATTGATCAACTGTTTACCGGCACGCTTAACCCAGATGATGACCCATATTTTTCCACGATTAGTCATCTGCGCGTCGCGGCGCACTGCCTTATCCGCCGTGATGGCGAAATTGTGCAGTATGTTCCCTTTGATAAACGAGCCTGGCATGCCGGTGTGTCTGTTTGGCAGGGAAGGGAGCGCTGCAATGACTATTCCATTGGTATTGAGCTGGAAGGGACGGACTTTGTTCCTTTCACACAAGCGCAATATCTGAGCCTGGCCACGGTCAGTGAATTGTTAACTAAGCACTATGCTATCGGTTTTGATGCCATCACCGGGCACAGTGAGATTGCTCCCGGGCGTAAGACGGATCCAGGGCCTGAATTTGACTGGAAGCACTATTTGTCTTTATTAGAGCAACATCAGGTTAACGAAAGCGCCGGAGATTAACGTAGACTGTCCTGCGATGGATGCGCCGTTTTATACTCCGTGTCGAGTAAAAAGAGAGAGTAATTACTGATGACGTTATTTACTTTGTTGCTGGTGCTGGCGTGGGAACGCCTGTTTAAGTTGGGTGAGCACTGGCAGTTAGATCATCGTTTTGAAGCCATTTTTCGTCGTGGGCGTAATACAACGCTCCCCAAAACGCTGGCGATCGCTATCGTCTGGATGGTTCTGCTGTTTGTGGTGTTGCGTATGGTGCAGGGCCTCTTTTTTGGCGTGCCGTCATTGCTGCTGTGGGTGGTTATTTGCCTGTTCTGTATCGGCGCGGGGATTAAGCGTAAGCATTACCGCGCTTATCTGAAATCTGCCCGTCAGGGAGATGCCAATGCTTGCTCGGAAATGGCCGAAGAGCTGGCGCTGATCCACGGACTGCCGGTGGATTGCACGGAAGAAGTCCGCCTGCGTGAACTTCAGAATGCGTTGTTGTGGATTAACTTCCGCTATTATCTGGCACCGTTATTCTGGTTTGTGGTGTTTGGTCCTTATGGCCCGGTTGCGCTTGGGGGGTATGCGGTTCTTCGTGCTTATCAAACCTGGCTGGCGCGACATATGACGCCGCTTAAACGCTCGCAGTCCGGTGTTGATGCGTTGTTACACGTTCTTGATTGGATACCGGTCCGTCTGCCGGTGTTGCTTATGCGCTGTTCGGTCACGGTGAGAAGGCGCTTCCTGCCTGGTTCGCTTCTCTGGGCGATATTCACACTTCGCAGTATCAGGTGTTGACCCGCCTCGCGCAGTTTTCACTGGCGCGGGACCCGCATACCGATCCGGTTCAGACCCCGCGTGCAGCCGTTGCGTTGGCGCGTAAAGTCACCATGATCATTCTGGTCGTCGTCGCGGTACTGACGATTTACGGCACGTTAATCTGAACCTGCGATGAGCCAAAGAAAAAGCCCGGCGTGATTTTATCGCCGGGCTTTTTTTATGCTTTGTGTTGCTGTTTGGTCAGTGGCCGGTTATCTGCAGGCGGTTCACCCAAGACCGGCATACCGTTTTTATCCCATTCAATGGTTTTTATACGGGTGTGCCTGTTGGGGTCATACAGCGGATCGCCTTCAATCTCGGTATAGTTTCTGGCGTGATAAACCAACACATCATTTCCGTTTTCATCGCGGGTAAAACTGTTGTGGCCCGGTCCAAACTGGCGGTTATCCGCTTGTGTGGTAAACACCGGTTTTGACGATTTATGCCATTGTGCAGGGTCGGTGATGTCATTGTTAATATCTGCCCACAGCAGGCCTATGCAGTAATTCTCATCGGTAGCACTGGCGGAGTAGCTGATAAAAATTTTATCGCCATGTGTGATAACCGCCGGACCTTCATTGACCCAGAAGCCCTGAATCTCCCACTCAAGCTCAGGTTTGCTGAGCATCACCGGTGGCGATTTCAGCGTCCAAGGGTTTTCCATTTCGGCCAGATAAAGGTTGGAGTTGCCACGGATTGCCGGATCTTTCTGCGCCCATAAATAGTAGCTCTTTCCCAGATGCGAAAAGTGTGTGGCATCGAGTGAGAAGCTGTCGAGCTGTGTCAGAATTTGGCCTTTTTCCACCCATTTTCCCGTCAGCGGATCGGCATCTTCGCACACCAGCGCATACATGCGGTGCTGGAATAATCCGTCCTTTATTTCCTGTGATGGAGCGGCGGCGTAGTAAATCACCCATTTCCCGTCGATAAAATGCAGCTCGGGTGCCCAAATCAGTGCACTCATCGGGCCGGTGTCGGGTTTGCGCCAGATGATTTTCGCCAGCACATTGCCCAGGCCGGTCAGCGTTTTTGAGCAACGAATTTCCAACCGGTTATATTCCGGCACAGAGGCAATGAAGTAATAGCATCCGTCATTGTGCAGCCAGATATGCGGGTCAGCCCTTTGTTCTATCAAAGGATTCGGATAAACGATGTTACTCATGTTTTAACTCCTTGCTGCTGAACTGCACGGTATTGTCAGCGTTTTTAGCCTCGTGATATTCATTCAGCTCACGATAATTGCGGCGGCGGATTTCCAAATCGGCCTGGATGTTCTGCATGGTTTTGCGGTCCAGTTTCAGTAAGCGCACAACGCCTGCGGTGATCAGATATCCCACGCCAGGGATCACGGTGAATAACAGCACGATGCCGTTGATGGCATGATCGCTCTGGCGTGCGGCACCCGCGTCGTATCCATAGCCAGAAAGCAGGAACCCGACCATTGCACCCGCCACCGCCAATCCGCATTTTAGGAAGAACAGATTACCCGAGAAACTGATGCCGGTAATGCGTTTACCGGTTTTCCACTCGCCGTAATCATCCACATCGGCCATCAGCGACCAGTGGAGTGGGGAAGGGAGCTGGTGGAGGATGTTGAGGACAAAATAGGCCACCAAAATCAGCGTCGTCATGTGTGGATTCAGGAAGTAGAAGCCTGTGGAGAAGATTGCCAACACAATGTTGGTCCAGAAGAAGACTTTCAGTTTGCAGTATTTGTCGGTCAGGGGCTTAGCCAGCGCGCTGCCAATCATCATGCCGACCACGCCGAGGCTGATAAACATGCTGGCAAACGAGGTGGATTTTTCCATCACCCAGGTGACGTAATACATCGTGGCCGCCATGCGGATAAAACCGGGGCAGACGTTGCAGAACGTAAGCAAGAGAATGCGCACCCACTGGTCATTTTTCCAAACGTCTTTGAGGTCCGATTTCAGCGCATGTTTGGACGGTACGGCAGGCTGAATACGCTCTTTGACGAAGCTGAAACAGAACAGGAACATGAACAGGGCAATAATCGCCATCACGCCCATCGACATCTGATATCCCTTGGCTTTATCGGCACCGCCGAACCAGTCTGCCATCGGGAGTAATGTGGATGACAGAATCAGCGTTGCAATACCGACCATAAAGAAGCGGTAAGACTGGCAGGCCACGCGCTCATGCGGGTCCGCGGTGATCACGCCACCCAGCGAGCAGTAGGGGATATTGATTGCCGTGTAGGTCAACGACATCAGGAAGTAAGTGACGAAAGCATAGATAACCTTGCTGTTGTAACTCCAGTCTGGCGTGGTAAACATCAGCACGCTAAAGAGCACATAAGGCACGCAGATCCACAGCAGGTAGGGACGAAAACGGCCCCAGCGGGTTGTGGTTCTGTCGGCAATCGCTCCCATAATCGGGTCCGTTACGGCGTCAATAACACGCACGGAGAGCAGTAAAACGCCGACCAGTGCGGGGGCCAGACCAAAAACATCGGTATAAAAATAGTTGAGGAACAGCATGATGGCGCCACCAATCATGTTGCAGCCTGCGTCCCCCATGCCATAGGCAACTTTCTCTTTAAATGACAGCGCGCCTTCCTTCATGGACATTCTCTCCGTAAATGTTAAGAAACAATTGGATGGGAATGAGTATTGTCTGGTCTGGCGGGGATTTGTCAGGAGGTAAGAGGCGTAGAGATGGACAAATTAGTCACGCAGAGAAAACTGTGACACAGATAACAAAGCGCCCCGCTAAGTGACCTTAACCGGGGCGCTTTTGGCTTCTTAAACCATCAGTCTTTAAACCAACAGCAATGCTTACGCGTTAACGGATTTCCCGCTTTGCTGATTTTTAATCCAGTAACCGACGCCGAGGACCACAATCCAGACTGGGATCAGCCAGACGGAGATTGCCATGCCTGGAGTGATCGCCATAATCACCAGAATCCCCGCCATGAACAGCAGGCAGAGATAGTTACCGAACGGATACAGTAGCGCTTTGAACTTCGTATCCACGCCTTCACGACGCATTGCCTGACGGAATTTAATGTGCGCCAGGCTGATCATAGCCCAGTTGATCACCAGTGCAGAAACCACCAGCGCCATCAGCAGACCAAAGGCTTCGCCCGGCATCAGATAGTTGAGCAGTACGCAGAGCGCGGTAGTAGTGGCCGAAACCAGAATAGAGGTCACCGGAACGCCACGTTTATCCACTTTCAGCAGCGATTTTGGTGCATTACCTTGCTGCGCCAGGCCGAACAGCATGCGGCTGTTACAGTAAACGCAGCTGTTATAGACCGACAGAGCTGCCGTCAGGATCACCACATTTAATGCGTTAGCGACCAGAGCATCGCCCAGTTCGTGGAAAATCAGGACAAACGGGCTGGTGTCTGGCCCCACGCGGGTCCACGGCATCAGCGAAAGCAGAACGGCCAATGAGCCCACATAGAAAATCAGAATGCGGTAGATAACCTGGTTTGTGGCTTTAGGAATACTGACTTCCGGGTTATCTGCTTCAGCGGCCGTAATACCGACCAGCTCAAGACCCCCGAATGAGAACATGATGATCGCCATCATCATGACCAGTCCGGTCATGCCATGCGGCAGGAATCCGCCCTGTTCCCACAGGTTACGTACCGTGGCCTGTGGGCCTGCGGTATCGCTAAACAGCAGCCAGCCGCCGAACAGAATCATCGCCACTACGGCGACAACTTTGATGATCGCAAACCAGAACTCCATCTCCCCAAAGACTTTTACATTGGTCAGGTTGATGGCGTTAATCAGTACAAAGAATACGGCAGCAGAAGCCCAGGTCGGGATTTCCGGATACCAGAATTGAATATATTTACCGACAGCGGTCAGTTCCGCCATGGCGACTAAGACGTACAGAACCCAGTAGTTCCAACCAGAGGCAAAACCGGCAAATCCGCCCCAGTATTTATAAGCAAAATGGCTGAAAGAACCGGCAACCGGCTCTGCAACGACCATTTCACCCAGCTGGCGCATAATTAAAAAGGCAATAAACCCAGCAATCGCATAGCCGAGAATAATCCCCGGGCCTGCTGACTGGATAACGGAAGCACTGCCCAGAAACAGGCCTGTTCCGACGGCACCGCCCAGCGCAATCAACTGAATATGACGGTTTTTAAGTCCGCGCTTCAGCTCATCGCCGTGTTGTTGATCATCCATTTACGGATCCTCTGTCGTTTGGGTAAACCCCATACAAATCTGCGGCTTAAGCAAGTTGTAAGGCGATGATTACAGTTTTTGTATCTATTTATTTACGGCTGCAATGCGATAAAAAAACAGCATGAGCTACCGCTGACGCAAGAATAGTGATATGCGGCCAAGTTTGCACCTGCTTTATGCACTAACTGAATAACGAATAAGCAAAAGTGGCGATAAATTGTCTGAGATCTAAAAAATGTGATCTAACGCTGGGTAAAAATTTCGAATGATAAATATTTGTTAAAATGTGCTGGGCTTGCTCATTTCATGGGGGGTGATATGGACACAAGGTGAATACTTTGTTACTTTACGGCCACGTTTTTTAAATTGGTATTACCAATTTATTACTCCGCGCACTCACAGATACGCTACTCGCAGAGAACAGCTCACATGGCTTACAGCAAAATTCGACAGCCTAAGTTATCAGATGTGATCGAGCAGCAGCTTGAGTTCCTGATCCTTGAAGGGACCCTGCGCCCGGGCGAGAAGTTACCCCCCGAGCGTGAACTGGCGAAGCAATTTGACGTTTCGCGCCCCTCTTTGAGAGAAGCAATCCAAAGTCTTGAAGGCAAAGGCTTGCTCCTTCGCCGCCAGGGTGGTGGCACATTTGTGCAGAGCAATCTCTGGCAAAGCGTGAGTGATCCGCTGGCTGAACTGCTCGCCGACCATCCTGAATCACAATTTGATCTCCTTGAAACCCGTCACGCTCTTGAGGGCATTGGTGCCTATTATGCCGCGCTCAGGGGAACAGACGATGATTTACAACGTATCCGCGATTGCCACCTGCTGATTCAGGTTGCGCAGGACAGCGGGGATTTGGACGCTGAAGCAGACGCCGTTATGCAGTATCAGGTTGCTGTAACAGAAGCCGCGCACAATGTGGTGCTGCTGCATCTGCTCCGCTGTATGGGGCCGATGCTGGAGAAAAACGTCCGACAGAATTTTGAATTGCTCTATGCTCGCCGGGAAATGCTGGCGGTGGTGAGCAAGCATCGCGCCGGGATCTTCGAGGCGATTGTGGCACGCGAACCAGAAAAAGCGCGTGAAGCATCACACCGTCACCTGGCGTTTATCGAAGAAGTCATGCTGGATGTCAGCCGCGAGCGCAGTCGTCGCGACCGGTCTTTACGTCGTCTCCAGCAACGCAAGGAAGAAAATTAGTCCACCAGGGCTATGTTGAGTTCTTATTTTGAGAACTGCGGCAACTAAACTGATGGGCCTGGCTTCGTGCACTTTTGTGGCATGAAGACCCTGCACCAGAGCGCAGGAAGACAGGCTCCAGATAAACCAACGTATTAGATACAGATAAGGAAAAGCACCATGTCAGAACGTGTAAATAATGACGTGGATCCGATCGAAACTCGCGACTGGCTACAAGCGATCGAATCGGTCATCCGTGAAGAGGGTGTTGAGCGTGCGCAGTTCCTGATTGATCAGGTTCTGGGCGAAGCACGTAAAGGCGGCGTGAGTGTCGCAGCTGGCGCAGCCAGCCGTAATTATGTCAACACCATCGCTGTTGAAGACGAACCTGAGTATCCGGGTAACCTGGAGCTGGAACGCAACATTCGTACTGCTATCCGCTGGAACGCGATCATGACCGTTCTGCGTGCATCCAAGAAAGACCTGGATCTGGGCGGCCACATGTCATCCTTCCAGTCTTCCGCTGCGATTTACGAAGTGTGTTTCAACCACTTCTTCCGTGCGCGCAACGACAAAGATGGCGGCGATCTGGTGTACTTCCAGGGCCACATCTCTCCGGGCGTGTACGCGCGTGCTTTCCTTGAAGGCCGCCTGACCGAAGACCAGATGAACAATTTCCGTCAGGAAGTTCACGGTAAAGGTCTGTCCTCTTACCCACACCCTAAATTGATGCCTGAATTCTGGCAGTTCCCGACCGTTTCTATGGGGCTGGGTCCAATCGGTGCTATCTATCAGGCTAAGTTCCTGAAATATCTTGATCACCGCGGTCTGAAAGACACCACCGCGCAGCGCGTTTACGCGTTCCTCGGCGACGGTGAAATGGATGAGCCAGAATCTAAAGGTGCGATCACCATCGCGACCCGTGAGAAACTGGACAACCTATGCTTCATCATTAACTGTAACTTACAGCGCCTTGATGGCCCGGTTACCGGTAATGGCAAAATCATCAACGAACTGGAAGGCATCTTTGCAGGCGCCGGCTGGAACGTGATTAAAGTGATTTGGGGCAACCGTTGGGATGAACTGCTGCGTAAAGACACCAGCGGCAAACTGATCCAACTGATGAACGAAACCGTTGACGGCGACTACCAAACCTTCAAATCCCGCGATGGTAAATACGTTCGTGAACACTTCTTCGGCCGTTACCCGGAAACTGCGGCGCTGGTCAAAGATATGACCGACGAGCAAATCTGGGCGCTGAACCGTGGTGGCCATGATCCGAAGAAAGTCTTCGCTGCACTGAACAAAGCACAGAACACCAAAGGTCAGCCGACCGTTATCCTTGCGCATACCATCAAAGGTTATGGCATGGGTGAAGCGGCCGAAGGCAAGAACATTGCCCACCAGGTGAAGAAAATGAACATGGATGGCGTGCGCTATATTCGTGATCGTTTCAGCGTACCGGTTACCGATGAAAATCTGGAAAAACTGCCGTACATCACGCTGGAAAAAGAGTCAGCAGAATACAAATATCTGCATGAGCGCCGTGCTGCGCTGAAAGGCTACCTGCCGACTCGTTTGCCAAACTTCACGCAGAAGCTGGAAATGCCGAAACTGGAAGACTTCTCTCAGCTGCTGGAAGAGCAGAAGAAAGAGATCTCTACCACGATCGCTTTCGTTCGTGCCCTGAACGTGATGCTGAAAAACGACTCCATCAAAGACCGTCTGGTACCGATCATCGCCGATGAAGCGCGTACTTTCGGTATGGAAGGTCTGTTCCGTCAGATTGGTATTTACAGCCCGAATGGCCAGCAGTACACCCCGCAGGACCGTGAGCAGGTTGCTTACTATAAAGAAGACGAGAAAGGTCAGATCCTGCAAGAAGGTATCAACGAACTGGGTGCCGCCTCTTCATGGCTTGCTGCTGCGACCTCTTACAGCACCAATGATCTGCCAATGATCCCGTTCTACATCTACTACTCCATGTTTGGTTTCCAACGTATCGGTGACCTGTGCTGGGCAGCGGGTGACCAACAGGCGCGTGGCTTCCTGGTCGGTGGTACTTCTGGGCGTACAACGCTTAACGGCGAAGGTTTGCAGCATGAAGATGGCCACAGCCACATTCAGTCGCTGACCATTCCTAACTGTATTTCTTACGATCCGGCGTATGCCTACGAAGTGGCAGTCATCATGCATGACGGCTTGGTTCGTATGTACGGCGATGCACAAGAAAACATCTATTACTACATCACGACGCTGAACGAAAACTACCACATGCCAGCCATGCCAGAAGGCGCGGAAGAAGGCATCCGTAAAGGTATCTATAAGTTAGAAACCGTGGAAGGTAGCAAAGGCAAAGTACAGCTGATGAGCTCCGGTTCCATTCTGCGTCACGTACGTGACGCTGCTCAGATCCTGTCCAAAGATTACGGCGTAGGCTCTGACGTTTACAGCGTAACCTCGTTCACCGAACTGGCCCGTGATGGTCAGGACTGCGAACGTTGGAACATGCTGCACCCGGCAGAAACTCCACGCGTACCTTATGTGGCTCAGGTAATGAACGATGCACCGGTTGTTGCTTCAACCGACTACATGAAGTTGTTCGCCGAGCAGATCCGTAACTTCGTTCCTGCCAGCGATTTCCGCGTACTGGGCACCGACGGTTTCGGCCGTTCAGACAGCCGCGAAAACCTGCGTCACCACTTCGAAATTGATGCTTCCTACGTCGTGGTTGCAGCGCTGGGCGAACTGGCCAAACGTGGTGAGATCGATGTGAAAGTAGTGGCTGATGCCATTATCAAATTCGGCATCGATGCTGACAAAGTTAACCCGCGTCTGGCATAAGAGGTAAAGACAGATGGCTATTGAAATTAACGTACCTGACATCGGTGCAGATGCAGTGGAAGTCACCGAAATTATGGTGAAGGTGGGCGACAAAGTTGAAGTTGAACAATCGCTGATCACCGTTGAAGGCGATAAAGCTTCCATGGAAGTGCCTTCTCCACAGGCAGGCGTTGTAAAAGAGATCAAAGTGGCGGTGGGCGATACCATCGAAACGGGCAAACTGATCATGATTTTTGATTCCGCTGACGGTGCTGCTGATGCAGCACCTGCGAAGCAGGAAGCGAAAACAGAAGAAAAATCAGCTGCTGCCGCACCGGCTTCGAGCGAAAGCAAAGAAGTTAACGTGCCAGATATCGGCGGCGACGAAGTTGAAGTCACCGAGATCATGGTCAAAGTGGGCGACACCGTTACCGCTGAGCAATCGCTGATCACCGTTGAAGGCGATAAAGCCTCAATGGAAGTTCCGGCTCCGTTCGCGGGCACCGTGAAAGAGATCAAAATCGCTGCGGGCGACAAAATCAGCACCGGTTCTCTGATCATGGTCTTCGAAGTAGCAGGTTCCGGCGCTGCCGCACCCGCGAAAGAAGAAGCCAAAGCAGAAACCGCACCGGCCGCTCCTGCGGCTTCCGGCAGCAAAGAAGTCAACGTGCCTGATATCGGTGGTGACGAAGTTGAAGTTACCGAAATCATGGTTAAAGTTGGCGACAAAGTCACTGCTGAGCAATCGCTGATCACCGTTGAAGGCGATAAAGCCTCAATGGAAGTTCCGGCTCCGTTCGCGGGTACCGTGAAAGAGATCAAAATTGCTGCGGGCGACAAAGTCAGCACCGGCTCCCTGATCATGATCTTCGAAGTGGAAGGTGCGGCTCCCGCTCCGGCTGCTAAGAAAGAAGAGGCTGCTGCACCTGCGAAACAAGAACAGAAAGCGGCTGCGCCTGCTGTTGTCAAAGCAGAAAGCAAAAGTGACTTTGCTGAGAATGATGCTTACGTTCACGCCACGCCGGTTATCCGTCGTCTGGCCCGTGAATTCGGCGTTAACCTCGCGAAAGTCAAAGGGACCGGCCGTAAGGGTCGTATCCTGCGCGAAGACGTTCAGACTTACGTGAAAGACGCGGTTAAACGCGCTGAAGCGGCTCCGGCTGCTGCCACTGGCGGCGGTATTCCGGGCATGCTGCCTTGGCCGAAAGTCGACTTCAGCAAGTTTGGTGAAATCGAAGAAGTAGAACTGGGTCGTATCCAGAAAATCTCTGGTGCGAACCTGAGCCGTAACTGGGTGATGATCCCGCACGTTACGCACTTCGACAAAACCGATATCACCGAGCTGGAAGCGTTCCGTAAACAACAGAACGACGAAGCGGCTAAGCGCAAGCTGGACGTGAAGTTCACCCCAGTGGTGTTCATTATGAAAGCCGTTGCGGCTGCACTTGAGCAGATGCCACGCTTCAACAGTTCTCTGTCTGAAGATGGTCAGAAACTGACGCTGAAAAAATACATCAACGTCGGTGTTGCGGTCGATACGCCTAACGGCCTGGTAGTTCCGGTCTTCAAAGACGTGAACAAGAAAGGTATCGCTGAGCTGTCCCGTGAACTGATGGCGATCTCCAAGAAAGCGCGTGATGGTAAGCTGACTGCCGCTGAAATGCAGGGCGGTTGCTTCACTATCTCCAGCCTTGGCGGCATCGGTACGACCCACTTCGCGCCAATCGTCAATGCGCCGGAAGTGGCTATCCTCGGTGTCTCCAAGTCCGCTATGGAGCCAGTCTGGAACGGCAAAGAGTTCGTACCGCGTCTGATGATGCCAATGTCGCTCTCCTTCGACCACCGTGTAATTGACGGTGCTGATGGTGCGCGCTTTATCACTATCATCAACAACGTACTGTCTGACATTCGCCGTCTGGTGATGTAAGCCAAAAAGCCGGCCAAACGGCCGGCTTTTTTCTGGTGATCTCGTCCTGCTGTTTGGGATCATCAGGTGCCAACACAAATCGTTTGCCGTTTGTTGTTTCAAATTTGTTAACAATTTTGTAAACTGCGGGCGGATAGAACGACCCGGTGGATGATGGGCGTTACGACACAAAAATGACGTCAGACCCGCCGGAAATACATTAAGAGGTCATGATGAGTACTGAAATTAAAACTCAGGTCGTGGTACTTGGGGCAGGCCCTGCAGGTTACTCTGCTGCTTTTCGTTGCGCTGATTTAGGTCTTGAAACCATTCTGGTTGAGCGTTATTCCACCCTCGGTGGCGTATGCCTGAATGTCGGCTGTATCCCTTCTAAAGCCCTGTTGCACGTGGCGAAAGTCATCTCCGAAGCGAAAGCTCTGGAAGAGCACGGCATTATTTTCGGCGAGCCGAAAACTGACATCGACAAAGTGCGTGTCTGGAAAGAAAAAGTCATCAACCAGCTGACCGGTGGTCTGGCAGGTATGGCGAAAGGCCGTAAAGTAAAAGTTGTCACTGGTCAGGGCAAATTTACTGGCGCGAATACTCTGGTTGTTGAAGGCGAAAATGGTCCAACGACTATCACTTTCGACAATGCCATCATTGCGGCGGGTTCCCGTCCAATCAAACTGCCATTCATTCCACATGATGACCCACGCGTTTGGGACTCAACGGATGCACTGGAGCTGAAAAGCGTCCCTGAGCGTCTGTTGGTTATGGGCGGCGGTATCATCGGTCTGGAAATGGGCACCGTTTACCATGCGCTCGGTTCTAAAATCGACGTTGTGGAAATGTTTGACCAGGTTATCCCTGCCGCTGACAAAGACGTTGTTAAAGTCTTTACCAAAAAAATCAGCAAGCAATTCAACCTGATGTTGGAAACCAAAGTCACCGCAGTTGAAGCCAAAGAAGACGGCATCTACGTGACGATGGAAGGCAAAAAAGCGCCAGCTGAACCACAGCGTTACGACGCCGTGCTGGTGGCTATCGGCCGCGTTCCTAACGGTAAATTGCTGGAAGCAGGCGCAGCCGGCGTAGAAATTGACGACCGTGGCTTCATCCACGTCGACAAACAGATGCGTACCAACGTGCCAAACATCTTTGCTATCGGCGACATCGTCGGCCAGCCGATGCTGGCACACAAAGGTGTGCATGAAGGCCACGTAGCGGCTGAAGTGATCTCCGGTAAGAAGCACTACTTCGACCCGAAAGTCATTCCATCGATTGCCTATACTGAGCCAGAAGTTGCCTGGGTTGGCTTGACTGAGAAAGAAGCGAAAGAAAAAGGCATCAGCTATGAAACCGCCACCTTCCCGTGGGCAGCTTCAGGCCGTGCTATCGCTTCCGACTGTGCAGATGGCATGACCAAACTGATCTTCGACAAAGAAACTCATCGTGTTATCGGTGGTGCGATTGTCGGTACCAACGGCGGCGAGCTGCTGGGTGAAATCGGTCTGGCGATTGAAATGGGTTGTGATGCAGAAGATATCGCGCTGACTATCCATGCTCACCCGACTCTGCACGAGTCCGTGGGTCTGGCAGCAGAAATCTACGAAGGCAGCATTACTGACCTGCCAAACGCGAAAGCCAAAAAGAAATAATTCTGGCTTAAAGGGTTAAGAAGCGGCGCCGAAAGGGGCCGCTTTTTTTATGCTGGAAAATACAAACCGACCGCCTTTATGGCGGTTTTTTTGTCTTTTTTTCCGCGATTTACGCCGTTATTTTCTTCCTAATCCCTTATTAATTCCCTTGTGCCAGCAGGGGCGTTGTGATGTTCTGGAGTGCGAATCATGATGGGCAGCCGATCCGGCTGCGCTCAACGATTCAGCAAAGATTTAATGTTGCTTTTATGTGAACGAATTAACAAGCAGGTGAAATCCTGCTATGCTGCCCAAGCCGCAAAGGGCCACTGTGCTTAGGTTCAGGACGTGTCGTGCTTTACATTGGAAAGCTGACAAAAGAAACAAGCATACCCGCAGTGTCCCGACTCGTCAGACCGTTTGAAAGCCCCTGTCCCTACAGGCATGACGCCAGTCTGATGATGGAAGCCAGGCATAATAAATGACAATGAGAGCGAGGAGAAAGTCGTGCTAGAAGAATACCGTAAGCACGTAGCCGAGCGTGCTGCTGAGGGCATCGTCCCCAAGCCACTTGATGCTGCACAGATGGCAGCGCTGGTCGAGTCCCTGAAGAATCCGCCAAAAGGCGAAGAAGACACTCTGTTAGACCTGCTGATTAATCGTGTTCCGCCAGGCGTCGATGAAGCCGCCTATGTAAAAGCCGGATTCCTGGCTGCTGTCGTTAAAGGCGAAACAACCTCTCCGTTGGTTACCCGTGAAAAAGCCGTTGAACTGCTGGGCACCATGCAGGGCGGATACAATATTCATCCGCTGATCGACGCGCTGGATGATGAGACACTGGCCCCTATCGCGGCGAAAGCGCTGTCCCATACCTTGCTGATGTTCGATAACTTCTACGATGTGGAAGAGAAGGCGCACGCAGGTAACGAACACGCGAAAAAAATTCTACAGTCGTGGGCTGATGCCGAATGGTATTTATCCCGCTCACCGCTGGCCGAAAAAATCACCGTGACCGTTTTCAAGGTGACCGGCGAAACCAACACCGATGATTTGTCTCCTGCTCAGGATGCCTGGTCCCGTCCAGATATTCCTCTGCATGCGCTGGCGATGCTGAAAAACGAACGCGAAGGCATTGTGCCTGATGCGCCTGGCACCGTCGGTCCTATCAAACAAATCAATGAATTGAACAAAAAAGGCTTCCCGCTGGCGTACGTCGGCGACGTAGTCGGGACCGGTTCTTCGCGTAAATCCGCCACCAACTCGGTGCTGTGGTTCATGGGTGACGACATTCCACACGTGCCGAACAAGCGCGGTGGCGGTGTGGTTCTGGGCAGCAAAATTGCGCCAATCTTCTTCAACACCATGGAAGATGCCGGTGCGCTGCCTATCGAAGTGGACGTTTCTGATCTGAATATGGGTGATGTGATCGACATCTTCCCGTACCTTGGCGAAGTGCGTAACCATGAGACCGGTGCCGTTGTGACCACTTTCGAGCTGAAAACCGATGTGCTTCTCGATGAAGTCCGCGCCGGTGGCCGTATTCCGCTGATCATTGGCCGTGGTTTAACCACCAAAGCCCGTGAATCACTGAAACTACCTCAGAGCGACGTGTTCCGTATTGCCAAGCCAGTGGCTGCCAGCAATAAAGGCTTCTCGCTGGCGCAGAAAATGGTTGGCCGCGCCTGTGGCGTTGCCGGTATTCGCCCTGGTGAATATTGCGAACCTAAAATGGCGTCCGTGGGTTCTCAGGACACCACCGGTCCGATGACCCGTGATGAGCTGAAAGATTTGGCCTGTCTGGGCTTCTCCGCAGACCTGGTGATGCAGTCATTCTGTCACACTGCGGCCTATCCGAAACCGGTTGACGTGACCACTCACCATACGCTGCCGGACTTCATCATGAACCGCGGCGGTGTATCACTGCGCCCTGGCGACGGTATTATCCACTCGTGGCTGAACCGTATGCTGCTGCCTGACACGGTCGGTACCGGCGGTGACTCCCATACCCGTTTCCCTATCGGTATCTCCTTCCCGGCAGGTTCAGGTCTGGTGGCCTTTGCCGCCGCGACTGGCGTGATGCCGCTTGATATGCCTGAATCCGTATTGGTGCGTTTCAAAGGTAAAATGCAGCCGGGGATCACCTTGCGTGACCTGGTTCATGCTATTCCTTACTACGCGATCAAAGAAGGTCATCTGACCGTCGAGAAGAAGGGTAAGAAAAACCTCTTCTCTGGCCGTATTCTGGAAATCGAAGGTCTGCCAGAACTGAAAGTGGAACAGGCGTTTGAACTGGCGGATGCATCCGCAGAACGTTCAGCGGCCGGTTGCACCATCAAACTGGATCAGGCACCGATCAAAGAGTACCTCAGCTCCAACATCGTGTTGCTGAAGTGGATGATCTCTGAAGGTTACGGCGATCGCCGTACCATCGAGCGCCGCATCAAAGGCATGGAAGAGTGGCTGGCGAATCCAAGCCTGCTCGAAGCCGATGCTGACGCAGAGTATGCGGCAGTGATCGAAATCGATCTGGCTGACATCAAAGAGCCAATCCTTTGTGCGCCGAACGATCCGGACGATGCGCGCCTGCTTTCAGACGTACAGAACAGCAAAATCGATGAAGTCTTTATCGGCTCCTGCATGACCAACATCGGTCACTTCCGTGCGGCCGGTAAGCTGCTCGACAGCCATAAAGGCGCGTTGCCAACCCGTCTGTGGGTGGCGCCACCGACCAAAATGGATGCCGCCCAGCTGACCGAAGAGGGCTACTACAGCATCTTCGGTAAGAGCGGTGCGCGGGTGGAGATTCCGGGCTGTTCACTGTGCATGGGTAACCAGGCGCGTGTTGCTGACGGCGCGACGGTGGTTTCCACCTCAACCCGTAACTTCCCGAACCGTCTTGGTAACGGTGCTAACGTCTATCTGGCCTCAGCAGAACTGGCCGCGGTAGCGTCCCTGCTGGGTCGTCTGCCGACGCCAGCAGAGTATCTGGGCTACATGGAACAGGTCGACAAGACGGCAGTGGATACTTACCGCTACCTGAACTTCGACAAGCTGAGCGAATACACCGACAAAGCTGATGGCGTGATCTTCCAAACCGCAGTGTAAATCGTTATATTTGCGGCATTGATGAAAAGGAGGCTTCGGCCTCCTTTTTTATTTCCCCGTCATAATTCAAACCGCAACTGCGTTGGCGCCTTCATTCACCCCAGTCACTTACTTTAGTAAGCTCCCGGGATTCTTTCAGTTGCCGCCTTGCTGCAATTTGAATTATTTAGGGGACGTTTTTATAGGAGCAAAATATGGACTACGATTTCCTGCGCGACATCACCGGTGAGATCAAAGTGCGTTTTTCAATGGGCCATGAAGTGGTGGGACATTGGATTAACGAAGAAGTGAAGGGCGATCTCAGCGTGCTGGACAAGGTCGAAGCGGCCATTGCGGAACTCAGAGGCAGTGAGCGCGAAACGCAGATGGTCGGCCATGAATATACGCTGCTGTTAGCCGACGATGAAGTGATGGTCCGCACTAATCAGCTGGATTTCGACGGCGATGAGATTGAAGAAGGTATGAGTTACTACGACGAAGAGAGCCTGGCTTTCTGCGGCGTGGAGGACTTTTTGCAAGTCCTCGCGAAATACCGCACCTTCGTGACCACCTATAAATAACCCGCTACTTACCCCGTGACGCCGTCCAGCACAGCAACGAACCGGCTACGACCATGCCGACGCCGGGCCAGAAGCTGGCACCTGGTAATGTATTGAGCCACAGACCGGCAATAAAAATAGCGGACAGCGGGGTGAAGTACGACAGGGCGGCAACCAGTGTGGCATTGCCTTTTTTCATCGCGATATCCCAGCACTGATATGAGATGGCCGTGATAGCACCCATCGCCAGTAATTCGCTCATCGCCCGCCATGTCATATTGATGCGGGTTGACGAGTAGGTGAAATACAGCGCCCACAGTACGGCCCCGGTCGCCAACAGGAACAGCGGCAGTACGCCGGAGCCTTTACTGAATATCCGCACCAGATTGGAATAGAGCGCCCACGCAATCGCCGCGCCAAAGGCCAGCCCGTAGGCCACCGGATTACTTCGCACATTGCGCATCAGCTGATGTACATCCAGCCCGTGACCTCCGCTTATCGCCCACAGCACGCCGACAAACGCCAGCACCGCTCCGGGCCACATCCACCAGCGCACCTTCAATTTCAGCAGCGGCACCGCAAACAGCAGTGTCAGGCTCGGCCATAAATAGTTAATCAGCCCCAGTTCCAGCGTCTGCTGACGGCTATGAGCCAAACCAATGGCCAGCGAGAACGCCACCATATAAAACACAAACAGCAAACCGCAGAGAATGAGATAAGCAGGAGATTGTCCGCGTAGGGTGGGCCTGCCGCTGGCCATCCACACCATAATACCGCTGACCGTATAAATAGAGGCCGCCGCGCCAAAAGGCCCGAGCGCTTCCGCCAGACTGCGGGTGAGCGCCACGCTCATACTCCACAGCAAAATGGCTATAACACCAAACAGTGTTGCAAAACGATCCATTGGAAAGGTAAGCCTCTAAAGAAGAAGGCTTTAAAGATAAGCGATTGTTCCGATAAATTACACCGGAACAATCTCGTTATGAGCACACATCAGATGTAGAAACCAAACTCCAGTCCGAGCGTTGAGGTGGTGGTCGCTGGTAATAGCCGCACGTGAGAGCTGCACTGTAACCAGGGTAAACGCATGAGTGTTTTTTGAGCAATGGTTGTCTGCGGAATACACATGTTTTGGGTGCAAAACGAACGAAAATAACTCTATCGATGCGATGGTTGGCAACATGCTGACCATATTGGTTAAAAATGCCCCATTCATGCGGACGCCCTGGCACTGTAACCGGTGTAATAGGTTTTTTTCTTCAGCGAACCATCGGGCATGTTGGTGTTATCGTCAAGGATGCTGCCATTTTACAATTCTCTGTGGGTCAACATTCCAGCATTAAAGAGTTTCTCCCGAAGTTTTTTTGCACCATAACTATTTAAATGATGGCCATCCCTGAAGTCAGTATGGTAAAAATCATTATCGGCAGAAAGGTCGAGTATATGAAAATACTCAGACTCCAAAGAAGCCAAGAAATCTTTGGCTTTAGTCTTAATATCATCGCCCAAGTTTTCTATGTAACCTTTGGATACTGGTGGTATCAGTATATAAGTTTCTTGTTTGTTTTCATTGGCATCGGATTTAATTTCAAGCATTTTTACACAGTTTAACAAAAATGAATCCACATATTTTATATA
This sequence comes from Enterobacterales bacterium, assembly GCA_003864575.1. Lineage (GTDB taxonomy): Bacteria > Pseudomonadota > Gammaproteobacteria > Enterobacterales > Enterobacteriaceae > Ewingella. Next base: position 55,517 of record BHES01000009.1, read on the forward strand.
CTTGTTATGCTTCGTGACAATACGAAGTCCACTTAGGTAATGATTGTCCACCTCTATACACAGTTAACTTGAAGATGCATTTTTCAGCATCTGGAAGTTGTCATTAATTCGGCGTGGCAACGCACCAGAAAGTCCCGGTAATATTTCACTAAAAAATCGTCTTATCTCCTCCCAGAACTGCTTTGCTGAAGCGAAGTAACGGTTGTTTCTTACCTCCTCATTCATCACCTTCCACAGTCGTTCGATTGGATTCAGGTTCGGGCTGTAAGGCGGCAGGGAGTGAAGGTCGATATTCATCACG
>BHES01000010.1 GCA_003864575.1 Enterobacterales bacterium
GTGCAGGCAAGAAAGATGGTCAGAGAGTCAGTGGAAATTTACAACACGCGGCGACCACATCTGTCGCTAAAATACAAAACGCCTGATGAGGTACATCAGGCGTTTTGAGGCTGAAAAAGTGTCAACCCATATCAGGACTAGTCACAGACCTTATGCCACATTACTCTGTAGGCATAGTCGGTTTGGTTGCTGGTGCGGTTGCCGTGCTAACTGCTGCATGGCCGCCTGCAGAACCTTTGCCTTCAAAGTCGAATTCTGGGCGGACCCAGTCGCTTTGACGTGCCTGTTCCTGCACATAAGCTGGAGCCGGCGCTTTAGTCATCGGTGCCGTGGCATGATGTTTGAAGCGTGGTGCTACTTCAGCCTGAACCGCTGCCGCTGGAATCACTGCCACTACAGGCTTAGCGATAACAGCCGCAGGTTCTACTACCACAGGCTGTTGCACTTCAGGTTTCATTTCAACTATCGGCGCCAGTGCAACCGGTTCACTTGTATTGGCTTCAACCAGTACTGGCTCAACGGTGACAGGTTGCTCAGTTGTTACTTCAGGTTGTTCCTGAGGCTGTTCTACGAGAGCGTTAATCACATCAGGCTGGACCGCTGCTGTCTTGAATGCTTCCGCTTGGTTGGCAGATGCCACTTCTGGTTCAACGTGTACCGTCTCAACCACAACGTCGGTGGACTCGTTCAATGCAGGGGTATTTTCCTGAGCGATATTGACCTGACTTGCCAATACTTCAGCATGGTCAGACCTCGCTTCCTGAATGTTTTGCTGCTCCGTTGACTGTGCTACCGGATAAGTGATCCACACTTTACCTGATGCCATCTCCGGAGAAACGAAAGCGCCTGCCAGCGGCATTGGTGATTGTGTCGGGTAACGTTCGTCACGGTAACGGCGACGGCGCTGACCACTAACACGCAGATGACGAGGTGAACGACGTGAACGGCGTGGCATGCCACCTTCACGACCATTTTCAGTCTGGTTGTCATCATTGTCATTGTTAGCAACCGTTTCTGCTTCTGGCACTACCTGAGCAATCTCACTAGGTTCCTGAGAAACCACCGCAGATGGCATCACACCTGTGATCAACTGCTGGGCAGCAGCTTCAGCTTCGTGGTCCACTTCTGACTCAAAACGAACTTTCTGAGATAGTGAACGACGTTGACGACGCTGTGCTGGCTGACGATCTTCCTGTTCAGCTTCTTCAGTTGCCACCGGAGCAGAGATAACGGCTTCCTGAACGACGAGCTCCTGAGGTTTGTCTTCCTGCGGGCCTTTACGTTTGTCATCTGAACGACGGCGGGAGCGATCGCCACGCTCACGGCGCGGTTGCTGCTGTTCATCGCGGGAGACCGAAGTATCAACGTCTTGTTCAATTACCGCTTCAGAAACAACGACAGGCTCCTGATTACGACGGTTGCGACGCTGGTCTTCACGAGGTTCACGGCTATTTTCGCGGGTATCGCGACTTTCGCCACGGTTATCACGGTTGTTTTCGCGACCTTCGTTGCGATTATCACGGCTACCACGATCGCTGCGTTCGCCACGTTCGCCGTTGCGTTCACGGCGTCCCCCGCCCTGACGACGTTGATTACGACGTTCACCGTTACGGCGATTTTCGTTTTCAGAGGTCTCAGTTTCAACTTTTGGCGCTTCGGCTGGCTTAGCTTCGGCTTGCGGTTCTGAAGCAAACAGACCTTTCAAACCACTGAGAAGGCGGCTGACAAACCCTGGCTTTTCGGCAGCGGTTGTATTGACCGTTGCTGTACGTGTTTGTACTGGCTGCTCAACAGCATCAGGTTGTTCGAAAGAAGACGGTGGGGCTTCGCCTTGAAGGGCAAACGCTGCCAGAGCGGGTTGCTCAGGGCGCTTGCGTTCGCTAGGCACTTCTTCTGAAGGTTGCAGCATTTCAGCTTCGTGATGCTTAGGCAGCAAGTAGCTTAATACTGAAGACTCTTCGCCTTTACGAACACGCAAAACAGAATAATGTGGTGTTTGCATCTGATCGTTAGGAACGATCACTGCACGCACGCCACCCAGACGTTTTTCAATGGCGTTCACGGATTCACGTTTTTCATTGAGCAGGTACGATGCAATCGGTACCGGAACAATGGCGTGAACTTCCTTGGTATTCTCTTTCAGCGCTTCTTCTTCAATCAGACGCAAAATTGACAGTGACAGGGATTCGTTATCACGAATAGTCCCGGTACCGGCACAGCGCGGACAGATGTGATGCGTTGACTCACCCAAGGATGGGCTCAGGCGCTGACGCGACATTTCCAGCAAACCAAAACGGGAAATACGACCAATTTGAATACGTGCACGGTCCTGACGAACGGCATCGCGCAGACGGTTCTCAACTTCACGCTGATGGCGCACTGGCGTCATATCGATAAAGTCGATAACAATCAGGCCGCCGAGGTCACGCAGGCGTAACTGACGCGCAATTTCATCGGATGCTTCAAGGTTGGTATTGAATGCTGTCTCTTCGATATCGCCGCCGCGAGTGGCTCGTGCGGAGTTGATATCAATAGCGGTCAGCGCTTCGGTGCTGTCGATGACAATCGAGCCACCAGAAGGAAGTCGAACTTCACGCTGGAAGGCGGACTCAATCTGGGATTCAATCTGATAATGGCTGAACAGCGGGATCTCGCCAATGTAAGGTTTGATTTTGCTGCTGAAATCCGGGCGGCCTAATGCAGCGATGTGCTCTTTCGCCAGTTCAAGGACTTTCGGGTTATCAATCAGGATCTCGCCAATGTCAGGGCGCAGATAGTCACGGAATGCACGGACAATGACGTTGCTTTCCTGATGGATCAGGAAAGGAGCAGGGCGACCTTCAGCGGCTTTCTTGATAGCGTCCCAATGTTTCAGACGGAAGGTCAGGTCCCACTGCAGTGCCTCAGCAGATTTACCAACACCTGCGGTACGCACGATGAGGCCCATGCCATCTGGCAATTGCAGAGAGGACAGGGCTTCTTTCAATTCTGTACGGTCATCGCCTTCAATACGGCGGGAAATACCCCCAGCGCGTGGATTGTTTGGCATTAACACTAAATAGCTGCCGGCCAAGCTGATAAATGTCGTCAGCGCCGCACCTTTGTTACCACGTTCTTCTTTATCAACCTGAACAATAACTTCCTGGCCTTCACGCAAAACATCTTTGATGTTAGGGCGACCATGCGAGGCGTAATTGTTGGGAAAATATTCGCGGGAAATTTCTTTGAGAGGGAGAAAACCGTGTCGTTCCGCGCCATAGTCAACGAAAGCCGCTTCAAGGCTAGGTTCTATGCGGGTGATTTTACCTTTATAGATATTGGCTTTTTTCTGTTCATGGCCCGGACTTTCAATATCCAAATCATACAGTCGCTGTCCATCTACAAGGGCAACGCGCAACTCTTCTTGCTGAGTCGCGTTAATCAACATTCTTTTCATCTTAACTTACTCGTTATTTTTCCATTATTGATAGAGCTGCGGGCAAAATGACCTCATGACCGGGTAAACCGTTGGCCCCGAGTCTTCTCGCAAAGTCGTCAACCTCACGGTTGTCGCTTGCATAGGGGCGCATTATTTCGGTAAGCCTGCTTTTGCCGTTTTAGGAACACCAGCGTTGTGAAAGCAGTACTTTTATTAGGGGAATAGCTTCTGAATTTAGATTAACAGATCTCATTCCATTTACCGGCCAAGCTGCAACCCGCAGCCCGCTAATTGCTTGATTTCACATTACGTCTTACGCCATTGCTGCGCTTTTGTGCGATCAAACAAATCTATAATTCCTGCGTTTTCCCTAACTTAAGAGAAACAACGCGGAAAGTGACTTCATTATTCCATTGCAGGCACCGTGATAGCAAGGTGACTTTAGCGCTTGTAGTAAAGATTCTTATGCATATGCGAGATGTGCCGCATTGATAAACCACTTATCTGATGCAGTCCGTCGGGTTTTCCTTGTCGGTTACTGGTAAACTACGAGTTAAGCACATAAAAACCAGTGGCGCGAAACGTGCCGGATATTTAGAATCGCGAGCCATGAAAACTGAGAATCCATCTGTACAATTAATCCCCATTTCCGAAGACGAAGCCGGGCAGCGCATCGATAACTTCTTACTCAAAATTCTTAAAGGCGTGCCGAAGAGCATGATTTATCGAATTGTGCGAAAGGGGGAAGTTCGGGTTAATAAGAAACGCATAAAACCAGAATATAAGTTACTGGACGGTGATGTAGTACGGGTTCCGCCTGTGCGCGTTGCCGAACGCGATGAAGTTCCCGTGTCGGCAAAGCTGGATAAAGTCGCGGCCTTGACCGACTGCATCCTGTATGAGGACGATCACCTGTTGATCCTCAACAAGCCATCAGGCACGGCTGTCCATGGTGGCAGTGGCCTCAGTTTTGGCGTTATTGAGGGGTTACGTGCGCTGCGCCCTGAAGCCCGCTTCCTTGAACTGGTACACCGTCTGGATCGGGATACTTCAGGCGTGCTGCTGGTCGCCAAAAAGCGGTCCGCATTGCGATCGCTGCATGAGCAACTGCGTCTGAAAGGCATGCAAAAAGATTATCTTGCGCTGGTGCGTGGTGAGTGGCAATCACACTGTAAAGTCGTTCAGGCTCCTTTGCTGAAAAATATTTTACAAAGCGGCGAGCGTATTGTCCGGGTGAATGCCGAAGGGAAACCCTCGGAAACACGCTTTAAGATTGAAGAGCGATATGAATTCGCGACATTGGTTAAGGCCAGCCCCGTAACGGGCAGAACGCATCAGATTCGTGTCCATGCGCAATATGCAGGACATCCGATTGCTTTTGATGACCGCTATGGTGATCGTGAATTTGACGGGCAACTCGCCGGCACTGGCCTGAATCGTCTGTTCCTGCATGCTGCGGCTTTACGCTTTGAACATCCAGGAACCGGAGAGACAATGCGTATAGAGGCACCACTGGATCTGAAGCTACGTAATTGCCTGAAGAAACTACGGCTGAAACCTGCCAAGTCCTGAGTCTGCAAAAAACGAAATGAATTAAGGCGCTGAAAGGCGCTTTATTCATTTCTAACGCAGTCATTAGCGGATCAGGGGATTGATTCCCTTTTCCCGTAAGCTCGCCAGTAAAGTAATGACGGGTAAGCCAATAAGGGTATTTGGATCTTTGCCACTAAGGCGTTCAAAGAGACTGATACCGAGTCCTTCGCATTTAAAGCTTCCTGCACAGTCGTAGGGTTGTTCCGCCAGCAAATAGCCCCGGATTTCCGCCTCCGTTAGCTTGCGAAAAGTGACGTCAAACGTTTCACAAAGTGTCTGTGCCTCCCCGGTATCACTATCAACCAGCGATAATCCGGTATAAAAAGTGACAGTCTGTCCGCTGGCAGCCTGTAATTGAAGTAATGCGTTATCAAAGGTATGCGGCTTGCCGGTTATCTGTCCCTTAATCGCGCACACCTGATCGGATCCGATAATATAGTGGTCAGGATACGATGGGACTAATGCGCGTGCTTTCGCTTCCGCCAGCCGCTGTACCAAGCCCGCCGGTAATTCGCCGGGTCGTGGCGATTCGTCAATATCCGGCGCTGCGCAAGCGAAACTCAGCATCGTTTTTTCTAAAAGTGCCCTGCGATAGGGGGATGTGGAGGCTAGCAACAGCTTTTTAGGCGAGAGATTCATAATTTTTTCCACAAAGCATAGCGTTATTGAATCGCACATTTTAAACTGTCTGCCGCTGCGGAAGCGAATATTGGTGAAAGGTGCGGTTTTAAGGCCTTTTTCTTTGACTCTACGTCGTTACAAAGTTAATATGCGCGCCCTATGCAAAAAGTAAAATTACCCTTGGCCGTTGATGCGGTTCGTACAGCCCAAAAGCGCTTAGATTACTCCGGTGTCTACGTGCCTGAACAGGTAGCACGTTTAGCAGCATCAGTGGTTAGTGTTGATTCTGATGTCCAAACCTCGTTGTCGTTTGATATCGACAATCTGCGTTTGGCGGTCATTAATGGCCAGTCTGACGTTACCGTAACTCTGGAATGCCAGAGATGTGGTAAGACGTTTGAACACCAGGTTCACGCAACGTATTGTTTTAGTCCTGTCCGCAATGATGAGCAGGCTGAGGCATTACCGGAAGCGTACGAGCCGATTGAAGTCGATGAGTTTGGCGAAGTCGATCTGCTGGCGATGATTGAAGATGAAATCATTCTTTCATTACCTGTCGTTCCGGTACATGAATCTGAACACTGTGAAGTGTCCGACGCGGACATGGTGTTTGGTAAACTGCCTGCAGAGGTGGAGAAACCAAACCCATTTGCCGTATTAGCGAGTTTAAAGAAAAGTACTTAAGGAGTAAGGTCCATGGCCGTACAACAAAATAAACCAACCCGTTCTAAACGTGGCATGCGTCGCTCTCACGATGCTCTGACCACCGCCACTCTGTCTGTGGACAAAACTTCTGGTGAAACTCACCTGCGTCACCATATCACTGCCGACGGTTTCTACCGCGGTCGCAAGGTAATCGGCTAAGATTTGCTTGCTACTTATTTGCGTGATCAATCATGGTGATAAGTACTAGCAAGGCGATTCCTTGACTCGTCTAACCCTTGCGTTAGATGTAATGGGCGGGGACTTCGGTCCTTCCGTCACAGTGCCTGCTTCATTGCAGGCACTGATCTCTAATACTGAACTCAATCTTCTTCTGGTCGGCGATCCCGACGCAATCACACCATTTCTCGCTAAAGCCGATGCTTCCCAAATGGAAAGAATTCGGATTATTCCCGCTGAATCAGTTATAGCCAGTGACGCTCGTGCATCGCAAGCTATTCGAGCCAGTAAGGGTAGCTCAATGCGTGTGGCGTTGGAACTTATCAAAAGCGGAGATGCCGAGGCCTGTGTCAGTGCTGGCAATACCGGAGCATTGATGGGTTTGGCAAAGATGGTTGTTAAGCCTCTGGAAGGCATCGAGCGCCCGGCTTTGATGACGGTTTTACCGAATCAACAGCGCAGTAAAACGGTGGTGTTGGATCTCGGGGCGAATGTTGAGTGTGACAGCACGATGTTGGTCCAGTTTGCCGTGATGGGCTCGGTGATGGCCGAAGAAGTGATCGGTATTACCAACCCGCGAGTTGCCTTGCTGAATATTGGTGAGGAAGAATCAAAAGGGCTGGACAACATCCGTGACGCGGCAGCGATTCTAAAAAACACTCCCGCGATCAACTATATCGGCTATCTTGAAGGCAATGACCTCCTGACCGGTAAGACGGATGTCATGGTGTGTGACGGTTTCGTTGGAAATGTCACCCTCAAAACCATGGAAGGTGTAATAAGGATGTTTTTGTCACTGTTAAAATCCTCTGGGGAGGGTGGCAAGAAGGCCTGGTGGCTGAAATGGTTAGGTCGTATTTTGCAGAAGAAATTAGCAAAGCGCTTCGGCCATCTCAATCCAGACCAGTATAATGGCGCATGTTTGTTAGGATTACGGGGCATCGTTATTAAAAGCCACGGCGGGGCAAACCAGCGAGCGTTTGCTGTTGCTATCGAACAGGCTGTGCAGGCGGTGCAGCGGCAAGTTCCTACACGGATAGCCGCGCGCCTTAAGGCTGTATTACCCAAGAGTGACTGATCGTACATGTATACAAAAATTCTCGGTACGGGGAGCTATTTACCCGTGCAAGTTCGGACTAATGCCGACTTAGAAAAAATGGTGGATACCACCGACGAGTGGATTGTCACCCGAACCGGTATTCGTGAACGTCGCATCGCTGCGCCGGATGAGACTGTGGCCACAATGGGCCTGCATGCAGCAGAAAAAGCACTTGAGATGGCCGGCGTCAGCGCAAGCGACGTGGGCTTGATCATTGTTGCAACAACCTCATCTTCTCACGCGTTCCCAAGTTCAGCCTGCCAGGTGCAGAATATGCTGGGCATCAAGGATTCAGCGTCGTTCGATCTGGCTGCTGCCTGTGCAGGCTTTACCTATGCACTGAGCGTAGCCGATCAATATATTAAAAATGGTGCCGTGAAGTACGCGCTGGTCATTGGTTCTGATACCTTGTCGCGCAAACTCGATCCTGAAGATCGTGGCACAGTGATTCTTTTCGGTGACGGCGCGGGTGCAGTATTGCTTGGCTCATCCGAAGAGTCCGGCATCATTTCTACCCACATGCACGCCGATGGCCATTACGGTAATCTGCTGACGCTGGCCTATCCGGACCAGTCGACACCAGAAAAACCAGCGTATGTCACGATGGCAGGTAATGAAGTGTTTAAAGTTGCCGTGACGGAGCTTGCACATATTGTTGATGAAACGTTGCAGGCCAATAATCTGGACCGTTCTGAGCTCGACTGGTTGGTACCGCATCAGGCGAACCTGCGCATAATCAGCGCAACAGCCAAGAAGCTGGGAATGGGCATGGATAAAGTCGTCGTCACACTGGATCGCCATGGTAATACTTCGGCGGCATCTGTTCCGACCGCGCTCGATGAAGCGGTGCGTGATGGACGGATTCAGCGCGGACAATTGGTGTTGCTCGAAGCATTTGGCGGTGGCTTTACCTGGGGCTCGGCGCTGGTACGTTTTTGATTTAACAGGACGATGAAAATGACAAAAATAGCAGTTGTTTTTCCTGGCCAGGGCTCACAGGCTCTGGGAATGCTGGCTGATTTGGCCGCAAATTATCCGGTTGTTGAGGAGACCTTTACGGAGGCCTCTTCTGTGCTGGGTTATGATTTATGGCAGCTGGTACAACAGGGTCCAGTTGAAGAGTTGAATAAAACCTGGCAGACCCAGCCGGCATTACTGGCGGCGTCAGTAGCTATCTGGCGAGTCTGGCAGCAGCAAAGCGGCACCAAGCCTGTATTGATGGCAGGCCATAGTCTGGGCGAATACTCTGCTCTGGTTTGCGCTGGTGTGCTGGATTTTAAGCAGGCTATTTCGCTGGTAGAACTGCGCGGGAAACTGATGCAGGAAGCCGTACCTGAGGGTACTGGCGCGATGTCGGCAATTATTGGACTCGATAATGAAGCCATCGCGAAAGCGTGCGAAGAATCTGCCCAAGGCCAGGTTGTGTCTCCGGTGAACTTCAATTCGCCGGGCCAGGTGGTGATTGCCGGGAACAAAGAAGCCGTTGAACGCGCGGGTGCCGCTTGTAAAGCCGCCGGTGCAAAACGTGCTTTGCCATTGCCTGTCAGTGTGCCATCTCACTGTGCATTGATGAAACCTGCTGCAGATAAAATGGCTGTCGCTCTCGAAGACGTGACATTCAACACGCCGGAGTATCCGGTGGTGAATAATGTGGATGTGAAGGTAGAAACATCACCAGAAGCTATCCGCAGCGCATTGGTTCGCCAACTTTACAACCCAGTCCGCTGGACTGAGTCTGTTGAGTTTATGGCTACGCAGGGCGTTGAGCATTTAGTCGAGGTGGGCCCTGGTAAAGTTTTGACCGGCCTGACCAAACGTATTGTTGATACCCTGACAGCGGCGGCAGTGAACGATTCTGCCAGCCTCACAGCGGCGCTTGAGCAAGAATAAGAGGAAGATGATGAGCTTCGAAGGTAAAATCGCCCTGGTAACCGGCGCAAGCCGTGGTATTGGCCGTGCTATCGCAGAAAAATTAGTGGCTGGTGGTGCAACTGTTATTGGCACTGCAACCAGTGAGAATGGCGCTGAAGCAATCAGTGAATATTTGGGCGAAAAGGGTAAAGGTATTGCCCTGAATGTGGTTGATTCTGCATCGATTGAGCAGGTATTGGCTACGATTCGAGCTGAATTTGGCGAAATTGACATTTTAGTTAATAATGCCGGCATCACACGTGATAACCTCCTCATGCGTATGAAGGATGACGAGTGGCAGGATATCCTGGATACGAATTTGACTTCTGTGTTTCGGCTGTCAAAAGCAGTAATGCGGGCTATGATGAAAAAGCGGTTTGGCCGGATCATTACTATAGGTTCTGTTGTTGGAACTATGGGTAACGCAGGGCAGGCGAACTACGCGGCGGCTAAAGCCGGCTTGATTGGTTTTAGCAAGTCTTTGGCGCGTGAAGTGGCTTCACGCGGCATTACTGTCAACGTCGTTGCTCCCGGCTTTATTGAGACGGACATGACAAGGGCGTTGACAGATGATCAACGCGCAGGCATTTTGTCATCAGTTCCAGCCAACCGGTTGGGTGATGCAAAAGAGATTGCCAGCGCAGTTGCTTTTTTAGCCTCTGACGAGGCCAGCTATATCACTGGTGAAACATTACATGTCAATGGCGGCATGTACATGATTTAAAAATTACGAAACTATTTGCGTTATTTGCGGTAAAAACCGCAAAATAGAGCAAATTCGTGGTTTGACCAGCCGGGATTTAGTTGCATCTTTTCCAACATTTTATACACTACGAAAACCATCGCGAAAGCGAGTTTTGATAGGAAATTTAAGAGTATGAGCACTATCGAAGAACGCGTTAAGAAAATCATTGTTGAACAGCTGGGTGTTAAACAGGAAGAAGTAGTTAATTCTGCGTCTTTCGTAGACGACCTTGGCGCTGATTCTCTCGACACCGTTGAGCTGGTTATGGCTCTGGAAGAAGAGTTTGATACCGAGATCCCTGACGAAGAAGCTGAAAAAATCACTACTGTTCAGGCAGCTATTGATTTCATCAATTCTAGCCAGCAGTAAGCTAATCTGTTTTTAGTTTAGATAGTTAGGCGGTCACTCGACCGCCTAAGTTTTTTTTGTCCCACCGTATCTCTTTTCTCCCTCCCTGGAGGACACAACGTGTCTAAGCGTCGAGTTGTAGTGACTGGACTTGGCATGCTGTCCCCTGTCGGCAATACTGTAGAGTCCACTTGGAACGCTCTTCTTGCCGGTCAGAGTGGCATTAGCCTAATCGATCATTTTGATACTAGCGCCTACGCAACGCGTTTTGCTGGCTTAGTAAAAGATTTTAACTGTGAAGAGTACATCGCGCGCAAAGATGCTCGTAAAATGGACGCCTTCATTCAGTATGGTATTACTGCCGGCATTCAGGCAATGAAAGACTCCGGGCTTGAGGTGACTGCTGAGAATGCACCGCGTATTGGCGCTGCAATAGGTTCCGGCATTGGCGGCCTTGGTCTGATCGAAGAAAACCATACCTCATTGGTTAACGGCGGACCGCGTAAAATTAGCCCATTTTTTGTTCCTTCCACTATCGTAAATATGATTGCCGGTCATCTGAGCATCATGTTTGGTTTACGTGGACCGAGCATTTCAATCGCTACAGCCTGTACTTCAGGCGTCCACAATATCGGCCATGCCGCACGTATCATTGCCTATGATGATGCAGATGTCATGCTGGCCGGTGGTGCTGAAAAAGCCAGTACTCCGCTGGGCGTCGGCGGATTCGGCGCTGCACGTGCTCTATCTACTCGCAACGACAATCCTCAGGCTGCCAGCCGCCCGTGGGACAAAGACCGTGACGGTTTTGTACTGGGAGATGGCGCGGGCATCATGGTGCTGGAAGAGTATGAGCACGCGAAAAAACGCGGCGCGAACATTTACGCAGAAATTGTGGGTTTTGGCATGAGCAGCGATGCCTTCCATATGACCTCACCACCAGAAGATGGTGCAGGTGCCGCGCTGGCGATGGAAAACGCGCTGCGTGATGCAGGTATTGCGGCGTCAAAAATTGGTTATATCAATGCGCACGGCACCTCAACACCGGCGGGCGATAAAGCTGAAGCTCAGGCGGTTAAATCAGTATTTGGCGCGGGTTCACAAAGTGTTCTGGTGAGTTCTACCAAGTCGATGACTGGCCATCTGCTGGGGGCTGCCGGGGCGGTTGAGTCTATCTTTACGTTGCTGGCACTGCGCGACCAGGCCGTACCGCCAACGATCAATCTGGATAACCCAGACGACGGTTGTGATCTGGACTTCGTTGCCCACGAAGCCCGACAGGTAAAAAATATGGAATATACGCTGTGTAATTCATTCGGTTTTGGCGGCACCAACGGTTCACTGGTGTTTCGTAAGATCTGACAAACAAAAGCGTGCTGTTTCTTCCTCAAAAAGGCCCGTTTTGGGCCTTTTTGCTGTCTGGTATTCTGACAGAAAAGCCGGAATGCTCTACTTGTCAGGCCACCTAAAATACTTCAGGCTTTATGGTAGTCATAAGAGATAGCAGGACACGGGAGAGTGATAGTGTGGATTAATGGCGTCTCGGCTACTTTGCTGGCTGCAAGCGACCGCGCGGTACAATATGGTGACGGAAGTTTTACCACCGCACGCATTGTCGCAGGAAATATTCAACATTTGGCCGGGCATCTCGCGCGGTTGAAAACAGCCTCGCAGCGCTTAATGATTGACGGTGTTGACTGGAATGCGCTAGAGGTCGAAATGATCCAGGCAGCAAGCCTGCGTGGCGAGGGTGTATTAAAAACGATCATCAGTCGGGGAGAGGGCGGTCGGGGCTATAGCCCGCAGGGATGCAGCTCGCCTACACGCATTATTTCGGTCTCGGGCTATCCGGCACATTATCACCAGTGGCGGCAACAAGGCGTTACGCTTGCGCAAAGCCCCGTGGCATTAAGTCGCAATCCTCTTCTGGCCGGCATCAAACACCTTAACCGGCTGGAGCAGGTGATGATCCGTCTGCATCTTGACCGGACCGATGCCCATGAAGCACTGGTGGTTGATACCTCAGGGATGCTGATAGAATGCTGTGCCGCGAATATTTTCTGGCGCAAAGGCCATGACGTATTCACGCCGGATCTTAGTGATTCTGGCGTGGCAGGAATTATGCGCAATCACATTATCTCCATGCTCGCGCAATCGGGGGTTTTTACAATTTCCGTTGTCAGACAATCCCCTGAAACTCTGCAGGAAGCAGATGAGGTGATTATTTGCAACGCGCTGATGCCCGTGCTGCCGGTTCGACAGGCGGACGATTGGCACTTTACGTCGTCGCAGTTGTACGATTTTTTACATCAGGTTTGCTAAAACCACGCGTTTAAAGTGAATGTTTATGAAGAATAAAAAACTCAAGATTTCTGCCCTTATCCTGGCCCTGTTAGTCGGTGCTGCTGCTTTTGCCTATCATAAAGTGCAGCGCTTTGCTGACCGGCCTATCAACGTCAGTAGCGAAACACTCTTTACTCTGCCTGCCGGAACCGGACGCGTGGTGCTGGAAACGCTGCTGGTCAAACATAAACTGATGCAGGAAAACCCTTACTTCTCCTGGTTGCTGCGTATTGAGCCTGAGCTCGGCGAATTCAAAGCGGGGACTTACCGGTTTGAAAAAGGCATGACTGTGCGCCAAATGCTCGAATTGCTCAAAAGTGGAAAAGAAGCTCAATTTAGTATGCGCTTTGTGGAAGGCTTTAAATTGAGTGACTGGATGAAGCTATTGCAAAACTCAGCCTACGTGAAGCAAGAACTGACCGGTAAAAGCGGGGAGGAGATCGCGGCAGCCATCGGCATTAAAGACTCCACTAATGCTGAAGGGTGGCTGTATCCGGACACCTATCTCTATACCGCGGGTATGACGGATTTATCCTTACTGAAGCGCGCCCACCAGCGCATGGTAAAAACGGTCGATACGCTCTGGAAAGATCGTGATGAATCTCTGCCTTATAAAACACCGACCGACATGCTGACTATGGCGTCAATCATTGAAAAAGAAACTGCCGTTAAAGAAGAGCGACCTGAAGTGGCCTCGGTCTTTATCAACCGCTTGCGTATTGGCATGCGTTTACAAACCGATCCGACGGTGATCTACGGGATGGGCGAACGTTATTCCGGCAATATTACTCGTAAAGATTTGGAAACGCCGACGCCCTATAACACCTATGTGATTTCAGGTTTGCCGCCGTCGCCGATTGCCATGCCGAGCGAAGCGTCAATCGAGGCTGCCGTGCATCCGGCCAAAACGCCATACCTTTACTTTGTGGCTGATGGCAAAGGCGGGCATACTTTTACGACTAACCTCGAAAATCATAACAAAGCGGTACGTGTGTATCGCGAGGCATTGAAGAATAAGAATGAAAAGTAAGTTTATCGTCATCGAAGGTCTGGAAGGGGCTGGTAAAACTACCGCACGCGACGTTGTTGTTGAGACGCTACGCAGCCTGGGTATCGAAGATATCGTGTTTACGCGCGAGCCGGGCGGTACTCCGTTGGCTGAAAAACTGCGGGATTTATTCAAACGCGGTGTCGAAGACGACAAACCTACGGTTAAGGCTGAAGTGCTGATGCTCTACGCTGCCCGCGTTCAGTTGGTAGAAACGGTTATCCTGCCTGCATTGGCTCGCGGTGCGTGGGTGGTCGGTGACCGCCATGATCTCTCCTCACAGGCCTATCAGGGCGGCGGACGCGGCATTGATGCCGAACTGATGCGCTCTCTACGCGATACCGTATTGGGTGACTTCCGCCCAGACCTGACGCTGTATCTTGATTTACCGCCGGAAATTGGTCTGCAACGTGCCAGCGCGCGCGGTGAGCTGGACCGCATCGAAAAAGAGGCGCTACCGTTCTTTGAGCGCACCCGTGAGCGCTATCTCAGCCTGGCGGCGGAGGACAGCCGTATTAAAACCATTGATGCCTCACAGTCCCTGGAACAGGTTACCACCTCAATACAGCAGACCTTGTCGCACTGGTTTGAAAGCCTGCAACGACGGGAAGGTGGTCAGCAATGACCTGGTATCCGTGGCTCAGTGGCCCTTATCGGCAGTTGGTCGGCCAATATCAAGCGGGGCGTGGACATCATGCGGTACTGATACATGCCTGCGGGGGCATGGGCGATGAGGCACTGGTCTATGGTCTTAGTCGCTGGTTGTTGTGCCAGCATCAGGACGGCGAAAAGAGCTGCGGAAAATGCCACAGCTGTCAGTTGATGATTGCCGGCAACCACCCTGACTGGCACGTATTGACGCCCGAAAAAGGCAAGAGCTCCCTCGGTGTGGATCCGGTACGTCAACTGATCGAAACGCTATACAACTATTCCCAACAGGGCGGGGCAAAAGTGGTGTGGTTGCCACAGGCAGAGTTACTGACTGAGGCCGCCGCCAACGCTTTGTTAAAGACGCTGGAAGAGCCGCCCGCAAAAACCTACTTCCTTATCGGTTGTCGTGAGACCTCCGGGTTGCTCGCCACATTGCGCAGCCGCTGTTTCTACTGGCATCTTCCGGTGCCGGATGACGCGCCATCGGCACAATGGATTGGCCGCCAGCTTAGCGCCGATCCTGTGGCCATTAAAACGGCATTGCGGCTGAGTAACGGGGCACCACTGGCTGCGCTAGCGTTGCTGCAACCTGAGCGTTGGAAGCAGCGTGTCGCGGTGTGCCAGCAATTGGCGACCAGTTGCCAGCAGCGCGATATGCTCTCTTTGCTGCTTCAACTGAACCACGACGACGTCTCCGACCGTCTTCAGTGGCTCTGTTCGTTGTTGTTGGACGCGATTAAATGGCAGCAAAATGCGGCTCAGTTTATTATTAATCACGATCAGCAGCCTCTGATAGCACAGATAGCCGGTTTACAGAGTAATGATGCCCTGCAAAAAAGTGTTCAGGCCTGGATGCATTGTCGCCAGCAGTTATTGAGCATTGTGGGTGTGAACCGGGAGTTGTTGCTGACTGAGCAACTGCTTGAATGGGACATCTCCCTGAATTAGCACCGCTCAGATTATCCCCAACGGTGCGCAGAACAGACTGCGTACCGACCTGCAAAAACCATCGTAACGAGTTAAATATTATGTTTTTAGTCGACTCCCACTGTCACCTCGACAGTCTGGATTACAACGAACTGCACAGCGGCGTGGACGCGGTACTGGAAAAAGCGCGTGAGCGCGATGTTAAATTTATGCTGGCCGTGGCCACCACGCTACCGGGTTATACCGCGATGACCCAATTGATTGGTGATCGCCCTGATGTGGCGTTTTCCTGTGGTGTACACCCGCTGAACATTGATGGTGGTTACGACTTCGAAGAGTTGCGTCGTCTGGCTGCGGCGCCGAAAGTGGTCGCAATGGGCGAAACTGGTCTGGATTACTTCTACCAGAAAGAAGCGCACCAATTAGCACTGCAACAGGACTCCTTCCGCCACCATATTCGCGTTGGCCGCGAACTGAACAAACCGGTGATAGTACATACGCGTGACGCGCGCCAGGACACGCTGGATATCCTGAAGGATGAAAAAGCCGGTGAATGTGGTGGCGTGCTGCACTGCTTTACGGAAGATTTACCGACGGCCGAATTCCTGCTGGATCTGGGGTTCTATATTTCGTTCTCTGGCATTGTCACCTTCCGCAATGCTGAGCAACTGCGTGAAGTTGCGCGCTACGTGCCGCTGGACCGGCTGTTGGTAGAAACGGATTCACCGTATCTGGCGCCAGTACCGCATCGTGGTAAAGAGAACCAACCTGCTTACGTGCGCGATGTTGCTGAATATCTTGCGGTACTGAAAGGCGTGAGCCTGGAACAGCTGGCTGAAGCGACAACTGCGAACTTTTCCCGGCTGTTCCACGTAGAGACTTCCTCCCTGATCTCCTCGTAAGCGCAGTCATTTGCACTGGATTTATTTTACACCTCGTAATTAATCGCCTGAACGGGTAATGTGCACACCCGTTTTGGGCTGTCTGGCGTGCGTGAATCGGATTTTCTTTAAGAAATATGATGGTTTTGAGCTGAGTCAGGCCGGTTTTTCGAAAAAACGTGACTGCCATCAAACATTAACAAAGGGAATTATTTTACCCTGCGTAAAAATTCAAAAGGGGTGCTCAGACACCCTGAACCGCAAGGGTTGTCATAATCTTGCAACGCGGCAGCCCACAGAACCACATAAGGGGGCGCCGTGAGTAGTATCTAAAGCATCATTACTCAGGAGCACACTCAATTATGTTTAAGAACGCGTTTGCGAACCTTCAGAAGGTCGGTAAATCGCTGATGTTGCCCGTTTCCGTATTGCCAATTGCAGGTATTCTGCTTGGCGTCGGTTCTGCAAACTTCAGCTGGCTGCCACTGATCGTTTCCCACGTCATGGCGGAAGCGGGCGGTTCAGTCTTCGCCAACATGCCGTTGATTTTTGCCATCGGCGTTGCACTTGGTTTCACCAATAACGACGGCGTATCTGCACTGGCAGCAGTAGTGGCTTATGGCATCATGGTGAAAACCATGGCCGTCATCGCTCCGCTGATCCTGCATCTGCCACCGGAAGAAATTGCGGTCAAGCACCTTGCTGATACCGGTGTTCTGGGCGGCATTATCGCCGGTTCCATTGCGGCGTATATGTTCAACCGCTTCTACCGCATCAAGTTGCCAGAATATCTGGGCTTCTTCGCGGGTAAACGTTTCGTGCCGATCATCTCTGGTCTGGCGGCGATCGTCATGGGTGTGGTTTTGTCTTTCATCTGGCCTCCAATCGGTAGCGCAATCCAAACTTTCTCCCAGTGGGCGGCGTATCAAAACCCGGTCGTGGCATTCGGTATTTACGGCGTAGTTGAACGCGCGCTGGTACCGTTTGGCCTGCACCATATCTGGAACGTTCCATTCCAGATGCAGATCGGCGAATACGTGAACTCTGCGGGTCAGGTTTTCCACGGCGATATTCCTCGTTATATGGCGGGTGACCCAACGGCAGGTAAACTGTCCGGTGGCTTCCTGTTCAAAATGTACGGCCTGCCAGCAGCCGCAATTGCTATCTGGCATTCAGCGAAACCTGAAAACCGCGCGAAAGTTGGCGGCATCATGATCTCCGCTGCGCTAACGGCGTTCCTGACCGGTATCACCGAGCCAATCGAATTCTCCTTCATGTTCGTGGCACCGATCCTGTATGTGATCCACGCGATTCTGGCCGGCCTGGCATTCCCAATCTGTATTTTGTTGGGCATGCGCGATGGCACCAGCTTCTCACACGGTCTGATCGATTTCATCGTACTGAGCGGTAACAGCAGCCGTATCTGGCTCTTCCCGATTGTGGGAATGATCTACGCGGTGGTTTACTACAGCATCTTCCGTTTCCTGATTGTGAAGCTGAACCTGAAGACGCCTGGCCGTGAAGACACCACCAGTGAACAAACGATTCAGGGCGGCTCAGAAATGTCTGCTTCTCTGGTTCAGGCGTTTGGTGGCAAAGAAAACATCACTAACCTTGATGCCTGCATCACTCGTCTGCGCGTGAGCGTGGCGGATATATCAAAAGTGGATCAGGCTGGCCTGAAGAAACTGGGTGCAGCAGGGGTTGTGGTAGCGGGTTCTGGCGTTCAGGCAATTTTTGGTACCAAGTCTGATAACCTGAAAACCGATATGGACGAGTACATGCGTAACAATTGATCATCAGATAAGTTGTTAGCGTGTTGAAGAAGGAGGCTGCGGCCTCCTTTTTTTATGCGTGGAATCTAGCCCAGGCCGGTTTCGCCGCGCTGCTGGTGGTTTCTAAGCCATTTGCGTCGTAAAAAGCGTAATCAGGTTGAAAGGAATGGAAATTGTCACTCATACTGCGTACACCGCTTTTGAGTGTAGAAGGAGAGCCAAGATGGCCGAAGAGACAATTTTCAGCAAAATTATCCGCCGTGAGATCCCGGCCGATGTGGTTTACCAGGATGAACTGGTGACCGCATTTCGTGATATTTCACCGCAGGCACCAAGCCATATTCTGATCATTCCTAATATCCTTATTCCTACCATGAACGATGTCACCGTTGAGCATGAAGCGGCGCTGGGACGCATGATGACTGTCGCGGCGAAAATTGCTGAACAGGAAGGCATCGCTGAAAGCGGCTACCGCCTGATTGTTAACTGCAACCGGGATGGCGGTCAGGAGGTGTATCACATCCATATGCATCTGGTCGGTGGTCGTGCGCTGGGCCCGCTGCTTTCACGTCAGTAATACTTCCTCACTGAAAAGGAAAATCCATGCGATTTTTGATGGCGTTGTTCCCCGTTATAGTACTGATGGGTTGTAGCAGTACGCCGCACATTGCGCTGAACAGCCAGCAAACGGTCATCATGGAATCGCCGGTTCTGACGGCGGGCATCATCCCCGGCGCGCCGTCAATTTCAGAAGTGGATGGGCGCAAGCAGGCCAGAAGCGTGCTGAGCAATAGCCAGCCACATTCTGTAACACTGCATTATCGCTTTTACTGGTATGACAAACAGGGGCTGGATTTACTGCCGATTGCCGAGGCGCGCACCATTACCGTTCCGGCTAATTCGGATTTCGTAATTACCTCCCTAAATGGCAATCTCGATGCGTACAGTGTGCGTGTTTACCTTTATCTCTAATTCCCTGTACGGAGAAGGTTGATGAAAAAGTATTTCCTCATGGTGGCGATGGCTGCCCTGATCCTGGGTGGTTGTACATTGCCGACTAAACAACAACCGGCAGAGCCACAGCAGCCGACTGCACCCGTGACCGTTGAGCCAGGCACACCGGAAACCTCCGGGCAGCCGCCGGTTGAAACTGTGCCTCAGCCGCCGAAAGAGCAAACGGTCAACTGGAGCGCCAGCGTCCAGCCGATGGTCGCGAAGATGCTTCAGGCCGACGGCGTGCAGGCGGGTAGCGTTCTGCTGCTCGACAGCGTGAAAAACAGCACCAACGGTTCGCTGCCGGTGAGCAAAGCTACCGCTGCGCTGCATGACGCGCTGGCAACCAACAATAAATTCCAGGTGGTGCCGGACTCCCAACTGGCAACCGCGAAACAGGCGCTGGGTTTATCCGTGGATGACAGTTTAGGTTCGCGCAGCAAGGCCATCGGGCTGGCGCGCTACGTCAATGCGCAATACGTGCTTTACAGTACGGTAACCGGCGACGTAAAAAACCCGACGCTGAAAATGCAAATGATGACCGTGCCGAGCGGTGAAATTGTCTGGTCCGGTAACGGTGCCGTTCAGCATTAAGGGCGCACTGGAGCTGCTGATTACACAACAACTTCCGGCGGTTTTTTCCGCCGGTTGTCATTTAAGCCCGGTCGCGGGACTGACGGGCGAAAGCTGGAAAATAGAGACTCCGGCACAATCGTGGCTGGCAAGAGTGCAGTCAGCAGAAAAAACGGCGCTGGGCGTTGAACGTCGGCGGGAAAAGGGCATATTGCGACATGTCGCCGGGCTGAACATTGCGCCGCGTATTATGTTCTTTGCTCCCCCCTGGCTAGTGGTCGAGTGGCTGGAAGGCGAAACTGGCCAGATAACCAACATCGAAGAAACAGATTATCCGCTGCAACTCGCCGCCTTACTGGCGGGCTTGCACCGGCTTGCACCTTGCGGTTACCGACTACAATTACGTGAGCAATTTGCCCGTTATTGGCAGCAAATTGATCGCCGCCGCCTGACGCCAGCCTGGCTTCGCTTACATCAACGGTTCATGCGCCAGCCTCTGCCCGCACCGCTGAAAATGGCGGTGTTACATATGGATGTGCATCCCGGTAATCTGGTTCGCCATCAACAAAAATTACACCTGATCGACTGGGAATATGCCGCAGGCGGCGACGTTGCCCTCGAGCTGGCGGCGCTGTTTTGTGGTAATGGATGGGACCGTGCGCGGCAGCAATCTTTTCTACGTGCTTACGTCGCCTGCGGTGGCTACCGGGATATCACACGGTTGACGCAACAGGTTCGCTGCTGGACGAAGTGGGTCGATTATCTGATGCTGATGTGGTTCGAAGTGCGCTGGCAGCAGACCGGTGACACAATGTATTCAGACTGGGCGCAACCGCTGCGTGAGCGACTTTTCGCCACCGGGCGCTCCGGGGATAAAACAAAATAAATGAAGGAGAGCACTGCCGTGGGTCCCGTAATGCTAGACGTTGCCAGCTATGAGCTGGATGCTGAAGAACGCGAAATTTTGCAACATCCGCTGGTTGGCGGTTTGATTTTGTTCACCCGTAACTACCATGACGTTGATCAGCTGCATGAGCTCATTCGTCAGATCCGCGAAGCATCGCGCGACCGTCTGGTGCTGGCCGTCGATCAGGAAGGGGGCCGTGTTCAGCGTTTTCGTGAAGGTTTTACCCGGGTTCCGGCAGCTCAGTCTTTTGCCGCGATTAACGAAAGCCATGAAGGTCAGCGCCTGGCAAAAGAAGCGGGTTGGCTGATGGCATCCGAAATGATCGCCATGGATATCGATATCAGCTTTGCGCCGGTTCTCGACATTGGGCACGTCAGCGCGGCCATTGGCGAACGCTCTTTCCACGCGGAACCGGCAAAAGCCCTCGGCATGGCGGAGCAGTTTATTCTTGGTATGCATGGCGCAGGGATGAAAACGACCGGTAAACATTTCCCTGGTCACGGTGCCGTTACTGCCGACTCGCATAAAGAGACGCCGCGCGACGACCGCCCGCTGGAAGTGATCCGCGAACATGACATGGCGATTTTCCGTCAGTTGATTGATAAGAAATTGCTCGATGCAGTCATGCCTGCGCACGTTATCTATACTCAGGCGGACCCGCGCCCAGCCAGCGGCTCCCCGTACTGGTTGCAAAAAATTCTGCGCCAGGAGCTCGGCTTTGATGGGGTGATCTTCTCTGATGATCTCTCCATGGAAGGGGCAGCGATCATGGGCAGTTATGCCGAACGCGGGCAGGCTTCCCTGGATGCCGGTTGTGACATGATTTTAGTCTGCAACCACCGCGAAGGGGCCGTCAGCGTGTTGGATAACCTGTCACCGGTCAAAGCAGACAAGGTGGCCGGGTTGTACCATCGTGGCAGATATACGGGTAAAGATGCGCGCCGGGACTTGCTTAACTCCAGCCGCTGGCAGCTTGCCAACAGGGAATTAACCGCGCTGGACGCCCGCTGGCAGGAACATAAGCAGTCAGCACGCTAAATGGCAGCCCAACGTCATTAACCTTGATGCTCTCAACGTTACAATCAGGACGAGGAAAACGATGATTATTTATTTGCACGGTTTTGACTCAACCAGCCCTGGCAACCATGAAAAGGTGCTGCAGCTACAATTTATTGATCCGGACGTTCGGTTTATCAGTTACAGCACGCTGCATCCGCGTCACGACATGCAGCATTTGCTGAAGGAAGTGACCAAGGCTATTCAACAATCGGCAGATGACAGGGCGCTAATTTGCGGCGTGGGTCTGGGCGGTTTTTGGGCTGAACGCATTGGTTATCTCTGCGGGATCCGTCAGGTGATGTTCAACCCGAACCTGTTACCGCAGGACAACATGACCGGCAAAATCGACCGTCCTGAAGAGTATCTGGACATTGCAACGAAATGTGTCAGTGATTTCCGTGAGAAAAACCGCGATCGCTGCCTGGTCATTTTATCGCGTGAAGATGGCGTGCTCGACAGTCAGAAAACGGCCGCTGCACTACATCATTTCTATCAGATTGAATGGGACGACAAGCAAAGTCACAAATTCAAAGATATCTCGACGCATTTGCAACGGATAAAAGCGTTTAAAAATCTCGCCTGATTAGCGGATAGCTGATAGCGAAAAAAGGCCACAGACCAACATCTGTGGCCTTTTTTCTTTCAAAGCCTCGTCACTCACTCTCGCATCTTCATGAAGTTTTTTTCTGTATTTACCCCGCTAAGCGCCTGATTCAGAAAGGTCAAAAACCGTGCCATATCGCTAAGTGCTTTTTACTGAATGGATTTAAATTGATGTACATCAATTTTGGTATGACCAAATCACCACGCATGTTATTCTCGGGGCAGATACCGATTTAACTTAAGCCAACCCTATGTATTCTAAGGATAATAATTTTACTCTTAGATAACAATTGGTTCACATTTGAGGGGGTCATGTTGACTACAACCATGAAGAAAATTGTGATTATCGGCGGCGGCGCCGGTGGTCTGGAACTGGCTACCAGCCTGGGTCGTAAACTGGGTCGCAAAAAGAAAGCCGAAATCGTGCTGGTAGACCGTAACCACAGCCATCTGTGGAAACCGCTGCTGCACGAAGTAGCGACCGGCAGCCTGGACGACGGTGTGGACGCACTGAGCTATCTGGCACACGCCCGTAACCACGGTTTTAACTTCCAGATCGGCTCACTGGTTGACATCAACCGCGAGGCACAGACCATTCAGCTGGCTGAAATCCTCGATGAGAAAAACGGTGAAGTGTTGGTGCCAGCGCGCGATATTGCGTATGACACTCTGGTGATGGCGCTCGGCAGCGCCTCAAATGACTTTGGCACGCCGGGCGTGAAAGATAACTGTATCTTCCTCGACAACCCGCATCAGGCACATCGTTTTCATAACGAAATGCTTAACCTGTTCCTGAAATTCTCCGCCAATCCGGACAAGCAGAAGAAAGTGAACATTGCAATTGTCGGCGGTGGTGCAACCGGTGTTGAGCTTTCTGCTGAGCTGCATAATGCGGTTAAACAACTGCACAGCTACGGTTTTGAAGGCCTGGACAGCCAGGCGTTGAACGTCACGCTGGTGGAAGCCGGTGAGCGTATTCTGCCTGCGTTACCGCCGCGAATCTCTGGTGCCGCGCATCAGGAACTGACCAAACTCGGTGTGCGTGTACTGACTAAAACCATGGTCACCAGCGCGGACAAGAATGGTCTGAATACCAAAGATGGCGAATTTATTGAAGCTGACCTGATGGTTTGGGCGGCAGGGATCAAAGCGCCTGATTTCATGAAGGATATTGCGGGTCTGGAAACGAACCGTATTAATCAGCTGGTGGTTGAGCCAACGCTGCAAACCACCCGCGACCCGAACATTTTTGCGATTGGCGACTGCGCCTCTTGTCCGCAAAAAGGTGGGGGTTTCGTGCCTCCGCGTGCGCAGTCAGCACATCAGATGGCGTCACGTTGTTTCGACAACATCATGGCGCAGCGCAAGGGGCAGAGCCTGAAAGACTACGTCTACAAAGACCACGGCTCGCTGGTGTCGTTATCGCGCTTTAGTACCGTCGGCAGCCTGATGGGTAACCTGATGAAAGGCTCGATGATGGTGGAAGGGCGTATCGCACGTATCGTTTACGTTTCCCTCTACCGTATGCATCAGATTGCCCTGCACGGTTACACCAAAACCGCGCTGATGATGCTGGTCGGCGGAATTAACAAGGTGATCCGTCCGCGACTGAAACTGCACTAAATGCCCGTCATCCTTCACGCTGTGGCCAACGCACCCGCAACGTGGAGGATGCAGTGCAGGAGGAGAGTGTCTTTTATCTAAAGCCTGTATTAACAGGCTTTTAAAGCTTATTGAGCCTCAAATAATATTCAGCATAATATTTCCCCTAAAGAACTTCGCTCGCTAAGAATCCTCCTAAAGCCTCGTTTTCCCAGCCACAAAGGCTATTTTCGTCCGTGAGTCTTATTGTCGGAATGTAAAACTTTGTGCAAACTTCATCGTGTCTACAGACGGCGATTCACGCACGCCGAACCCTCAATATCAGGTTTTTCCGGTTGAGGACTTGTTGCCCGACGGGGTATCCCAATGTTGAGAAAGCAGGGAGGCCCGGTACAAAAGGGTCACAAAATGCGTGGTAACATTTCAGGAGGATGTCCTGTGAACAAGTCAATGTTAGCTGGCGTCGGTATCGGTGTCGCTGCGGCCCTCGGCATTGCAGCAGTAGCAAGTATGAATGTCTTTTCTTCAGGCCCGCAGTACGCTCAGGTACTCAGCGCGACGCCTATTAAAGAAACGGTTAAAACGCCACGCCAGGAGTGCCGCAACGTGACGGTTACCCACAGACGCCCTGTGCAGGATGAGCATCAGATCGCCGGTTCCGTACTGGGTGCTGTTGCCGGTGGCGTTCTCGGTCACCAATTTGGTGGCGGACGTGGTCGCGATGTCGCGACTGTTGCCGGTGCATTGGGTGGCGGCTATGCCGGTAACCGTGTACAGAGCAGTATGCAGGAAGGCGACACATACACCACGCAGCAACAGCGTTGCAGCACGGTATATGACAAGTCAGAAAAGAATCTGGGTTATGACGTGACCTACAAAATCGGCGACCAGCAGGGCAAAGTGCGTATGGATCACGGTCCTGGCACGCAAATCCCGGTAGATAAAAGCGGTCAGTTGCAGCTCACGCGCACCTGATACGCGTCAGAACAGTACAGAAGAAAGCCTGAGGATCATCCCTCAGGCTTTTCTGTTTTCAGGCGTTCCCGTTTTTGTGTTTTACGATATCGGCCATCACCGCCAGCGCGATCTCCGCTGGCGTTTTGCTGCCAATATTGAGTCCGACTGGTGCATGCAGACGCTCGAAGTCCTGAGGGGCAAACTGGGCGATGGTTTGTAAACGCTCGCGGCGGCGGGCGCTGTTGAGCTGCGATCCCATGGCTCCGATATAAAATGCCGGTGTGTTCACCGCCTCCATCAGCGTCAGATCATCCATGCGCGGATCGTGCGTCAGGGCGACGATGGCGGTATTGGCATGACAGCCGGTCTCTTCCAGATATTTGGCCGGAAAGACTTTTTCCAGTTTCACTTCCGGCTTCAGCGCGGAGGCGAAATTTTCCAGCGCGTCATCCCGACACTCACAAACCACTACTTCAAACCCCAGAGCGCAGGCAAAATCTGCGCAGTACATCGCGACACTCGATAAACCTGCAATCAGCAGACGTGGTGGGGCGGCGATATGCAGCGTAATAGTATTTCCGACCCGCGTGACTTGCGTCTGGCTGTGGTAGCCGGTCAGCGCCAGATGATCACAAGCGGCGGGCAAGGTCAGGCTTTTATTCAGAGCGTAATGGCCCTGCAACGCCTGCGCCATGCGGGACAGATAATCGCGGTTATTTTGTGCTGGGATCAGATACTCCACCAGAACGTCGAGCGAACCGCCGCAGGGCAGCGCGACATTGGGTGTCAGCCCGCCTTCCCCATAGCGGATGACCTGACTGGCCGCCTGATACTCTCCTGCCGCGATCCGCTGCAAGAAGTTCTCCTCGACGCAACCGCCAGACAGTGAGCCGCAATAAAGCCCGTCTTGCGTTGCAGCCATCAGCGCCCCGGGCGCACGAGGAGAGGAGCCGTAGGTCGTCAACACCGTGCAGAGCCAGACGGGCTGCTCGCGAAGCCAGAGGTTGGCCTGTTCAATTACCTGATTATCAAGATGCTGCATGTGAATTCCTGTCTGAAGCGGCAAGGCAAAGTTGGGCTGGAAGATCGATATCTGCGATCACACTCGGAGAGTCAGCGGCAATACGCAGGACAGGGCGATCGCGTAACAGCTGGCGTGCGCCCTGATCGCCGGTGAGTTGTTGTAGCTCTTCTCGTAATGCGGGGCCAAAACCGACCGGATGGCCGGGCGTTTCCCGCCAGAACGGGCGGACAATTTCCGAGCTCTGCAAGCCAGCCGCAACCGACAGAATGACGCGTGAGGGTACGAAAGGCATATCAGCGAGATGAATCAGCCAGCCTTCCCAGTGCGCAGTGGCGCGAACGCCGGCAGCGATGGACTCCCCGGTTCCTGCGCTGTTTATCAAGGTGATTGGCACTCCTGCAGCTGTGCAAATCTGCTGCACTTGCGTGTTTTCCGGGCGGGTTACGACATGAACAAGCAGTCCGCTTGCCAGGGCTTGCTGTAGCGTCATTGAAAATACGCTCAGCGTGCGGTCTGCGGCATTTTCAACCACCGCATCTAATTTATTGCCTTTTCCGCCCGCTGCGCTGAACCGGCTGCCGGTTCCAGCGGCGAGGATGATTATTCCTGCCACGCTTGTTCTGCCTTTTTTGGTTAGCCGCTTTACGGTTGCATTAAGTTTGCGCAACGAGGCGCAGCGGTCGTGCTATTTTGCGCAACAGTGTAAACGAAATATTAAAAATGTGTTTTTAGTCATGACCTTTTCTTGCTCATCACCCTATAATCGGCCGCGATAAGCGGTATTTTTCGAGTATAAGAAAAAATCGCCATAAAAAAACGACAAAAAGCAGCAAGGAAATTTATGAGCAACTTCAACCCGTCCCGGCGTCGCTTTGTAAAAAGCGCGGTGATCGCTGGTGTCTCCGTGTATCTCGCACCGCTGCACAGCCGTGCTTATGCGGCGCTGTTCGAAGAAAAAATACTGCAATCGCCACAGTGGGATGCTGAAAACAAACGCATCCGCTTCCGTATTGACGGTAAAGCAAAAGTGATGGGGCAGAAAGTTTTTGCCCGCGATATTCGCGCCACCGATATGCCTCACTGGCCGCAGAAACAAGCTCATGCCTTTATTCTGCGAGTGACCAAAGCCGACCGTCTCTACGCAGGACTAGATTTGTCATTACTGGGTGATGATTTACAACCTGATCAACTGGTTACCGCTGACGTGTTGGCGCGTGACGGACTGGCGTTCCCGGCATTTTATGGCGACGACATGTTGTTGCCAGAAGGCAAAACGCCAGCCTATCTCGGCCAGGCCGTGGCCATTCTGGTCTATCAGGATTTTGCCCGTTTCCGCTTTGCTAAAGACGCGCTCAAATTCAAAGACAATGTGGTGCGTTATGGTGCCGAAACCGGGCCACTGGAACGTGACCCATGGGGCACTTTCCGCTTTGTCGGCGTCGGCGGTGCCACACCGGCTGATGACGATAAGTTCTCCAGCCTGAAAGATATGCCAGTATTCCCAGTCAGCATGAGAAAACATCTGCCCGTTTGGCCTGAAGGACGCGAAGGCGGCAAGTTGGACCAGCAGGGCATGTTCTTTGCGGATGAAATGGCCGATGAGCTGAAATCGCCGCCGCCAGAGTGGATGGTGATGTCCCGCCGCTACACCACGCAGTCGGTGGATACCTCTGCGCTCGAGCCGGATAACGCCAACGGTTGGTACGATGCAGCGACACAAACCCTGCACATGGTCGTGCCAACCCAGTCACCGCAGGAAGTGGCGGACGAAATGCCGCGCATGATGGCAAAAGGCCACCGCACGGTAAAAACGCTGATCCTGCATCCGTGTTACACCGTCGGCTATGGCTCAAAAGACCACTACAACTTCCCGTATTACGGTGCCGTGGCGGCTATGTACGGTGACGGTGCGCCGGTTCGTCTGGCCAATGACCGTTTCGAACAGTTCCAGTCCTCTCTCAAGCGCCACGCGTTTGACATGAATTATGACATCGCTGTTAACCGCCAAACCGGCATGTTGCAGTCATTCCATGCTGCCATGACCGCCGACGGCGGTGGGCGTAGCAACTTTACGCCGTCAGTCGTGATGGTGGGCGCAACGGCAGCTCAGTCGATTTACTACTTCCCGAAAAGCGATCTGTCGGCGGTAGGGCTAGCCTCACGCGCGCTTGATGCCGGTTCAGCACGCGGCTACGGCACGCTGCAAAGCATGGCTGCCACCGAAATGATGATGGATGAAATGGCCGCCGAGCTGAAACTCGACCCAATTGCCTTCCGTTTGCGCAACGTACTCAAATCCGGCATGAAAAACACCCAGGGCGCGATCCCGGCAGGTGCCATTCGTGCCGATGAAGTACTGGAAAAAGCGGCAGTTCATCCGATGTGGACCGAACGTCAGAAGCGCAAAAGCGAGTATGAGAGCCGGTATCCGGGCAAACGTTACGGCGTAGGCTTTGGGTGCGTGCAGAAAGATTTCGGCACCGGTGCAGAAACGTCTTTTGCCCGCGTTGAAGTAAGCGAAAACGGTCAAATCAGCCTGTGGCACAGCGGTGCAGAAATGGGTACCGGTATGTCTACGTCGCAATCCGTTCTGTGCGCCGAATGGCTCGGAAAACCTGCCGATGACGCGCATTTCTCCGTGACGGACTGGTCGGTCTTACCGGTAGAAACCAGCGGCGACCCGTACATTATGTCGCAGCAAGATCAGGACAAACTGCAAACTAATCCACGTTGGTCTCCGTCATATTGTTCACCGTCTAGCGCCAGTAACTCAGCCTATTATTTCTCGCACAGTACCCGCGAAGCTGCGCGTTTGATCTTCGAACATGGCCTGTGGCCAGCAGCGCTGGCTATCTGGCAAACCGGTATCGGCGGCGGGCAGGCAGCGCCTTATATTGTGCGTAAAGAAGACGCTCGCTGGGTCGACGGCGGCCTGACGGCTAACGGTATGCAGATCCTCAGCCTGGAGATTTTGGCGAAAAAAGCCTACGCCATGGGTGGTATGACGGGCGCGGCGGTACACGTCTTTAACCGCTGGCAGTGGGCAGAGGCTGATTTCACCCTGAGCAACAGTCGTCAGCGTATTCCGGTGGACGGCTTGTCTGTGCGCAACGGTGCGGGCGAGTTTACAACGCTGGCGCGCGAAAGCGTGTTCTATCCGCCGACGCAGCGTAACAACGCCTCGGTGACCTACTACAGTGCAGTCGGTACGCTGACCGAAGTGGCGGTTGATATCGCCACCGGCAACGTCGAATTGCTCAACCATCACTCCATCATGGAGTGCGGTAACATGATTGTCCCTGAGCTGGTCTCAGGTCAGTTGCAGGGCGGACTGGCGATGGGGATCGGTCACGCATTACACGAATATTTACCGCTGTATGAGGACGGGCCAGGCAACGGAACCTGGAACTTCAACCGTTACCATCTGCCGCGCGCCAGTGATGTGGCGGTATGGAAACAGACCAGCGACATCCTGCCTGCGCTGTCGGAAACCGACCCGCCAAAAGGCATGGCTGAGGTCGTTATGATCCCGGTCGTGGCGGCACTGGTTAACGCCATCGCCCATGCCACCGGCCACCGTTTCCGTGATTTGCCTGTCCGTGCTGAAAATATTCGTGAGGTTTTACAATGAGCATCAAAACCCAGCCACTGTCGCTGACCATTAACAATCAACATTACGGCCCGCTGGATGTTCCCGAAGGCCTGATGATGATCGACTTCCTGCACGAATACGTGGCCCTGACCGGGTGCCGTCTGGGTTGCGGGCAGGGCATCTGCTATGCCTGCGTGGCGATTGTTGACCACGACAGCGGCACCAGCGAAGAAGTACGTACCTGCATCACCGGCGCGCATTTCTTCAACGGTAAAAAGGTACGTACGGTGGAAGGCCATGCCAAAGTCGATGACAAAGGTGAAGCTCAGTTATCCCCGGTTCAGCAGGCGTTTCTCGAACATTACAGTTTTCAGTGTGGTTACTGCACGCCGGGCTTTGTGAATGCCGCGACGGTGTTTGTTGAACGACTGACGAAGCAGCCGATCCCGCTGGCGGATCTCGAAGAAGCCATCGAAAAGGCACTGGAAAACCATATCTGCCGCTGTACCGGCTATGTGCGTTATTACCAGGCTGTCCGTGACGTGGTGCTGAAAACGCCGGGTCTGATTAAGGAGCCGGTGTAATGAAAAAGCGGATTTTTCTCGGGTTAGTTGTGTTGGTTATTCTGATTGTGGCCGTGCTGTGGTGGCGTGAAAACCGTCGCCTGGATGCACCGGTACAACAGGTGAAGGCTGACGCACAACAGATCGACCGTGGGCGTTATCTGGTGCAGGCTTCGGACTGCGCGGCCTGTCATACCGCTTCCGGCGGCGCGCCGCTGGCAGGGGGATATGCGCTGGAGACGCCGTTCGGCAAAATCTTCGGCAGTAATCTGACGCCAGCCGCTGATGACGGTATCGGGCGCTGGACCTCTGATGACTTCTATCTGGCGCTGACGAAAGGGGTTGCGCCCGGCGGACGTCATCTCTATCCGGCGATGCCTTATACCTCTTATAAAGGGGTAACACGCCAGGATTCAGACGATATGTACGCGTTTCTGATGACCCGTCCGGCGGTAAACCAACCGGTGCCGGATAATGAGATGCCGTTCCCGTTCAACCAGCGTATGGCGATGATTGGCTGGAATCTGCTGTTCCGGACGGCGGATCCCATGCCAGCCAGTTCGCAGGGTAATTCAGCCGACTGGCAGCGTGGAAAATATCTGACGGACGTGCTCGGCCACTGTGGCGAATGCCATACGCCACGCGGAAAATTGGGGCAGATGCAGAGCGATGAAAACCTGCAAGGCGGCACTCTTGGGCGGATCACTGCCCCAGATATCACCCCGCAGGCTTTAGCACAGCGCGGCTGGACGCCAGCTGACCTGAGCCGTTTCCTCGGCACCGGTATCGCCACACAAGGTTCAGCCTTTGATGAAATGCACAAAGTGGTAAGCCTGAGTACCCGTTTCCTGACGCCGGACGATCACCGCGCGTTGGTCACCTACCTGATGGGCGAACAGCCTCCGGCTGCCGTTGAAGTTAAAACCGGGCAGGGCAATGACGCCGGGCGCATCACTTATCTGGACCAGTGTTCGGGCTGCCACGCTGCCGATGGCGCGGGTAAACCACACGTGGCGGTCGCGATGCAAAACAACGCCACGCTGCGCCAACCGGATGGTCGTAACCTGATCATCTCTGTGCTGGATGGTTTACCGGCGCAGGAATTCCCCGGTGGCGAGAGTATGCAACCTATGCCAGGTTTTGCTGACCGTCTGAATGACGCGCAAATTGCAGAGTTGGTCAATTATCTGCGGGTGACTTTTGCGGGTTTACCGGCGGACATCACTGCCGATAAGGTGAAAGCGCTGCGTAAGAACTAACGCGGAGAACGCATAGATTGACGTTTTGTGACGTCATAAAAAAGCCCGGTGCAGCAAAAACTGCACCGGGCTTTATGTTTTGTGTTTTGCGTAACGGGTTAAAGCAAATTTCCCGCAAAAGCCATCAGCAGGTCGTCGATAAACTTCAGACGCTTTGGCCGGTCGGTCAGATCAATCATAAATTTCAGCTTGGAGGGACCATCGAGGCGGTATATCTGCGGCTGTTTCTGTAACAGACCAATCAGATAGCCTGGATTAACCCGGTTCTTGTCGCTGAATTCCACAAAGCCACCGCGCTCATTGCCTTCGATGCGCTTGATACCTAACGCTTTGGCTTTCAGACGCATCACCGCAATGTGCAGCAGATTACGCGCGGCATCAGGCAGGGTACCGAAGCGGTCAATCAGCTCCACGCGCAGCTCATCGAGTTCGTTTTCACTACCAGAACTGGCGATGCGCTTATACAACGACAGGCGCGTATTGACGTCAGGAATATACTCTTCCGGCAACAGGGCTGGCATACGCATTTCGACTTCTGTCTGGCTGGTGGTTAAATCTTCCAGCGACGGTTCACGCCCTTCTTTGAGTGCTTCTACGGCGTTTTCCAACAGTTCCATATAGAGCGTGAAACCAATGCTGGTCATCTGGCCGCTCTGGCCTTCACCGAGCAGTTCACCGGCCCCGCGAATTTCCAGGTCGTGGGTCGCGAGAGCAAAACCGGCCCCCAGATCTTCCAGCGACGCGATGGCCTCCAGACGCTTATGCGCATCGGTGGACATGGCTTTCGGCGGCGGTGTCAGCAGGTAGGCGTAGGCCTGATGATGTGAGCGCCCGACGCGACCACGCAACTGATGTAACTGCGCCAGACCGAGATGGTCGGCCCGTTCAATAATAATGGTGTTAGCGCTGGGAATATCGATACCGGTTTCGATAATCGTGGTACACACCAGCACGTTGAAACGCTGATGGTGGAAGTCATTCATCACGCGCTCCAGATCGCGTTCGCGCATCTGGCCGTGGCCGATGGCAATGCGCGCTTCCGGTACCAGCTCCGCCAGTTTTTCAGCGGTTTTTTCAATATTTTCCACGTCGTTGAACAGGTAATAAACCTGCCCGCCACGCAACACTTCACGCAGGATAGCCTCGCGGATAACCAGACTGTCATACTCGCGCACGAAGGTTTTCACCGCCAGACGGCGAGCCGGTGGTGTGGCAATAATCGACAAATCACGCATTCCGCTCATCGCCATATTTAGCGTGCGCGGAATGGGCGTCGCGGTCAGGGTCAGAATATCAACGTCGGCCCGCATGGCCTTGATGCGCTCTTTGTGGCGCACGCCGAAGCGGTGCTCTTCGTCGACAATCAACAGGCCCAGATCTTTCCAGTGCAGATTACTTTGCAGCAGTTTATGGGTACCGATGATGATATCAACTTTGCCCTCAGCGGCCTGTTCCAGCACTCCATTGAGCTCTTTGGTGCTGCGAAAACGTGACATCATTTCGATACGGATCGGCCAACTGGCAAAACGGTCACGGAAGTTGTCGAAGTGTTGCTGCGCCAGCAGAGTGGTCGGCACCAGTACAGCGACCTGTTTGTTGTTCGATACCGCCAGAAACGCCGCGCGCATCGCCACTTCGGTTTTACCAAAGCCCACGTCGCCACAAACCAGTCGGTCCATCGCCAGCGGTTGAGTCATGTCCGTCAGTACCGCATTGATAGCCTGCGCCTGATCCGGTGTGGTTTCGAACGGGAAGGCTTGGCAGAACAGCTGATACTGTTCTTTGTCATGCTTGAAGGCGAAACCCTTTTTAGCTTCACGCTGGGCGTAGATATCGAGGAGCTCGGCTGCCACATCGCGTACTTTTTCGGCGGCTTTCTGCCGGGCTTTAGACCAGGCTTCACCACCGAGTTTATGCAGCGGCGCGCTTTCGTCTGCGCCACCGGCATAACGGCTGATAAGGTGCAGTGAGGAGACTGGGACGTAAAGTTTGTCTTCACCGGCATAGGTGAGGATCAGGTATTCGGCTTTAATACCGCCGGTTTCCAATGTGGTCAGGCCGAGATAGCGCCCAACGCCGTGCTCCATATGCACCACCGGCTGACCGGTGCGCAGCTCCGCCAGATTGCGGATCAGCGTATCCGTATTGATGGCGCGACGGCTGTCCTGACGGCGACGCGCCACGCGTTCACCGAGCAGATCGCTTTCGCAAATCAGAGCCAGCTGTTTGTCGCTGTCGAGAAAACCGCGCTCGCAGGCACCGATCATAATGTAGCGACCGGCGGTTTGCGCTTCTTCAATACGGGTGATCAGCGTTGGGTTAAGCTTGATGCGCGCCAGCAAGTCTTGCAGGGTTTCGCGGCGGCCTTCACTTTCGACCGAGAACACCAAACTGCCCGCGAAGGATTCGTTAAAGCGACGCAGGTTATCCATCGGTGCTTTGTTTTGCGGCTGTACAGAAAGGTCAGGCAGTGCCTCATAACTCAGGTTGGTATTGGCGGCTTTCGCCGGCAGCACGTCGGTTTTCAGCTGAATGCGCGGCCAGTCTTTCAGCTCGCTAAACAGGGAATCTACCCGTAACCACAGGGTTTCAGGTTCCAACAGCGGACGCATTGGGTCCACTCGCCGACTCTCATAACGCTGGGTGGCATCGAGCCAGAAACGGTCGGCGGCGTTTTCGAGATCGCCGGTATTGATCAGCAGGGTATTTTTCGGCAGATAGCTGAACAGGGTAGTGAGCGGCTGGCTGAAAAACAGCGGTTGCCAGTACTCTATCCCCGCAGGGAAGGTACCTTTACTGACCTGCTGATAAATGTGCTCGGCGTCGCGGCGCACTTCGAACTTTTCGCGCCACTGGCTGCGAAACAGTTCGATGGCGGTTTTGTCAGTGGGGAATTCGTGCGCGGGCAGCAGGTTAATTTGTGCCACTTCACTCAGTGTGCGCTGGGTATCGACGTCAAAGACGCGCAGGCTGTCGATTTCATCATCAAAAAAGTCGATGCGGTAAGGCTCATCACTGCCCATCGGATACAGGTCGAGCAGGGCACCACGGGTGGCAAACTCACCGTGTTCCATCACTTGATCCACACTGCGATAACCGGCCTGTTCAAGTTGGGCGCGCAGTTTGTCGCGCGACAGCAGTTGGCCTTTTTTCATCACCAATGCGTGGCCGTGCAGGAATTCGTGCGGGCAGACCCGCTGCATCAGCGTATTGACCGGCAAAATAATGATGCCACGCTCGAGCATCGGCAGTTGGTAGAGGCTCGACAGGCGGGAAGAGATGATCTCCTGATGCGGCGAGAAACTGTCGTAAGGCAGCGTTTCCCAATCCGCAATATTGATCACTTTGAGGTCGGTAAACTGCTGGATTTCATCGCGCAGGCGCAGGGCATTTTGCATATCAGGCGCGATGAGCATGACCGGGCCGTTATGACGCTCGCTGATGTCGGCACATTCCAGCGCACAGGCAGAACCGGTGAGCTGCCCCAGTACGCGGGTGTCGCCGGGGCGTTCAGGTAAAGAATAACGATGATCGTGAGGCATAGGCTGTAATGTTATCTCGTTGTCGGCGTCCATCTGGACCTGATTTGCAGAGTGTATCTTGCGATGGGCCGCTATTCGGGGTCAACCCGGATCCCGTTATTATAAAAGATAAAAAAGAGAATAAAGCCGGGGGGTGAAGCCGTTAGTGGTTCCATAAAGCGGGACTAGCCTTTATTATCCTTGATCACTTTAGTCTGCGCCATGCACTTAATACGGCCAAGCACATAAAACGGATGTCATGTATCAACCTGTCGCGTTATTTATAGGCCTGCGCTACATGCGCGGGCGTGCTTCAGACCGCTTTGGGCGGTTTGTTTCCTGGCTTTCTACCATCGGTATCACCCTCGGGGTGATGGCGCTGGTGACGGTATTATCGGTTATGAACGGTTTTGAGAAGGATCTGGAAAGCAACATTCTGGGTCTGATGCCTCAGGCGTTAGTGACGACGGCACAGGGTTCGCTGGATCCTCAAAAAATTACCCATGCCGATGTCACTGCGCTCAAGGGTGTGACCCGGGCAGTACCGCTGACGACTGGCGACGTGGTGTTGCAAAGCCCAGGCAGCGTGGCGGTTGGCGTGATGCTGGGTGTGAATCCTGATGAGAAAGATCCGCTTTCCAACTATTTGGTTGCCGTGAATCAGCAGGTACTACAACCGGGTCAGTACAACATCATTCTCGGCGACCAGTTGGCACAACAGCTGAAAGTTAAACGCGGCGACCAGCTGCGTCTGATGGTTACCAGCGTCAGCCAATTCACGCCGATGGGCCGCATTCCGAGCCAACGCCTGTTCACTGTTGCCGGTACTTTTGCCGCGAACAGTGAAGTGGATGGCTACCAGATGCTGGTTAATCAGCAGGATGCCTCGCGTTTGATGCTCTACCCGAAAGGCAACGTGACCGGCTGGCGTCTGTTTCTCGACAAACCGCTGGATGTGGACAGCCTGAGTGCACAAACCCTGCCTAAAGGGACCGAGTGGAAAGACTGGCGCGAACGTCGCGGTGAGTTGTTCCAGGCGGTGCGTATGGAAAAAAACATGATGGGCTTGCTGCTAAGTCTGATCGTTGCTGTGGCTGCCTTTAACATCATCACGTCCCTCGGCTTGCTGGTGATGGAGAAGCAGGGCGAAGTCGCCATTCTGCAAACGCAGGGGCTGACCCGTCGTCAGATCATGGCGCTGTTTATGGTGCAGGGCGCGAGTGCCGGTATTATCGGCGCGCTGCTCGGGGCCGTGCTTGGTGTCGTTCTG
Source organism: Enterobacterales bacterium (assembly GCA_003864575.1). Lineage (GTDB taxonomy): Bacteria > Pseudomonadota > Gammaproteobacteria > Enterobacterales > Enterobacteriaceae > Ewingella. Next base: position 36,166 of record BHES01000010.1, read on the forward strand.
GCGACTCAACTGAACACTATCATGCCAGCGATTGGCCTGATGCTTGATGGCGCTTCGCTGCCGGTGGATATCGAAGCCACGCAGGTGGTGATTATCGCGCTGGTCGCCATGGCGATCGCTTTATTATCTACGCTTTACCCTTCGTGGCGCGCAGCTGCCGCCCAACCCGCAGAGGCTTTACGTTATGAGTAATTTAGTATCATCGCAGGGCGAATTATTATTGCAGTGCGGAAACCTCTGTAAGACTTACACCGAAGGTAAAATGCACACCGACGTGCTGCGCGATGTCTCTTTTGCCATTCAGCCTGGCGAAATGATGGCGATTGTCGGCAGCTCCGGTTCAGGTAAAAGTACGCTTTTACATTTGCTGGGCGGGCTGGACTCGCCGACTTCCGGTGAAGTGGTGTTTAAAGGCACCTCGCTTAACACCATGTCTTCTGCGGCCAAAGCCGAATTGCGCAACCGTGAACTGGGCTTTATCTACCAGTTTCACCACCTGCTGCCGGATTTCACGGCGATGGAAAACGTCGGTATGCCGCTGTTGATTGGTAAAGGCAAAGCGGCAGAGGTGGAAGAGAAATCCATGGCGATGCTGGCGGCCGTCGGCCTGCAACACCGTAGCAAACACCGTCCGTCTGAACTCTCCGGCGGCGAACGTCAGCGCGTGGCGATAGCCCGTGCGCTGGTGAATAACCCGTCGCTGGTTCTGGCCGATGAGCCCACCGGTAACCTGGATCAGAAAAATGCCGACAGCATTTTCGACTTGTTGGGTGAATTAAATGTGCGTCAGGGCACGGCATTTTTGGTCGTCACGCATGACCTCCAACTGGCCAAACGCATGAACCGTCAGCTCGAGATGCGCGACGGTAAGCTGCAACAGGACTCGACCCTGCTGGGAGCGAAGTGATGTCAGCTATCCCATTTTCTCTTTTAATCGGCCTGCGTTTTAGCCGTGGTCGCCGTCGCAGTGGCATGGTGTCGCTGATTTCGATTATCTCCACGCTCGGCATCGCGCTGGGAGTGGCGGTGTTGATTGTGGGCCTCAGCGCCATGAACGGTTTTGAGCGTGAGCTGAAAGAGCGCGTACTGGCCGTGGTGCCGCACGGTGAAATTCGTCCGGTCAATCAGCCGTTTGAAGGCTGGCAGGGCGTACTGGAACGCGTTGAAAAAGTGCCGGGCATCGCTGCTGCCGCACCTTATGTTGAATTTAACGGCCTGATTGAACACGGCGCGAAACTGCGTGCGATCAAACTCAAAGGGGTTGATCCGCAGCAGGAGCCTCGCGTCAGCGCCGCGCCATCCTTTGTTCTGGGTGATGCCTGGAAGAGTTTTAAAGCGGGTGAACAGCAGGTTATTCTGGGCAAAGGCGTCGCTGATGCCATTGGCGTCAAACAGGATGACTGGGTGACGGTGATGATCCCGAACAGTGACCCCGAAATGAAGCTGCTCCAACCTAAGCGCATTCGTCTGCACGTTACCGGCATTCTACAATTAAGCGGTCAGCTTGATCATAGTTTAGCCATGGTTCCGCTGGCGGATGCCCAGCAGTATCAGGATATGGGCAGCAGCGTCACGGGCATTGATATTAAAGTGAACGACGTTTTTGCCGCGCAGAAGCTGGTGCGTGACGCCGGTGAAGTGACGCAGGCCTATGTGTATATCAGCAGCTGGATCGGTACCTATGGTTACATGTACCGCGATATCCAGATGGTGCGTGCCATCATGTACATGGCTATGGTGTTGGTCATTGGGGTGGCCTGTTTCAATATCGTCTCGACGCTGGTGATGGCCGTGAAAGACAAAAGCAGCGATATTGCCATTCTGCGTACACTTGGCGCGAAAGATGGGCTGATCCGCGCCGTGTTCATTTGGTACGGTTTATTGGCCGGACTGGTGGGCAGTATTTGTGGCGTCGTGGTGGGGGTGATTGCCTCCTGGCAACTGACCCATATCATTAATGCGCTGCAAAAATTTACCGGGCATCAGTTCCTGTCAGGTGATATTTATTTCATCGACTTTTTACCGTCGGAGCTTCACTGGGTGGACGTGGCAGGCGTGTTGTTCACGGCGCTGGTGCTGAGTTTGCTGGCCAGTTGGTATCCGGCACGCCGTGCCAGCCGCATCGATCCGGCCCGGGTGCTGAGCGGCGGACAGTAGAAAATTTTAACAGACTTGTAAAACAGCAGGAGCACTTATGCGCACACGCCATCGTTTGTGTCGGTTTCGCAAAAACAAGCGCATACGGCACCAACGTTTTCGCTCAAGCATTTTTCATCGGGACAATATGGCAGCCGCCTCGTTAAAACGGCCTTTTGTCGTGGTGCTGACCGGTGCCGGGATCTCCGCTGAGTCCGGCATACGCACCTTCCGCGCTGCGGACGGACTATGGGAAGAGCATAACGTTGAAGACGTGGCGACGCCGGAAGGCTATCGCCGCGATCCTGAACTGGTGCAGGAATTTTATAATGCCCGCCGCCAGCAGTTGCAGCAGGAAGCCATCCAGCCGAACGCCGCCCATAAGGCTCTGGCAATGCTGGAAGATGCGCTGGGCGATAATTTTATGCTGGTGACGCAAAACATCGATAATTTACATGAGCGTGCAGGGAATAAGCGCGTGATGCATATGCACGGTGAATTGCTGAAAGTGCGTTGCACTCAGTCTGGTCAGGTGTTCGACTGGCCGGGTGATCTCAGCGTGAACGACAAATGTCACTGTTGTCAGTTCCCGGCCGCGCTACGTCCGCACATTGTATGGTTTGGCGAAATGCCGATTGGCATGGACGAAATTTATCAGGCGCTGGCGAAGGCCGATTTCTTCATTGCGATTGGAACGTCCGGACACGTCTATCCGGCCGCGGGTTTCGTGCATGAAGCTCGGCTGGGCGGTGCTTTTACCATCGAACTGAACCTCGAGCCGAGCCAGGTCGAAAGTGAGTTTGACGAGAAAAAGTACGGACTCGCCAGTGAAGTTGTACCCGAATTTGTTCATGCCTTTCTGAGTAAAGAAGATAATGCCTGGCACTAGCCGGGCTTTTTTTTCTCTTTTAGCGCCTCATTTTCCCTCTTTCAGCGATACCCCGCAAAAATTGCGCCTGTGCAGAACACTTCCGTGACTAAACTTGGACAAAACTGACCTGACGCAATATTTGCGAAATTCATGCTGCGCATAATAAAAGTACGCTGCCAGAGGATACCCAATTATGGATAAGTTGCTCGATCGTTTTTTCCACTACGTTTCATTTGATACCCAATCGAAAGCTAATGTCAGGCATACGCCCAGTACAGAAGGGCAAATGAAGCTGGCACGTGAATTACGCAACGAGCTGATTGAACTGGGGCTCGAACAGGTTACGCTCAATGATAAAGGTTGCGTGATGGGCACCTTGCCCGGCAACGTCGCCTGGCAGGTTCCGACCATCGGTTTCATTTCCCATCTGGATACGGCACCGGATTTTACCGCCAAACACGTGAATCCGCAGATCGTTGAGAACTACCGCGGCGGTGATATCGCACTCGGTAATGGTGATGAAGTTCTTTCTCCGGTGATGTTCCCCATACTGCACCAACTGCTTGGGCAGACGCTGATCACCACCGACGGCAAAACGTTGTTGGGTGCCGATGATAAAGCCGGTATTGCGGCGATCGTTACCGCCATGGTCAGGCTCAAAAATAGTCAGCGGCCGCACGGCCCGCTTCGGGTGGCATTCACGCCGGACGAAGAAATTGGCAAAGGCGCGCAAACTTTTGACGTTGCGGCATTTGGCGCACAGTGGGCTTATACCGTTGATGGTGGCGGCGTGGGTGAACTGGAGTTTGAAAACTTTAATGCCGCCTCGGCGACCATTAAAATTGTCGGCAATAACGTGCATCCGGGAAGCGCCAAGGGCGTGATGGTTAATGCATTGTCCCTGGCGGCACGCTTTCACAGTGAATTACCGACGGATGAAACCCCAGAAAATACCGAAGGCTACGAAGGCTTTTATCATCTGACGTCGATGAAAGGTTCCGTTGAGCGGGCAGAAATGCATTACATCATTCGTGATTTCGATAAAATCAATTTCGAAGCCCGTAAGCAAAAAATCATTGATGTCGCGCATGTGGTCGGCAAAGGTTTGCATCGCGATTGCTATATTGAAGTGACGCTCGATGATCACTATTACAATATGCATGACAAAGTGGCAGAGCATCCTCACATCATTGAAATCGCCAAGCAGGCGATGCTGGCGTGCGATATCGAACCCATTATGAAGCCTATTCGCGGCGGTACCGACGGCGCGCAGCTCTCTTTCCGTGGGCTGCCGTGTCCGAACATTTTTACCGGCGGCTACAACTTCCACGGCAAGCATGAATTCGTCACGCTTGAAGGGATGGAAAAAGCGGCAGAGGTGATCATGAATATTGCTGAGTTGACCGCTCAGCGCGCGGTGAAACGCTGATTTTACTTTAGTCCGATAACCGGTTCAGCAAACAAAAAAGGGTGCACTTTTCACAAAGTGTACCCTTTCTTTTATTATTGCCGCAATCAAAGCGCTAACAGGCTCAGTCGTTGAAGTACCAGTAACCGCTGTTAACCAGGGCAGAAAGCAGCGCGAGGAATGAAGGATCTTCGAGTGCATCACCAAGCATGTCGCGGGTAACCGTCATGTGACGCGCTATCGCATCGGTGGCGGCCAGGTGTTCAGTGGTCATCGCCTCGCCATTGACGTAGCAAACATCCCCCACGCGCAATACGCGCAGACCGCAAAGACGTTGCAGCGATTCACCAGACTCCAGCAGTTCATAAATTTCACCGGCCTGATAAGGCGGCTCCGGCGGTGCCAGATCCAACTCATGGCGAGACTGGGAAATAAATTCACCAAACCAGCTGTTGAAGTGTTCCGGGTTACCGACCAGTTCCAGCATCATGTTACGCATGCTGTCGAGCTCTTGCGGTAGCACCAGCGCAGGATGCTCACGTTCCACCAGCTCCGGATCACCATAACGTTTGCTTCCCAGTTCGCGAGACAGAATGTAATCGGCATAGCCACTGACCATCTCACGCGCATTTGGCGCACGGAAACCAACAGAATAATTCAGCGAGCTTTCCAGCGAATAACCTTCGTGCGGGAAACCCGGTGGAATATAGATGATGTCACCCGGTTCGAGTTCTTCATCAATGATGGCCTCAAACGGAGCGACTTGCAGTAAGTCCGGATGCGGGCTGTGCTGTTTCATCGGAATTTTATCGCCCACACGCCAGCGACGACGGCCGGTACCCTGAATGATGAACACATCATACTGATCCAGGTGCGGACCAACGCCGCCACCAGGGACCGAATAGGAGATCATCAGATCGTCCATGCGCCAGTCGGGAATGTGGCGGAAAGGGCGCATCAGATGGGAAGAGGGCTCATGCCAGTGATCAACAGCCTGAACCAGAATCGACCAGTTGTTTTCGCCAAGATGATCATAGCTTTCAAACGGACCGTGACTGACTTGCCAGCGGCCGTCCTGATGACTGACCAAGCGGCTGTCGACTTCGTTTTCCATCGCCAGACCGGCTAGTTCATCCGGAGAGAGCGGGTCGACAAAGTTTTTGAAGCCACGTTTGAGAACAACAGGACGTTTTTGCCAGTAACGTTGTAAGAAATCGGTCCAGTCTAAGTCGAGTTGATAATCCATATGTATATTCCATGGCCTGAAAAGAGAACTATTGAGAAGGATTATAACGGAAGGCGCTGTCGCTGCATTGGGCAATCACCAGCAATTTTCACTCACTGTTAACATTTTTTGCTGCCGCAGCGTCAGTCTGACTTAATCAATATCCGGTTCGTGCTGCTGGCCAAAGCAAACACGCATACTGGCGCCCCCGAGCGGGCTGTCGCCGATGATAATTTCACCGTCATATTGTTCGATGATTTCACTGGCTAATGAGAGGCCCAGCCCCTGACCCGGACGCAGGGTATCGGCACGCTGGCCGCGCTGGAAAATAACGGTGCGCTTGCTTTCCGGAATACCGGGACCATCGTCCTCAATCAGGATGATGAGCTGTTTTTCGGTATAAACGGCGCTGATTTCGACAAATTCCAGACAGTACTTACAGGCGTTGTCGATGACGTTGCCCATCACTTCGATGAAGTCATTTTTCTCACCAATAAAGGTGATTTCCGGTGAGATATCCAGCGTCAGCACCACGCCTTTACGCTGATATACTTTATTGAGTGCAGAACATAAGCTGTCGAGCAGCGGCGGAACGGAGTGGACTTCACGGATCAAAATATTGTGTTCTGAACGCAGTGTGGCACGGTGCAGGTAATAGCCTATCTGCTGCGAGATACGGCTGATCTGCTCGAGCATGACCGGTTCGGCCTCTTCGATAGTCATCTGCTTGCTGTTTCGCAGTGAGCGCAAGGTTGACTGCATGACGGCCAGCGGCGTTTTTAGGCTGTGAGTCAGGTCCGCCAGCGTGGTGCGATAACGGTCATAACGCTCCCGTTCGCCATACAACAAGGTATTCAGGTTGCGCACCAGTCCTTTGAGCTCACGCGGCGGGTTTTCATCCAGCGCTTCGCGTTCATGGGTTTCCAGCTCAGCAACCTGACGGATCAACGCCTTGATCGGGCGCAAACTCCAGTACGCTGCCAGCCACAGTAGCGGCACGACTAACAGCAAATTTGCCAACAGCACATAACTGAACCATTCCCAAACCAGATCTGAACGTTGTAGTTCCTGCGGAATGGTGTCCACCACCACTATATTCAATGCGGGCAGGCGGCGAGTCGCGGTGTAAGTATTGACGGCGATGGAGTGGGTCATCGCGTTGGCGTCGGTGTCATCGTAATCTTTAAGCTTATCCTGAGCTTGTGGGTTATCGCCCACCACTTCACTACTGATCTGAGTATCGGTATCGAGCTCATAGAAGCCTGGCTTGTTCATCCATGCCTTATCGATACGGGCTTCAATTTCTGGCAGGTTGCGCTCGGCCCACAGGAGGTTGCCTTTATCATCGTAAATAAAGACCAGCGTGGGGGAGTTGAGATCCAGATCGGGAGGAACGTTGATCGTCAGCTGGTTATCACGCCACTGGGCGAGGCTGAAAAACAGGTTACTTTCGCCGCGCAGCAAGCGATAGGCTGTTTTATCGAAACTGACCATATAACCGACGACGGCCACCAGCCCGTAAGCCAGCGACAGCGCGAGTACCACCGCGGCGGTCGCCAGCATAAAGCGTGAACGTAGCGAAAAAGGTTTATTGCTGCGAAATTTCATCAGTCAGCCGTCAGAAAACGTTACGGGCGAATATCGAAACGATAACCCTGACCACGCACGGTCGTTATCACATCGGTCGGGTACTCGGCCTGCAATTTCTTACGTAACCGGCCCATCAGCACGTCAACAGTATGGCTTTCACGCAGTTCGGCATCCGGATAAAGTTGCAGCATCAGTGAGTCTTTGCTGACCACTTTTCCCGCGTTGCGGATCAAGGTTTCGATGATGGTGTATTCGAAGGCGGTGAGCTTCACCGGTTGTTCATTGACCGTAAGTTCGCGGCGGGAGAGGTCAATCTGGAAAGGTGCCATGGCGATAACCTGCGAGGCCAGGCCGCTGTTACGGCGCATTAGCGCCTGCATGCGTGCGACCACTTCTTCCAGATGAAAAGGCTTGGTGACGTAGTCGTCGGCACCGGCTTCCAGTACTGCCACTTTGTCCTGCCAGCTTTCACGGGCTGTCAGAACCAAAATCGGTAATTTGGCCTGATGACTACGCCAGCGTTGAATCAAACTGAGCCCATCTTCGCCCGGAAGCCCGAGGTCAACGATGGCGATATCCGGCGCATGTTCCTGCAAAAAGTAGTCAGCTTCTTTGGCGTCTTCTGCCGCATCGACCTGATGTCCCATCTCACGCATTTGTACAGACAGGTGATGGCGTAACAGCGCATTGTCTTCGACAACCAAAATTCGCATAGCAACTCCTTTTTGAGGCAGGGCTAACCCTGGCCAGTTTTTTATAATATATCCCGCGATAACTGTAACGTATTCAGAATGATTTTCTTCAACGTCAGATAAACGCGTTGAAAGGCAGGTTAAACGAAAGATAAACCAAGTATAAACGGGCATTTCCGCCAGTGACAGGAAATGTGAGATGGATCGCGGTAAGAATTCAAAGGTATCACTAAGGTATTATAAAGGTATTCAATAAATACCTTCATCTGCCTCAGGTCTGGCTTTCCATCAGGCCTGAAAGGTTTCCTGTTCAGCAAGGATATAATAATGAAACGTACCCATCTGAAGCTGTCTGTCATGATGTTTATTGAGTGGTTTATCTGGGGGGCCTGGTTTGTTCCACTCTGGCAATACCTGAATAAACTCGGTTTTAGCCCGTCGGAGATTGCCTGGTCCTACAGCAGTACGGCGATTGCCGCCATTCTCTCTCCTGTACTCGTGGGCGTTATAGCCGACCGCTATTTTGCGGCGCAGAAAGTGCTGGCATGGCTGCTGTTGGCCGGCGGTGCGCTGATGTGTTTCATCGCCATGCAAACACAATTCTCCACGTTCTTCCCGCTGCTGGTGGTGTATGCCATTACCTACATGCCAACGGTGGCTCTGACCAACAGCATTGCTTTTGCCAATATCGGCGATACCGAGAAAGACTTCCCGCGTATCCGTGTCCTCGGTACTCTGGGCTGGATAGCTTCAGGATTATTCATTGGTTTTATGCTGCCGCCGATACTGGGTCTGGGCAATATCTCCGACACCAATCTTCCGCTGTGGCTGACGGCTGCCGCTTCTTTTGCGTTGGGTATTTACAGCTTCTGGTTGCCGGATACGCCCGCCAAAGGCAGCGGGCCGGTGGATATCAAAGCGCTGTTTGGACTCAATGCGCTGGGGCTGCTTAAAGACCGCTCATTCGCGATTTTCGCCCTTTGTTCTTTCCTCTTTTGTATGCCGCTGGCTTTCTACTACCAGTTCGCCAACGGTTATCTGACTCAGGTTGGCCTCACCAATGCCACCGGCTGGATGACCTTGGGTCAGGTATCTGAAATCTTCGCGATGTTGGCGCTGCCTTTCCTGCTTAAACGTTTTGGTATCAAGAAAGTGCTGATGCTGGGCTTCGTGACCGCAGCGATTCGCTACGTATTTTTCATCTACGGCGGCACGGAAGATGTGTGGGCTTACAGCATGTTGTTCCTCGGTATCCTGCTGCACGGCGTCAGCTACGACTTCTACTTTGTCACGGGGTATATCTACGTAGATAAAAAAGCGCCACCGCATATGCGTACCGCCGCGCAGGGTCTGATCACGCTGATTTGCCAGGGGCTGGGCAGTTTCATCGGCAACTGGCTGGGCGGTCGTGCGATGACCACTTTCTCGCTGGAAAAACCGCATAACGGGATGACCTTCGACTGGTTCGCCGTGTGGGGCGTCGGCGCTGCCATGGTGGTGGGCGTGATGTTGCTGTTCCTGCTATTTTTCCGCGAACGCAACAAAACCATTACGCCGGTCGAGCTGGCGCAACCTTAACGTTCACTTTCTGGCGGGCACAATGCCCGTCAGCTGACTTTTTTAGGAGATAAACATGCAACAGATAACCCGTGAGAACCGCATTCTTGGCGCGTTGTATGGACAAATGTTGGGGGACGCGCTGGGGATGCCGTCAGAATTATGGCCTCGTGGGCGGGTGAAAAAACATTTTGGCTGGATTGACCGCTTCCTTGATGGTCCAGCCGAAAATAACGCCGCCTGTTATTTCACGGCCGCTCAGTACACGGATGACACCTCGATGGCGCTGGCGCTGGCGGATGCGCTGATCGAGGCTGACGGCGCGGTGGTACCGGAGCTGATTGCCCGCAATGTGATCCGCTGGGTCGATGGCTTTGACGCCTTCAATAAAAATATTCTTGGCCCAAGCTCGAAACTCGCGCTGGCCGAACAGAAAAAAGGTGTGGCGATAAGCGAGCTGGAAAACAACGGTATCACCAACGGCGCGGCGATGCGCATATCGCCGTTGGGCTGCATATTGCCTTCTGCACCGCTGGAGCATTTTTGCCAGCAGGTTTGGCTGGCTTCCAGCCCGACGCACAAATCAGATATTGCCGTGGCCGGTGCCGTGGTGATTGCCTGGGCAGTGGCAAAAGCGGTGGAAGGGGCTCGCTGGGCTGAAATCCGTCTTGCGTTACCGGACGTTGCCAAATACGCCCAAACCCGTCGGACCACGACGTTCAGCGCATCGCTTGCAGCCCGTATCGAACTGGCGTTTGACGCAGTGGCGAAGGCTACCGGTACGGAGCAGGCATCGGAGCAGGTTTATAACATCGTTGGGGCCGGTGTCAGTACTATCGAGTCGGTCCCGGCGGCGCTGGCAATGGTCGAACTCGCCGGAACCTGTCCCAACCGCTGTGCGGTGTTGTGCGCGAATCTTGGCGGTGATACTGACACCATCGGTGCGATGGCGACCGCCATCTGCGGAGCTTTGCACGGCATAGAAGCGCTCAGCGTCAACTATTTGACTGAGCTGAAACGCGTGAATCCACTGGATATGACCCACTACAGCCAGGCTTTCCTGCGCTTTCGTCATCTTGCTGAGGAGGCACAATGAGTGGCCAGCACGGCGAACTTTTGCAAACCGCTGCTCCAGGGAAACTGGCATCAGCAGTGCCCGGTAACGGTGGTCGGGGCGGCGGTGATGGATATGGTGGCTCATGCGGATAACTTGCCGGAACGCGGGGGTGATATGCCTGCCACAGTTTCAGGGTTTCATCTGGGCGGCTGCGCACTCAATATTGCCCTTGGCCTGAAACAACTGGGGATCCGCAGCCACAATATGTTGCCGCTTGGCGAAGGCATGTGGGCGACGCAGCTGCGTGAAGAGATGGCCGCACGCGGTATTCAGTCCGATCTTCAGGTCAGCGGCGGTGACAACGGTTGGTGTCTGGCGTTGGTAGAGCCCGATGGCGAACGGACGTTTATTTCAATCGACGGTATTGAAAACCAGTGGCAATCGGCGTGGCTGAGCACAGACATCCCGCCAAATGGTTTGATTTATTTATCCGGCTATCAGTTGGGTGCAAAACAGGGTGGGGTGCTGGTGGAGTGGATGCAACAACTGCCCGCCAGTGTCCGAGTGGTGCTGGATCTGGGCCCCAGACTGGACAGCATGTCGCCAGCGCTGATTGACGGGTTGATTCGTCCTGGTGTTATCCTGACGCTTAATCAGCGTGAAGCGGGTTTGCTGGGTTATGCAGAGGATGAGGAAAGGTTCTGCCGCCAACTGCATAGCAAAACCCACCAGCTGGTGGTGTTACGCTGCGGGGAAAACGGCAGCTATTACTACGGTGGCGAGGACGACTATGGTTGGATCGCCGCGCGAAAAGTGACCATGGCGGACAGCATTGGTGCGGGTGATAGCCACTGCGCTGGTTTGCTGGCGGGGTTATCTCTGGGTCTGACTCACCGGCAAAGTATGATGCTGGCCAACTGCGTGGCGGCTTACGTGGTTTCCAAACCCGGTGGCGACTGCGCGCCGACGCTGGCTCAGCTCGTGGGAGATTTCAGCGCTGCGGATTAATCTTCGCTGACAAATTCGTACATATCGCTGCGGCAAAAGCTTTCGCTGTATTCGATGGGACGGTTTTGCCCGTCGAATAGCGTCTGACGAATGATCAGTACCGGCATCGGCGCGGTCAGTTGCAGCGACCGCACAGTGTCGTCGTCGGCCATGGCGGCACTGACACGACTTTGCAGCGCACCGAGTTCAACATGGTTGCGGTGAAAATAGTCATACAATGAGACACCGATATCCTCAACATCGGCGATCGCATCCGTCACCACATAAGAGAGCGCCACGGACATGGGGCGCGTGTCGAGGTAATGAATACGTTTGAGTTTATAGACGTCACTTTTTTCGGTGATCGCCAGTTTGCTGGCGATCAGTGCATCGGCGGGCAACTTCTCGCGGCTGATCCACAGAGTGTCTGGTTTACGCCCTTGTAACAATACTTCGCGTGAGAAGCCTTTAACGCCTGCCAGTGAATAGGCCAGTTTAGCTTCAGCGGTTTTTTTAATGAACGTACCATAACCGCGTGACCGGCCTATATTTCCGGCTTCCTCCAGCTTTGCCAGCGCTTTACGCACCGTAATGCGCGAAATCCCCAACTCTTCGGTGAACTGACGCTCACTCGGCAGGAAATCACCTTCGGCCAATATGCCGGTATTGATGGCCTGCTGAATGGCGTCGCTAAAACAGAGATAGAGCGGCTGTGCGCCAGCATGGGCAAGGTCCTGCCGGAGTTTGTCCAACACGCGCTGATTGGTGTCCATGCTCATAAACGGCTTATATTCCTGTGGGCTACAGTGATGACTTCTATTTTATACTCTCAGGCATAAAAAAGGCGACCCGCAGGTCGCCTTATACACAAGAAGCTGAAAACTTATTTCAGCTCATCAACCATTTTAGCCGCACGGCCAATATAGTTACCCGGCGTCATGGCTTTCAGGCGTACTTTCTCTTCTTCTGGCAATGGCAGGCTGTCGATGAATGCCTGCATACCGGCGGCGTCAACGCGCTTGCCACGGGTCAGCTCTTTCAGCTTCTCATAAGGCTTCTCAATGCCGTAACGGCGCATCACGGTCTGGATTGGCTCAGCCAGAACTTCCCAGTTGTGATCGAGTTCAAATGCCAGATTCGCTTCGTTAACTTCCAGTTTGCTCACGCCTTTCATGGTCGCCTGATAGGCGATCAAGGCATAACCCAGACCAACGCCAAGGTTACGCAGTACCGTGGAGTCCGTCAGGTCACGCTGCCAGCGGGAAACCGGTAATTTGCTGGCCAGATGTTGCAACACGGCATTGGACAAACCGAGGTTGCCTTCTGAGTTTTCAAAATCAATCGGATTCACTTTGTGCGGCATGGTGGAAGAACCGATTTCGCCAGCAATAGTGCGCTGCTTGAAGTGGTTCAGGGCCACGTAACCCCAGATGTCGCGGTCAAAGTCGATCAGGATAGTGTTGAAACGCGCCACGCAGTCGAACAGTTCTGCGATGTAGTCATGCGGTTCAATCTGTGTGGTGTAAGGGTTCCAGGTAATGCCCAGTGAGGTCACGAACTCTTCGCTGAATTTATGCCAGTCCACTTCCGGATAAGCCACGATGTGGGCGTTGTAGTTGCCGACGGCACCGTTAATTTTGCCGAGAATATCGACCTGTTGAAGCTGTTTGTACTGGCGGTCCATGCGGTAAGCCACGTTGGCAAATTCTTTACCAATGGTGGAAGGCGTGGCGGGTTGGCCGTGGGTGCGCGACAACAGCGGGATGTCACGGAACTGATGGGCCAGACCTTTGATGGAATCAATGATTTTCAGCCAGTACGGCGCCACCACATCCTGACGCGCCGTTTGCAGCATCAGGGCGTGGGAAAGGTTGTTGATGTCTTCAGACGTACAGGCGAAGTGAATAAATTCAGATACGGCGTGCAGGGCAGGGATAGCTGCCACTTTTTCTTTCAGGAAGTACTCAACCGCTTTGACGTCATGGTTGGTGGTTTTCTCGATGTCTTTAATACGCTGTGCGTCTTTTTCGTCGAAGTTAGCCACTAACTGGTCAAGGAAAGCGTTTGCGTCGGCATCAAAAGCAGGGACTTCTTTGATTTCTGCACAAGCTGCCAGTTTTTGCAGCCAACGTACTTCAACCTGCACACGGAATTTCAGCAGGCCAAACTCGCTGAAGATTGCGCGCAGCGCGCTGACTTTATCACCGTAGCGTCCATCAACGGGGGAAACGGCGGTCAGTGAGGATAATTCCATCGGTGGTAACTCCTGGGCTCTTAACAGTGGTACAAAATATTTTTCGCCTGCTCATGCAGACGATTACGGGAAAACATGAGCTGCAGGCGTCCACCGCCTACCTGCTGCCACAATACGGCTGAGCGGATACCCGCCAACAGTACGGCCCGGACTTTGGCCTGAACTTGTGAATTTTGTAAAATCGCGGGCGAGCCGGTGACCTGAATACGCGGGCCCACCGGGCTTACGATATCAACGTAAATCGCCGCCAGGGAACTCAGCATGGTTTCTGATTCAAGTTCAAAGTGCGCCAACTGGCGGTCCAGTTGGTCAAGACGCTCGCCGAGTTTGTTCATCGCCGCTTTATTGGCGTTAAGTTTGCGCTCCAGCACCATCAGACTCAGCGTGTAGCGTGTCAGTTCGGCGCCCGGTCCCTGACGGTTGGCATTTAATACCCCGAGCAGAGTTTCCAGCCCCATCTTCAGGTTGGCCTCATTATTGCCGTAAACCGCCAGCGTGGACGCCGGGTTCATCTCCAGCAGGCTGCGTAACGACACTGACATTTCTTCCTGTGCGCAATGACCTTCGTGGGCAAGTTGCTGCACCAGGCGCGCCGACTGGCACATGCCTGCCAATGCCAGCGTAATGTCATAATAATTTTTAGCCACGTTTACTCCTGTAAGCGTTGTTCGAGCAGCAACCGGTTTCAGTAACAAGAAAGAGTGTGCTGGCCGAATCTGAGGCGCAGATCATGCCACATAATCGTTTCTAAACCCAGTTCGGAATCAGTGCAGATTTGCGAGGATTATCCATAAAAATGAAATCGGGACGCATTGAGCGTCCCGTCGTGATACTAACGATGTAACTACCCGTATAGCCGCCGGTGTTACAGCGGATGGCGCTGTTCGATGATGCCACCGCCAAGACAGATTTCACCGATGTAAAACACGGCGGACTGTCCGGGCGTGACGGCAGCCACCGGCGCATCGAAACGCACGTCAATGCGCTCATCGTCGAGCGGCGTCACGGTGCAGGGGATATCCTGCTGGCGATAGCGGGTTTTCACCATGCATTTGAACGGCTCGGTGATGGGTTTACGGTCAACCCAATGCAGTTGCTGGGCTATCAGACCGACGGACATCAAACGCGGATGTTCACCGCCCTGGGCAACGTAGAGAATGTTATTTGCCACGTCTTTATCCACCACATACCACGGATCTTCGCCGCCGTCTTTCTGACCACCAATCCCCAGTCCTTTACGCTGACCGAGCGTGTGGTACATCAGACCCTGATGTTGGCCCATGTCCTGACCATCGACGCTTTTAATCGGGCCGGGTTGAGCAGGGAGATAGCGTCCAAGGAAGTCTTTGAATTTGCGCTCACCGATAAAACAGATGCCGGTGGAGTCTTTCTTTTTAGCGGTGATTAAATCCAGCTCTTCGGCAATGCGGCGTACTTCGGGTTTTTCCAGCTCGCCCACGGGGAATAAACTCTGCGCGACTTGGTCGCTGCCGAGCGTATAGAGGAAGTAGCTTTGATCTTTATTGCCGTCGGTGCCGCGCAGCAGGTGGCTGATGCCGTCGAAATCCTTGCGGCGCACGTAGTGGCCGGTCGCAATGAAGTCTGCGCCCAGGTCTTCAGCGGCAAACTCCAGGAAGGCTTTGAATTTGATCTCTTTATTACACAGGATATCCGGATTAGGGGTTCGACCCGCTTTGTACTCTTCGAGGAAGAGCTCAAAAACGTTGTCCCAATATTCCGCCGCAAAATTCACGGTGTGCAGTTTCATGCCCAGCTTGTCGCACACGGCCTGCGCATCGGCAAGATCGGTCGCGGCTGTGCAATATTCTTCGTTGTCGTCCTCTTCCCAATTTTTCATGAAGAGGCCCTCCACCTGGTAGCCTTGCTGTTGTAGCAAATAGGCCGAAACGGAGGAGTCGACGCCGCCGGACATCCCGACGATCACTTTTTTCTGGCTGTTGTCAGACATAATAGTCCCGAAAAACATAGGTAAATTGCCCGGCGGGTGGCGCTTTTGACTGGCGTTTCAATGCCAGAAAGTCACACGAGGATGAAGGCCGCGCGCAACAAAAAGTCACTCCGGACCGGACAGCGGTGGTTAGTGTTTTTTACGTAAAAAAACTAAGCGCGAAATTTTATCACGTCAGACGGCTGGCTGCACCGTTGATTGGTGTAGCCAGCGAGGGCGTGACTATTCCGGGAGGTTGAAGTTAGCAAGCAGATCAAGGGGATAGCGCAAGCTTTGCCGATAGCAGCGAATACTTTCAGCCACCAGCGGGGAGCGCAACCGGGTTGAACCGATGATTTCATCCGCGCTGGCCCAGACGCAGCGGTCAATGTCGCTGTCCTGAGGTTCAGTGGGCGGTTGTTCGTCGAGATCAATCACGAACGCGAAGCGCAGGAACGGCGTGCCGTCCGGTGCCTGCCACTGATGTAATTTGAGGAAAGATTGCGGCTCGGCATGAATACCGGTTTCTTCATACAGTTCGCGTTTAGCGGCACTGAACAGGGTCTCATTGGCTTCAAGATGACCGGCAGGTTGATTCCAGGTCACTTTGCCATTGACGGTTTCTTCCACCACCAGAAATTGCCCCTGCGACTGCACCACGCAGGCGACGGTGACGTGCGGTTTAAACATCTGAGATCTCCTTCCATTGTCCGGGTTGTAAATCTCCGAGCGAATATTCACCCATGCTAAAGCGGATCAGGCGCAGTGTTGGCAAGCCAACGTGTGCGGTCATCCGGCGCACCTGACGGTTGCGGCCTTCATATAAGGTGATTTTCAGCCAGGCTGTCGGGATGGCTTTGCGCTCGCGAATAGGCGGATTACGCGGCCACAGCCACTGCGGCTCTTCCACCACATCGACGCCTGCGGGCAGGGTTTTGCCATCTTTCAGCTCAACCCCTGAACGCAGCGCATTCACCGCGGCGTCGTCAGGTGTCCCTTCAACCTGTACATAATAGACTTTGCCGGTTCGCTTGCCCGGCTGAGTCAGCGCAGCCTGCAGTTTGCCATCGTTGGTCAGTACCAGTAAACCTTCGCTGTCGCGGTCCAGACGCCCTGCGGCATAGATGTCTGTTAATGAGATGTAGTCTTTGAGCGTGGCCCGGCCGGCTTCGTCGGTGAACTGCGGAAGCACATCAAACGGTTTATTAAACAGCACCACTTTACGTGGACCATTTTGTGTTGGACGTACCCTGTCAGGCCGCTTGCTGAAACGGTTAACGTGGTGATTTTTAACAGAGATCAGTTTCATAGGCATTGAAGTCAGAGAGAATTAGCGCATTATACGTGAAAACGGTTTCAGATTGGCGCGCGGACATTATTCAAGTAATATCGACCCGCATCTTACAAATTTTTAACAAAAATGCGCTCGAAGGAGAGGTTAATGGAAAGCAAAGTAGTTGTTCCGGCGGAAGGTAAAAAGATTACAGTTGATGCCCAGGGTAAACTGATCATTCCTAATAATCCTATTATCCCGTTCATTGAAGGCGACGGTATTGGCGTTGACGTTACTCCTGCCATGATCAAAGTGGTGGATGCAGCGGTTAAAAAAGCCTACAACGGCGAACGTAAAATTTCCTGGATGGAAATCTATACCGGTGAGAAATCAGTAGAACTGTACGGTAAAGACGTATGGTTGCCTGAAGAGACACTGGACCTGATCCGCGATTACCGCGTTGCCATCAAAGGTCCGCTGACTACCCCGGTCGGTGGCGGTATCCGCTCCCTGAACGTTGCCCTGCGCCAGCAGCTTGATCTGTATATCTGCCTGCGCCCGGTTCGTTATTACACCGGCACACCAAGCCCGGTAAAACGCCCGGAAGACACCGACATGGTGATTTTCCGTGAGAACTCCGAAGATATCTATGCAGGTATCGAATGGAAAGCCGGTTCAGCTGAAGCTGACAAAGTGATCAAATTCCTGCAAGACGAAATGGGCGTGAAGAAAATCCGTTTCCCACAGGATTGCGGTATTGGCATCAAGCCTTGCTCAGAAGAAGGCACCAAGCGTCTGGTTCGCGCGGCTATTGAATACACTATTACTAACGATCGTGATTCCCTGACTTTGGTTCACAAAGGCAACATCATGAAGTTCACCGAAGGTGCGTTCAAAGATTGGGGTTACCAGTTGGCTCGTGAAGAGTTCGGCGGTGAGCTTATCGATGGCGGCCCGTGGGTGAAAATCAAGAACCCTAACAACGGCAAAGACATCATCATTAAAGATGTGATTGCCGATGCTTTCCTGCAACAGATCCTGCTGCGTCCGGCCGAATATGACGTTATCGCCTGTATGAACCTGAACGGTGACTACATTTCCGACGCCCTGGCGGCGCAGGTTGGCGGCATCGGCATCGCACCAGGTGCTAACATCGGTACGGATTGTGCCTTGTTCGAAGCCACCCACGGCACAGCACCTAAGTATGCTGGTCAGGATAAAGTGAACCCAGGTTCCATTATTCTTTCTGCAGAAATGATGCTGCGTCATATGGAATGGTTCGAAGCGGCAGACCTGATCGTTAAAGGTATGCAGGGCGCAATCGCCGCCAAAACTGTGACTTACGATTTCGAACGTCAGATGGACGGCGCTAAACTACTGAAATGTTCAGAGTTTGGCGATGCCATGATTAAAAATATGTAATGGCGGCATCGTTACATTGAACGTTGGGGGCATCGCGCCCCCTTTGTTTTTCCCCTATCACCAATCTTTCCTCTGCAAAACCGAACAAAAAACATACCCGTTAAATAGCCAAAACAACTCAGTCTTTCCCACCGTCTATTTTAATCCTCTGCCATTCCTGACCTGAGAACACGAAGTCGCGATGGATACGCTTGCAACTTAGCGAAGTGGCTTGTCGAAACGCAAAATAGTAAAGATGCGATAGAAATCCTCGCCCCTTAACCGGCCTGGGTTTTCTTATATCTCGGGGCTTTTTTATATTTCAAAGAATTCTTGTATGTCGGGTTTTCTTATATCTCGGAAAATTCTCGTATCTCGGAAAAATATTGTATCTCAGGAGGTTCTTGTATTTCTTGGGATTCAGTATGACTACTATACACAGTTAACTTGAAGATGCATTTTTCAGCATCTGGAAGTTGTCATTAATTCGGCGTGGCAACGCACCAGAAAGTCCCGGTAATATTTCACTAAAAAATCGTCTTATCTCCTCCCGGAACTGCTTTGCTGAAGCGAAGTAACGGTTGTTTCTTACCTCCTCAT